>NZ_CP030941.1:1282000-1602500 GCF_036621415.1 Nitratireductor thuwali
GCCGTCTTCACGTCATCGGCTAGAAAATGCACCGCCATGCCGATGAGCAGGGCGAACAGCATTTGCGGCGCGCCATAGTGATCCGCCAGGAACTGCGCGGCGGCGGCAATGACCAGGCAGACCAGCAGTCCCGGAAAGGCTGATTTCACGCCGGCGATGGAATGGGTCGGCTGGGCCAAGGTTGGAAATCCTTTACGTCACGCTGATCATCGACAGGAATGCACGTCCCGACAGCCCCGGCAATTGGCACAGCCACCGCTAAATGGAAAACCACTTGCCGCCGATCTTCATCCCGCGCGCCTCTTGACGCTGCGGCCGGCCCTCTGATGAAGATGCCGGAGCCGCCGCAATCTTTTTCAGCCGGAGCATGTATGACGAAGCTCGACCAAGCCGCTGACAGTCTTTGGGCGGCAACTGCCCCCGCACCAGCGCCAACCGCCTCCCTGACAGGTGACCTGCAAGCCGACGTCGTCGTCGTCGGCGGCGGCTTCACCGGACTTTCGGCGGCACTGCACCTGGCGGAAGCAGGCGCAAGGGTGGCGGTGCTCGAAGCGCACGAGATCGGCCATGGCGGGTCGGGACGGAATGTTGGCCTGGTCAATGCGGGCATGTGGGTCCTTCCCGACGACCTGCCGGCGACGCTCGGCGAACCCTATGGGGAACGCCTGCTGGAACTCCTGGGCGACGCGCCGAAACTGGTTTTCGCCCTGGCGAAGAAGCACGCCATGGACTGCGAGGCGGTCAGCACCGGCACGCTTCATTGCGCCGCTGGCCGGGCGGGCCTGCGCCAGCTCGAAATCCGCGCCGGGCAATGGTGCCGCCGCGGTGCGCCGGTGCGCTTGCTCTCGGCGCGTGAAACCGCCGACAAGACGGGCACGGAGGTCTTTTCGGGTGCCCTGCTCGACGAACGCGCCGGCACGATCCAGCCGCTTGGCTATGCACGCGGACTGGCGGCGGCTGCATTGACGGCAGGTGCCGGGATATTCACCCGTTCACCGGTCGAGCGCGTGGAAGAGGACGGCAACCGTTGGCGGGCCGTCACGGCGGGGGGCAGCATCGCGGCGGACTGGGTCATCGCCGCCACCAACGCCTATACCACCCGTCTTTGGCCGCAACTGCGCGAGGAACTCGTGCACCTGCCCTATTTCAATTTCGCCACCGAGCCGCTTCCCCCGGAGGCGCTGCCGGCCATCCTGCCCGAAAGGCAGGGCGCCTGGGACACCAACAAGGTGCTCACGTCCTTCCGTCTGGATCGCAGCGGCCGCCTGGTGCTTGGCAGCGTCGGCGCGCTTTCGGGCACGGGCAGGTCCGTTCATCAGGCCTGGGCGCGGCGCGCCATGACGCGCATGTTCCCCATGCTGAAAGATGTCGGCTTTCAGCAGGGATGGCACGGTATGATCGGCATGACCGACGATCACCTCCCGAAGTTCCATCGCCTCGACCGCCGCATCGTCGGCTTCAGCGGCTATAATGGCCGGGGCATCGCGCCGGGCACGGCGTTCGGCAAGATCCTGGCCGAACATATCGGCGGCAGGATCGGCGAAAGCGACCTTCCGCTCCCGGTCACCTTGCCCGTGCCGCAGCGCCTGCGGGCGATACGAGAGGCGGGCATAGAGTGGGGCGCGCAGGCGATCCACCTGATGCGGATGCTCGGGTAAGGGCGCAGCTCAAGACCGGGCCGCGCTCCATGCGCCGGTAAACCGCTCCACCGCAATTGCCATCGCGCCGTCCAGCGCGCTGCCTTGCGCGGGATGCAGCATGGCCTTGAGACTTTCGGCCAGAAATGGGGTATAGGGCGCGGCAAGGCCGCCCAGCATGCATATGCGGCGGCAATCGCGCGGCATCACCGCCCTCAGCGACGCCTCGATGGCGGCCACACCTTCACCGACGATTTCAAGCGCTATCGGATCGCCGGCCTCCGCCGCCTGGAATATCTGTGGGGCGAAGGCCGCGAATTCGGAAGGTTTGACGGAATGGGCGAAGGAGACGATCTCCTGCGCCTCGCCATCGAAACGCTTCAGGACCGCATCGGTCAGCGCGGAGCCGGAGCCCACGCCGTCATGGGCAAGGAGCGTGCGCTCCAGAAGGGCGCGGCCGAGCCGTGCCCCGCTCGCCTGATCGCCGATGAGAAAGCCCCATCCGCCGACAAGGCGCACCGCATTGCCGTCGCGTGCGCCGAAGACCGAGCCGGTGCCGACGATCGCCGCAGCACCGTCATGCGGGCCGAGCGCGCCGCGAACCGCGATCTCCGCATCCCAGAGCACCATGCTCTCGGCGAATGGCAGACGGCGGCGAAGCCGTTCGCCATAATCGCCGACATTGACCCCGGCCAGCCCGATCACCGCTTTCGCGTCCGACAGCGCATCGGGCGCGAGGCCCGCCGCCCCGGCGGCCAGTTCGGCTGCTTCGATCACGTTGAAGGCGGCCCTGTCGGGATCCGTCATCGCATTGGCAGGCCCGCTTTGGCCGCTGCCAATCACGGCGCCCGAGGGATCGGCGATGCGCGCGCGGCATCCCGTCCCTCCCCCGTCTACCGCCACCAGGTATCGCAAATCTCCCTCCATGCAACTCGTACAGATACCAATAGCAGGCCACTACGAGATGCCGTCCTGCTGGCTTCAAAACAAAGCACTGTTTATCATGAATAAAAATTTCAGTCTGGATTCTCCAGAAAAAATGGTATTGACTTGGTTCTGTCCAATGACCTGAATAGGCGTCAGCCATTCGCGCCGGGAGCGGGGGAAAATCGTCAGCGGGAAAAGAACATAGCCGACAGTCCGGGCGAAGGGCCAGAGGGCACGTTCCGCCAATTGTATTTTGACGGCCAGGGTATACGCTGAACGACATGTCCGCCCCCTGTCACGGGACGGTTTCAGACGGGAACGGGCGTCCCAGACGCCCAATAGGGAGAATGAAGAATGAAACGGGCGCATCTATCGATTCTACTCATGGCCTCCACCGTGCTCGGCATGTCCGGCGCGGCCCAGGCCCAGGACGTGACGCTGACCATCGAGAGCTGGCGCAACGACGATTTGGCGATCTGGCAGGAGAAACTGATCCCCGCCTTCGAAGCCCAGCATCCGGGCATCAATGTCGAGTTCTCGCCTTCGGCACCGACCGAATACAACGCCGCGCTCAACGCCAAGCTCGAGGCGGGCTCGGCCGGCGACCTCATCACCTGCCGGCCGTTCGACGCGTCGCTGGAACTCTACAAGAAGGGCCAGCTTGCCGACCTCAGCGATCTTGAAGGCATGCGGAACTTCTCCGACGTCGCCAAGTCGGCCTGGCAGACCGACGACGGCTCCGCCACCTTCTGCGTGCCGATGGCCTCGGTCATCCACGGCTTCATCTACAACAAGGACGCCTTCGAGGAACTCGGCATCGAGCCGCCGGCCACCGAGGAAGAGTTCTTCGCCGTGCTCGACAAGATCAAGGAAGACGGCACCTATATCCCGATGGCCATGGGCACCAAGGATCTATGGGAAGCGGCGACCATGGGCTACCAGAATATCGGCCCCAACTACTGGAAAGGCGAGGAAGGCCGTCTGGCGCTCATCAAGGGCGAGCAGAAGCTGACCGACGAGCCATGGGTCGCGCCTTTTGAAACGCTGGCGCGCTGGCGTGACTATCTGGGCGACGGCTTCGAAGCCCAGTCCTATCCCGACAGCCAGAACCTGTTCACGCTCGGCCGCGCGGCGATCTATCCCGCCGGTTCGTGGGAAATCTCCGTCTTCAACGAGCAGGCCGATTTCGAGATGGGCGCTTTCCCGCCGCCGGTTCAGGCCGAAGGCGACACCTGCTACATCTCCGACCACACCGACATCGCCATGGGCATGAACGCCGATACGGAGCATCCCGAGGAAGCCAGGACCTTCCTCAACTGGGTCGCCTCGGACGAATTCGCCACGATCTACGCAAATGCCTTGCCGGGCTTCTTCAGCCTCTCCTCCACGCCGGTCGAGATGGAAGACCCGCTGGCCAGGGAATTCGTTTCCTGGCGCGAGAAGTGCGAGCCGACCATCCGCTCGACATACCAGATCCTGTCGCGCGGAACGCCCAACCTCGAAAACGAGACCTGGGTCGCGGCCGCCAATGTGATCAACGGCACCGAAACGCCCGAGGAAGCGGCCAAGCGCCTGCAGGAAGGCCTGGCAAGCTGGTACGAGCCGCAGCAATAGCGGACGATCGATCGGGGGTCGCCGGGCGCGGCCCCCGATTTGAACAATCGGGGGAACCATGGCAGCCGCTAAGAAGCCGGTCCGCTGGCATATTGCCGTTTTTCTGGCTCCGGCCGTCCTGATCTACACATCGGTGATGATCCTGCCGCTCTTCGGCACGCTGCAGCTTTCGCTGTTCGGCCGCGGCGAAAGCGGGCTGATCTTCGTCGGTTTCGACAATTTCCGCACGCTCCTGTTCGACCCGCGCTGGTCGGCCAGTTTCTGGAACGCATTGTGGAACAATACCTGGTTCTTCATCATCCACATGGCGGTGCAGAACCCGATCGGCATCCTCCTGGCCGCCCTTCTTTCCAACCCCCGTCTGCGGCTGCGCGGCTTCTACCGCACGGCGATCTTCGTGCCGACGATCCTTTCCTTCGTAATTGTCGGCTTCGCCTGGAAGCTGATCCTCTCCCCGTTGTGGGGCGTGGCGCCCAGCCTGCTCGACATGGTCGGCCTCAGGAGCCTGTTCGAGCCGTGGCTCGGCAAGGAGGAATATGCGCTGACGACGCTCGGCCTGATCTCGGTCTGGCAGTTCATCGGCATTCCGATGATGCTGATCTATGCCGCGCTTCTTTCCATTCCCGAGGAGTTGCTTGAGGCGGCCGAATGCGACGGCATTACCGGCATGAGCCAGTTCTGGAAGATCAAGCTGCCGCTCATCCTGCCCTCCATCGGCATCATCTCGGTGCTGACCTTCGTCGGCAATTTCAACGCCTTCGACCTGATCTACGCCACCCAGGGCGCCATGGCCGGGCCCAACTTCTCGACCGACATCCTGGGCACGTTCCTCTACCGGACCTTCTTCGGGTTCCAGCTGCAGATCGGCGACCCGAACATGGGCGCGACGATCGCCTCGATGATGTTCCTCATCATCCTGGTCGGCGTCTGCATCTACCTCTTCATGATCCAGACGCGGCTGCGCCGCTACCAGTTTTGAGCCGGTTTTGAAATCGTCATGAGCAAGGCACGCACATCCCTCCCCCGCTCGGCCGCAGCCCATGGCGTGCTGCTGCTCTACACGGCCATCGCGCTCTTCCCGGTGATCGTGATCATCATCAACGCCTTCAAGTCGCGGCAGGCGATCTTCCGCTCTCCCCTGTCGCTGCCCGACGCCGACAGCTTCACGCTCATCGGCTTCGAGACCGTGCTGAAGCAGGGCGACTTCCTGCTCTATTTCCAGAACAGCTTCATTGTCACCGTGGCTTCGCTCGCCTGTGTCCTTCTTTTCGGCGCGATGGCCGCTTTCGCGCTTGCCGAATACCGTTTCCGCGGCAATCCGCTGATGGGGCTCTATCTCGCGCTCGGCATCATGATCCCGATCCGGCTCGGCACCGTCGCCATATTGCAGCTGATGGTGGCGGGCGGCCTCGTGAACACGCTGACCGCGCTCGTGCTGGTGTACACGGCCCAGGGCCTGCCGCTTGCCATCTTCATCCTGTCGGAGTTCATGAAACAGGTCTCCGACGACCTCAAGAACGCCGGCCGCATAGACGGGCTGTCCGAATACACGATCTTCTTCCGGCTCGTGCTGCCGCTGGTGCGGCCGGCCATGGCGACCGTCGCCGTGTTCACCATGATCCCCATCTGGAATGATCTGTGGTTCCCGCTGATCCTGGCTCCGTCGGAGGAAACCAAGACGATCACGCTCGGCGCACAGGTCTTCATCGGCCAGTTCGTGACCAACTGGAATGCGGTGCTGGCGGCCCTGTCGCTGGCTATTCTGCCGGTGCTCGTTCTCTATCTCATCTTCTCCCGCCAACTCATCCGCGGAATCACAGCAGGAGCCGTCAAATGAGCGACAAGCCGCTGCGCGTCGTGGTGGCCGGCCTCGGCAATATGGGCCGCAGCCACGCGCTGGCCTATCACCGCAATCCCGGTTTCCAGATAGCCGCCCTCGTCAACCGCTCGCCGGTCGAGCTGGGTGGTGAACTGGCCAGCTACGCAATCGGCCATTCCTTCGAGGAAGCGCTGGCCGCGGAAAAGCCGGATGTGGTTTCGGTCAACACATACTCCGACAGCCATGCCGGCTATGCGGTCGCCGCGATGGAAGCGGGCGCCCACGTCTTCGTGGAAAAGCCGCTGGCAACGACCGTGAAGGATGCCCAACGCGTGGTGGCGGCGGCAAAAGCCAATGGCCGCAAGCTCGTCATCGGCTATATCCTGCGCCATCACCCGTCATGGCAGAAGCTCATCGCCGAGGCGCGGGCTCTCGGAGGTCCCTATGTCTTCCGCATGAACCTCAACCAGCAATCGAGCGGTCCGACCTGGAACACCCACCGGCAACTGATGCAGACCACCTCGCCCATCGTCGACTGCGGTGTGCATTATGTCGATGTCATGTGCCAGATCACCGATGCGAAGCCGGTGGAGGTGCGCGGCATGGGGCTTCGGCTTTCCGACGAGATTGCGCCCGACATGTATAATTACGGCCATCTGCAGGTGCTGTTCGAAGACGGCTCCGTCGGCTGGTACGAGGCTGGATGGGGTCCGATGATCTCCGAAACCGCCTTTTTCGTTAAGGACATCATGTCGCCCAAAGGCAGCGTCTCCATCGTCATGGACGAAGGGGCCAAATCCGATGACATCGACACGCACACCAAGACGGCCACGATCCGCCTGCACAAGGCCGCGCGCAAGCCCGACGGCAGCTTTGCCGAACCGGACGAGCTCATGCGCATGGAGGGCGAGCCGGGGCACCAGGAACTGTGCGAACGGGAACAGGCCTTCGTGCTGAAGGCGATCCGGGAAGACGTCGACCTGTCCCGGCACATGGAAGACGCGGTCCAATCGCTGAAGGTCTGCCTGGCGGCGGACGAAAGCGTGCGCACCGGTCGCGCAATCAGGCTTTGAGGATCGTCAATTGGGTTCGCTGAAACTGGAAAATATCCGCAAGTCCTTCGGCCAGGTGGAAGTCCTCAAGGGCATCGACCTGGAAGTGGAGGACGGCGAGTTCGTGATCTTCGTCGGGCCGTCGGGTTGCGGGAAATCAACGCTGCTGCGCGTGATCGCGGGCCTTGAGGATGCGTCCGCCGGTTCCGTCTCGATCGACGGCGATGAGGTCGATACCGTCCCGCCGGCAAAGCGCGGCATAGCCATGGTTTTCCAGAGCTATGCGCTCTATCCGCATCTCACCGTGCGCGACAATATGGGCCTCGGCCTCAAGCAGGCGGGACGACCGAAGGATGCGATCGCCGAGCGCATCGCCACGGCATCCAGGATGCTGGGCCTCGACGACTATCTCGACCGCCGGCCGGCCGAACTGTCGGGCGGGCAGCGCCAGCGCGTCGCCATCGGCCGTGCCGTCGTGCGCAATCCGAGGCTGTTCCTCTTCGACGAACCCTTGTCCAATCTCGATGCCGCGCTGCGCGTGAACACCCGCATCGAGATCGCCAAGCTGCACCGCAAGCTGAACGCCACCATGATCTACGTCACGCACGATCAGGTGGAGGCTATGACGCTGGGCGACCGCATCGTCATCCTGAACGAAGGGCGGGTCGAGCAGATCGGCTCGCCGATGGAGCTCTACAACAACCCGCAGAACATGTTCGTCGCCGGCTTCATAGGCTCGCCCAGAATGAACTTCATCGAGGCTGCGCTGCTCGGCCAGACCGGAGCCAGGACCGTCGGCGTGCGCCCCGAACACATCACCGTGGACCGCAGCCGGGGCGACCTCAAAGGAACGGTTCTGCATGTCGAGCATCTGGGCGCCGACACGATCGTCTACATGGACTGCGAGAAGGCGGGGTTCCTGACCGTCCGGCTCTTCGGCGAGCACAAATTCGTGCCCGACGAAACCCTGTTTGCCAGCCCGGACAGCGCGCGCCTCTACCGATTCGACGACACCGGCGCCGCCATCACGCCGCCCGCAGGTTGAAGAGCAGTCCCGAACAGCGTTGACGCGAATCAAATCGCCGACCTATTCTTTGCACCGATTGGGCGGGCGGAACCGTCGAGCGGATTGCGATTCCCGAACTCGTGGCGGAACGGCGCGTTCGGCATGCAGCCCGAAAGTCCTGTGCGTGTACGTGCGTCATCGCATTCGGCGGGTGCCCGCGAGAGGCACACCGGAACATGCGGACCGACCTGTCGGGATGGCGGAGAAACGGATGGCAACAGAGACAGCGGAGCGAGCCCAGGCAGGAGCCGGCGAACGCTCTGCCGCACGCGCTTCGCTTTCGTTTTTCATCGGCGAGCAGCGCCGGTTGGCGGGTGCCGACGGCCATCTTCTGATCGACGCCTCCGGCCGGCGTGATGAGGCAAGGGTGCTGACCTGCAACTGGGTCTATGACGCCGTTGCCGACGCCGGGACCGGGAACATTGCAAGCATCGTGCGCACGAGCGCGGCGACCATGCCGGGCGCTCCTGCGAGGCCCCATCATCCGCTGGGGCTTGCCGCGCTTGCCGAGCAGCCGCGCCTGGCAAGGCTCGCCCATCACGGCCACCAGGAATTCTACATCCTGACGCTGCCTTCGGCGCAGCACCGGCTCCACCTGATGCTGTCTTCCGGCAAGCCTGGACGCATCGTCGCCGATCGTCTTCCGCATATCCAGATGACGTGCATCTATGCCCTCTCTCGTTTTCTGCCCGAAACCGGCCGGTCCCGGCAAAGCACTCTTTCGGAACGCGAGCTCGAATGCCTGTCCTGGGTGTCGCAGGGCAAAACAGCCGGCGAAATCGCCCTGATCCTCGACTGCACGGCCAACACAATAAACAGCCACGTGGCGCATGCCATTCACAAGCTCAACGCCAAGAACCGCGCCATGGCGATTGCCACCGCGATCCGGTTGAAGCTGATATGAATCTGCAGGACGCCGCCGAAGCCGATCCGCAGGCAGTCGCACGGACGGCGGCAGCGCTGGAAACGGTCCGTTCAGAGCTGGGCGCAAGCGCTCTGTTCCTGTTCCGCACGAGGACAGGCGGCGCACAGCGCAGCCGCAGACCGGAGCTTGCCCTGCCCGGCCATGCGTCGCCTCTGGACACGCTGCCGCAAAGCCTCTTGGGCGCCCTCTTCGGCGCAAATGCGGGCGCGATCTGCCTGTTCTGGTGGGCCGACGATGCAGACAGCGCTCTGCCCGCCGCCCTTGCCGGGATCGAGGGCGCGCGGCGCCTGCCCTGCGAGGCCTGCGGCGAGGGAATAGGTTTCGGCCTTTCGGACGAGGCAGACCGCAGCGGACTGGTCATCGTCGCCGGCAGCAAGCTCCGCGCCGCGGCCACGTCCCTGGTGGAGCTTCATCTTCGCTGCCTGAGCGCTTTTGCCGCGCTGCCTGAGGCTCTGCGCCGCGGCGACGGGCGCTCGACCTCCCTGTCCCGCAGGGAAATCCAGTGCCTGAAGCTGACGGCGAACGGCCTGACCAGCGAGGATATGGCCAGGAAACTTGGCCTTTCCGTACACACCGCCAACCAATACCTCGCCAACGCCACCCAGAAGCTGGATGCGGTCAACAGGGTCCAGGCCGTCGCCAAGGCCTTGCGCGGCGGACTGATCGTTTAGAGCGCCGTGCATCCACGCGGACGCACGAAAGACGCTCTGAGATTTTGAATCTGTGCATCGTGCTTTCCGAAAACGGTTCCGGTTTCCGGGCCGATGCTGTAGAGTGACTTCAGGACAAGCTGAGCCTGGTTCCCGCCCGGGATTGCGTCAGGCCAAAAGCCCGGATCACTCGTTCACGCAGGAAGGCAGGGACTTGCGGATGCGCGAGTTTTCCAGCGTTTCCTGCAGAAAAACCGAGTTGAGGTCGGGATCGTCCGACGGGTTGTCGAAGGCCACGTAGCTGACCTCGACGCCCGCCTGAAAGGCGGTGAGCGACAGCGTGAAATAGATTGTCGCCCCCTGCGGTCGCAACTCCAGGTCGAGCGCAATGCGCGGACTGTCCGTCCACGTCACATGCGCCTCGCAGCCATGCCCGAGCCGCAGCGTGCCCGGCATGAAGAAGAGTTCTGCCGCCGATTCCACGATATCGGCGATGCTCGCCATGCTCTCCAGCCGGATGAAGGCGATATAATCGGCCAGTTCGACCAGCCGCAGCTCATTGGCCACGTCCTGAACGGCATTCGCGACGATGATTTCGCGGGTGGCGGAAAAAGGCTGCCGGTTCATCTCATGTCGCCTCAAGCATGGAGTTGGTGTTCGGTCGCGGCTTCTGCCCAGCCTGATAGACACGCCGCACCAACTCCGCGACCGCCTTGTAGAACTGTGACGGTATGATGCTATCGACCGAAACTTGTTTGTACATGGAACGGGCCAGCGCCGGCTCCTCGAAAACGGGTATGCCGTTGGCTTGTGCGATCTCCCGGATGCGCAGGGCGATAAGGTCCTGCCCCTTGGCCACCACCACCGGCGCTGCATCCTTGTCGCGGTTATAGCGCATGGCGATGGCGAAATGCGTGGGATTGGCGATAACAAGCGTCGCCTGGGGCACCGCCGACATCATGCGGTGGCGCGCCCGGTCGCGGGCGACGGAACGCATCCGCGCCTTCACAAGCGGATCTCCGTCTGTCTGCTTCTGCTCGTCTTTCACTTCCTGGCGGGTCATGCGCAGGTCCTGCCGCCAATTGAAGCGCGACCAAAGGATGTCGGCGACGGCGATCACCACCATGACCAGCGTGATCGCGGTCACTATCTGAATGAAGATGTCGCGGATGGTATCGGTGAACGCAAAGGGGTGGGTGACCATGCCGGCGAGCATCCGCGTCTGGGCCTCCTGCAAGGTGAAGATGACGAAGGCGCCGGCGATCAGCATCTTCCCTAGCGACTTGGCGAACTCTACCATGCCCTTCGCCCCGAACAGGCGCGTCCAGCCCTCCTTGAGCGATATGCGCGACATCTTCGGCTGCACCCGGTCGAGTACGAAGCGCGGCACGTTCTGCAGCACGGATGCGGATATTCCGGCGGCGATCAGAAGCACCATCAGCGTTCCCACGACCTTGGAAATCTCCAGGAACACGATGCGATAAAGCGCGATCGCATCGCTCTGCGTCTCCAGCGACCATCCGTCGGCGCGCTCCAGGAAAATGGCGAGAAAGCCGGCGAGCCGCACGGCGCTGTCCTGCGCGAAGAAAATCGCGAACACCAGGATCGCGAGAAACGAAGCCAGCGCCGGCGCCTCCTTGGAAAAGGGCAACTGGCCCTTGTCCACCGAATCGCGGATCTTCTTCTCGGTCGCCTCTTCGGTTTTGCTTTCCTTGTCCGGCTTCTCGGTCATTCAGATCCCCACAGGTCGGCCGGCGGAACCAGCGCTCAGGCCGCTTCCTGGGAAGGCTGAAGCTCGATTTTACCGGCCTGGGCGAGTTGGACCGCGGTGGATGCGATGCGGCGGCGGGCGCGGGCGACATCGTCCGCCGAGACATTGTCGTCACCGCCTGCAAGCTCGGACTCGATCATGCGCCGTGACCGCGCGCCGAGCGCGGACAGGACCGCCTCGGCAAGTTCCTTCGGCGCGCCGCGCAGGGCCAGCGTCACCTGGTCGGTCGGCAGACCGTCGAACAGCGCCACCCGCGCCCTTTGCGAAAGGTTGACGAGTTCCTCGAAGGTGAACAGCCGGGAGCGGATCGCGTCGACGTCGTCCGAGCCGGTGGCGCGCAACTCCTCCATCACCTCGTCCACCTGCGCCTTGTCGAGCTCGTTGAGCACGCTGGCCACGCGGGCGTGCCCGGCAGAAGCATCCTTGCCGTTGGCTTCCGCCCGCAGGATTTCCGCGACCCGCCTTTCGATCACCTGCTTGGCGGCAATCGGCAATTGTCCCATCGTCGCCATGCGGCGCACCACGGCCCCACGCTGTGCCTTGTCGAGCAGCACCAAGACGCGCGAGGCGGCCTGCGGCGCAAGGCTGGTCATGATGACCGCCACCGTCTGGTCGTGCTCGGCCCGCAGGATATGCGAAAGCCGCTCCGCGTCGATCTTCTCGAGCTCGGTCCACACTTCCTCCAGGCTGGGCGGCGGCGGCTCGCTGCGGCCAAGCAGGATGTTGACCTCTTCGGGCGAAAGCGATTCGGCAAGGATGGTGTCCATGCTGTCGGCCGAATCCAGCAAGCCGGCACCCACCGTGAACTCGTTTTCGAACTCGCGCACGACCTTTTCAAGCTCCGCCTGCGGAATGGTCCGCAGCAGCCGCGCGGCCTCAATCAGCGCTCTGAGTTCTTCCTGCTTGAAGAACTTAAGGAGCCTTCCCGCCGAAGGCTTTCCCATGGCGACCAGGATAGCCGCCGCTTTCTGCGCCTGGGTCAGCTTCAATGGCTGGTTCATGAGCGTTGTTCTCCCGACAAGCCGCTACGCAACGGGACTCAGCCCGCGATCTCGGTCAGCTTCACGCCGAACCTGCCGGGATCGTTTTCCAGAAGCGTAATTTCGCCGCGCGCGATGCGTCGCCCGTTGACGACGACATCGACGGGCTCGCCGATGCGCCGGTCCAGCGATACGGTCGACCCCTTCTGCAACGCCATCAGTTCGGAGACCGGCATCTCGGCGCTGCCGAGCACGATCTGCACGTCGACGGGTATGCCCATGATCATGTCGGCGTTGGGCGAGCCACCATGAGCACCGGCGCCCTGCGCGCCGTCATGGAGGACGCCCCGTAGCTCCTCGATCGCCTTGTTGAGCTGCTCGTCATTGCCCTGTTCGCTCGCCGGATCGGTCTTGGTCATTCTCTTTCACTCCTGTCGGGAGAGCAGGCCTCAGCCGGCCATCAGCCCGTCTATGACTTCCTGTCTCGCATCGAAGGGTTGCCGTACCCGCACGGTGTAGTGCTTGCCCAGCTTGCCGAACTCGCAGACGAACACCGCGCGGCCGCGCACCGAGAGCTTCGTTTCCGTTTGCGCCGTATCGCTGAGCTCCAGGATTTGGCCGACCTGAAGGCCCGCCAGCGTGCGCAGCGACATGCGCGCCAGTGGAATGGTCGCTTCGATTTCGACATTCGAGCGCTTCACTTCCTCACTGAAGCGATGGTGCCACTCGACCGCCCTTGCCTGCTCCATTGCCGGATCGGGCTTTGCAACGGCGCGCGTTTCCAGGATCACCCTCTGCGGCAACCAGGCCGTCAGCTCTCCCATCTCGTCGCCGACGCCCAGGGTGAAGGTGACGCGAACCCCCGGTCCGTCGCGTACGACGAAACGCTTGAAATCGGTCGGGCCGGAAAGCGGCTGCGGAATGGGCAGTCGCAGGCCGAGCGCACGTGCTCCCGCACCGTTGATGGCCTGCGCGAATGCCTCGAACACCATGGTGGCGACATCGAGCTCGATCCGCGAGGGGGCGCGCGCCAGCGGCGGCGGAGGAATGTCGGGATCGCCGCCGAAGAACGCACCGACCAGCAACGATAGCGCCCGCGCGTCGAGACGCATGGTCAGGGCGTCGCGCGATCGGTCTCCCGGCACGACGACGATCGCATCGAAGGCATCGCGGTCCGGCTTCACCTCGGCAAGGCGCACAATGTCGATGTCGCCGACATCGAGCATGACGGGGGAGGCAAACTTCTCGCGGAACATGTCCGCCAGGGCGGGAAGAGCGCGCATGGAGGTCGCCCTGGCTGCCTCCGCGACATGCCGCGGATCGCCGGTCGCCCCCACCAGGCGCTCCACGATCAGCTTGCGCATCAGCTCAGGATTGTCAGCGCCCGGCGTCATCTTCGCTTCAAGCCGCCTTCTTTTCGATGCCGCCGGCAGCGGCACCGGGGGTCATGGTGCTCTGCTCCACCGCATCGATCGACGGCCGGTCATAGGCGGAGATCGTCTTGCGGCCGAATTCGAGCGCGACCTGCGGCAGCGACCCATTCATATAGGCCAGTAGCGTCTGCTTCACGATGACGTAGAGCCGGTTGTTCTTCTCGCGAACGATCTTGATCTTGGTGGCGATCGGTCCGACGACCGCATAGGACATGAAGATGCCGACGAAGGTTCCCACAAGCGCCGCCCCCACCAGCGCGCCCAGGATTTCCGGCGACTGATCGAGCGCGCCCATGGCCTTGATGACGCCGAGGACGGCGGCCACGATGCCAAGCGCGGGCAGGCCGTCGGCCATGCCCTGCAGCGCGTGGTACGGCTTGAGCTTGTCGCGGCGGATGGTCTGGATTTCCTCGTCCATCAGCGCCTCGATCTCGAAGGGACGCGCATTGCCGATGATGATGATGCGGCAGTAATCGCAGATGAAATGGGTCAGGTCCCTGTTGGCGAGCACCGTTGGAAAGGCCTGGAAAATCGCCGATTCATCCGGATTGTCGATATGCGCCTCGACCTCGCTGCGGGACTTGGCCCGCAATTCGCGCATGAGCGCATGCAGCACGCCCAGCGTTTCCAGATATTCCGTCTGCTTGGGCACTTTCTGCCTGAAGGCTTCGAGGCTGGCCGTGCCGGTGTCCTTGACCACGCCCATCGGGTTGGCGACCAGAAAGGTGCCGATCGCCGCGCCGCAGATGATGACGAACTCCCACGGCTGTATCAGCACGTCAACGTGACCGCCCATGGCCATGAAGCCGCCTATGACGCAGCCAAATGTGACGATCAGACCAATCAGAATGCTCACGAAGTGCCCTCGGTTGAGTTCAGCCGTCCCATGCCTAGCCGCCGTGGCTTGCGTGAGGCTTGAACGCCGGAGACGGGGCTGAAACGGAAGGGAAAGCCTCGCGCAAGGCACGGCCGCTAGCTTCCGAACGGTCCATCTTGCGGGAGCCGTGGCGTGATCAACACATTTACCAGCTACCAGCTGATCTCCAGAGACATCACGAGCTCGCTCAATCGCGTCGAGAGCCAGCCGCTTGTGAACCGCGAGACCGACTATTATCGCGAGAACATCGGCAATGTGAAAACGATCGAGGACTTCGTCGGCGACGAACGCCTCTTCCGCTATGCGATGAAGGCGCATGGGCTGGAGGATATGGCCTACGCCAAGGCCTTCATGGTCAAGGCGCTGGAAGGCGGGATCGATGACGAGAAAAGCTTCGCCAACAGCCTGTCCGACAAGCGCTACCGCGACTTCGTGAAGACCTTCAATTTCGCCCGCGACGGCGAGGCGACGACCACCTTCTACAGCCCCACGACCGGCACGATCGACAAATATCTCCGCCAGACGCTGGAAGAAGACGCCGGCAAGCAGAACGAAGGCGTGCGGCTGGCCCTTTATTTCCAGCGCAAGGCCGGCGGCATCAAGAATTTCTACGAGGTGCTCGCCGATCCGGCCCTGGCCCAGGTGGTGCGCACCGCGTTGGGTTTTCCGCAAGCCCTTGCCCAAGCCGATATCGACAAGCAGGTGGACATGTTCAAGGACCGCATCGACATCGCGGACTTCAAGGATCCGGAGAAGGTCGAGGAATTCCTGAAGCGCTTCACCACCATGTGGGAGATCGAAAATCCCAGCTACACGCCGAACAGCTCGATTGCCGCGCTTTTTGCGCAACCGGCGGAGTTCGGCATCTCCACCGATATGCTGCTGACCATCGCCCAGATGAGGAAATAGATGCAGACCGGACTTTATGTCTCGCTTTCCGCGCAGATGGCGCTGGAGCGCCGGATGACGACGCTCGCCGACAATGTGGCCAATAGCGGGACGGCCGGCTTCCGCGCCGGCGGCGTCACTTTCGACGATGTGTTGACGGGCCTGACGAACGAGGCGGTGAGCTTCGTCTCGACAGGTGAGGATTCCTACGACACCGCGGCCGGCGCGCTGCAGGAGACGGGCAATCCCTTCGACTTCGCCGTCCAGGGAGATGCCTGGTTCGCCATAGAGACGCCCGCGGGCCCGGTCGTCACCCGCGACGGGCGCTTTACGCTGCGCGACACGGGCGAACTCGTGACGCTCGAAGGCCACCCTGTGCTCGACGCCGGCGGTGCGCCGCTGCTGCTCGATCCGTTTGCGGGGCCGCCCGAGGCCGGCGCCGATGGCACCTTGCGGCAGAACGGGCAGCTTGCCGGCGCCATCGGGCTGTTCTCCTTCCATCCGGGGCCGAACTCGGTCCGCTACGGCAATTCCGGCTTCATTCCCGGCAACCAGCCGCAGCCGGTCGTGGACCAGCCTGACGTGGGCATCGCCCAGGGCTTCGTCGAGCAGTCCAACGTCAACCCGGTTCACGAGATGATGCGCCTGATCCAGGTCCAGCGGGCGTTCGAGCAGGTGACGACGCTGATGCGCGACAGCGACACCGCGCTCAAGGACGCCATCAAGACCATGGGTTCGTGAGGTGGCAGCCATGTCCGGGGAGCTCCGGGGCACCCAGGCGCTGGAGGCCCTTGAAGGTCTCTACCTGCGCTTCAGCGACCCGCGGCTGGCCATCAAGCATGGCGGGCGCATTTCCGAGGTGACGCCGGTGCACTACCGCGTGCGCGGGCTTTCCGCCGCTGCCTGCCTCGGCGACATCGTCTCCTATCAGCACCAGGGCCGGAGCCACCGCGGCGAAGTCGTCCGCATCAATGGCGAGGACATTCTGGTCGCGCCCTTCGGGCAGAACGAGCAGGCCAATCTTGGCCAGCCGGCCTTCTCCAGCGGACCGCTGACGATCGTCCCGCACGAAAGCTGGCGCGGGCGCGTCATCAACGCCCTGGCCGAACCGATCGACGGCGGGCCGGCGCTGGTGCGCCCGGCCGACAACGCGCTCCCGACATCGCGGACGCCGGCCGCGCTGAAGCGCCAGCGCGTCGTGAAGCCCTTCAGCACGGGGGTGCGCGCCATCGACATCTTCACGCCCCTGTGCCACGGCCAGCGCATCGGCATCTTCGCCGGTTCGGGCGTCGGCAAATCGACGCTGCTCGCCATGCTTGCCCGTGCCGATGCTTTCGACACGGTCGTGGTCGCCATGGTCGGCGAGCGCGGCCGCGAGGTGCGCGAGTTCCTGGAAGACACGCTGGGAGACAGAGGCCTTGAAAAGGCCATCGCAATCGTCGCCACCAGCGATGAAAGCGCCATGATGCGCCGGCGCGCGGCCGATACGGCCATGCGTGTGGCCGAAGCGTTTCGCGATCTGGGGCAGCGTGTGCTGCTCATCGTCGATTCCATCACCCGATATGCCCATGCCGCGCGCGAAGTGGCCATCAGCGCGGGCGAGCCGCCGGTCGCACGCGGCTATCCGGCTTCCGTCTTCACCGACCTGCCGCGCCTTCTGGAGCGCGCGGGGCCCGGCGAAGCGGGCGCCGGCACGATCACTGCCGTCATCTCCGTGCTCGTCGACGGCGACGACCACAACGACCCGGTGGCCGACAACGTGCGCGGCATCCTCGACGGCCACGTCGTTCTCGACCGCGCGATCGCCGAGCAGGGGCGGTATCCGCCCATCAACCCGCTCGCCTCGATCTCGCGGCTCGCCCAGCATGCCTGGGGCGAGGACAAGCGCCGCCTGGTTCAGCACTTGAAGGCGATGATCGCCCGTTTCGAGGAAACGAGGGACATTCGTCTTCTGGGCGGGTTCCAGGCCGGCGTCGATGCCGAGCTGGACGCGGCCGTCCGCCAGGTCCCCGTCATCTACGATGTGCTGCGCCAGTCGCCCCAGGATCCGCCGGTGCTTGATCCTTTCGCCGAACTGGCCACGAGGCTGAAAGCCAGGGAGACGCCGCGTGAAGGATAAGCTCGCCGACCTCGTGCTGCCTGACATGACGCCCGTCGAGGCGCTGGACATGGACGACGAGCCGAAGGCGCCGAACAGCCGCGTCCGCCGCAACTGGCGGCTGCAAGGCCGCTGGCGCACGAATATGAGCCATCGGACGAGCGGCGACTGGCTGCTTGCCATGTGCGGGATCGGCCTTGCCGTCGTCTGCGCGGTGTTTCCCTGGTATATCTTTTTCAACCAGGAGCAGTTCGGCATCAGGCCGTTGAAATTTGCCGGCCGCGAGGCAAGTGCGGGAAGCGCCGCCACGCTTCAGCCCCAGCTCACAGGCGCCAGGATTCCGCTCGGCATGGCGCCTGAGCAGCTTGACTTCATTCCCACCGGCACGATCGGCGCGACCTCCTTCGAGGAAGGCGGTCCCGTTACCCAGCCGTTCCCCGGCGACGTCGTGGCGTTTCAGCTCATCCACGCCGCTGCCGGGCGCGCCATGATCGAGGACCAGGACGGCTTCTGGATCGTCGAGCGGGGTTCGCCCCTCCCCGACGGCAGCCGCGTCGCCTCCATCGAAAAGCGCAATGAAGGCTGGGTGCTGACGACCACCCGAAACGCCGAGATCGCCCTCGGCCAACCTTGAGGGACGACGCAAGGCCCACGCAAGACTGGCCGCCTAGATTCCGTGGCGAACAATCGTGGGAGTCGCCATGCAACCGGTTAACCTGTTCGATCTGGCCACGCAGCAGGCTCGGTGGCTTTCGGTCCGCCAGGCCGCCGTGGCCGGCAATGTCGCCAACGTCAACACGCCCGGCTACCGCGCGGTCGATGTCGAGCCTTTCGAAAGCGTGCTGAACAACACGCGCGTGGCCATGCAGGCCACCGATGCCTCTCACAACCAGCACGGTGCGACGCCGGCGTCCTTCGGTCTCAACGAAGCCGACGATCCCAAGCTTCTTCCCTCGAAGAACAGCGTCGTGATGGAGGACGAACTGGTGAAAGCCGGCGAAATACGCCGCGCATTCGAACTCAACACCGCCATCGTCAAATCCTTCCACCGCATGATGATGATGACCACGAGGAGCTGACCTGATGGATGCTCTCTCCACCGCGCTGAAAGTGGCCGGCAGCGGCCTGACCGCCCAGTCGGAGCGGATGCGGATCGTTTCCGAAAACCTCGCCAACGCCCAGTCGACAAGCGACATACCGGGCGGCGATCCCTATCGCCGCAAGACGATCAGCTTCTCGGCCGAGCTCGACAAGGCCAGCGGCGGCAGCATGGTGGAGGTCTCCGCCATCTCCCGCGATCCCGGCGATTTCACGATCGACTATGATCCCGGCCACGAAGCCGCCGACGAGGCCGGCTACGTCAAGCGGCCCAATGTGAACATGCTGGTCGAAATGTCCGACATGCGCGAGGCGAACCGCGGCTACGAGGCCAATCTCCAGGTTATCAAGCAGGCGCGTGAACTCATTTCCATGACCATAGACCTCCTGCGGAGCAGCTGATGATTTCCGGTATAGGTGAACTTACGAGGCTTTCGGGACCGCAATCGATCCTGCCTGGGCAGGAGACACAGGGCGCGGCGGCTCCGTCCGGCGACGCCTTTGCGGCGATGCTGAGCGAACTGGCGACGAGCACCGTCAGCCGTCTCGAATCGGCCGAACAGCTTTCGGTCAAGGCGCTGCAGGGCGAGGCCGACACGCGTCAGGTCGTCGACGCAGTGATGAGCGCCGAGCAATCCCTGCAGGCGGCCATCGCCATCCGCGACAAGATCGTGACCGCCTATCTCGAAGTCAGCCGCATGGCGATCTGAGGAAGAAGAATATGAAGGCCCTATCCATCGCAGCCACCGGCATGAGCGCGCAGCAGCTCAATCTCGAGGTGATTGCCAACAACATCGCCAATATCAACACCACCGGGTTCAAGCGTGCGCGGGCCGAGTTTTCCGACCTGCTCTATCAGGTCGAGCGGCTGCAGGGCGTGCCGGAACGGGCAAACGCCAATATCGTGCCGGAGGGGGCCAATATCGGTCTCGGCGTCAAGACCTCGGCCGTGCGCAACGTCCACATCCAGGGCTCTCTCACCAACACCGGCAACAAGTTCGACATGGCGCTGGTCGGCAGGGGCTGGTTCGAAATCGAAGGCGCGGACGGGGAAATGCTCTACAGCCGCGCCGGCGCCTTCAACACCAATGCCACCGGCCAGCTCGTCACCGCCGACGGCTTCCCGGTCAATCCCGCCATCGTCGTCCCCGAGGGCACTGTGGAAGTCATCGTCAACAAGACCGGACAGGTCTTCGCCCGCATCGACGGACAGGAAGATCTGCAGGATCTGGGCCAGCTCACGCTTGCCAATTTCGCCAATGAAGCCGGCCTTGCACCCATAGGCAACAATCTGTTCCGCGAAACCGCCGCGTCCGGTCCCGCCAATGTCGGCGTGCCGGGCGATCCCGGCTTCGCAACCGTCGAGCAGGGCTACCTGGAAGATTCAAACGTCGATCCGGTGAAGGAGATCACCGAGCTGATTTCGGCGCAGCGCGCCTATGAAATGAACTCCAAGGTCATCAAGGCGGCGGACGAGATGGCCGCCACCGTCACCCAGGCGATGCGATAGATGCAACACGGTTTTCTCCCGCGGCGGGCCTTGCTGGCAGGACTGGCGACAGTCCTGCCGCTTTTCGCCTGCATGCTGGCCGGCCCGGCCGGCGCGCAGGAGATCGCCGTCATCCCCACCCGCGTCATCTATCCGGGGCAGGTGGTCACCATGGATGCGCTCGACGAGGTGGCCCTGCGCCGGCCGCCGCGCGGCGGGGCCGAGATTGCGCGCAGCATGACCGACCTCGACGGCAAGGTTGCACGGCGCACATTGCTGCCAGGCCGGCTGGTGCCTCTGTCCTCGGTGCGCGAGGCCTACCTCGTAGAAACCGGCACCGCCGTTACGGCTGTCTACCGCCAGGGAGCGCTGACCATATCGCTGATGGCCGTACCGCTTCAGTCTGGCGCGGCGGGCGATATGATTAAGCTGCGCAACGCCGATAGCGGCGCCGTGTTCAGCGGTATCGTGATGGCCGACGGCACGGTGCAGGTCGGCGCGTCATGATCGGCCGCCTCGTCCTCTTAGCGGCAATGGCCATCGCGACGTCCTCCGGCGCGGCCGATTACGACTATGTTCAGGCTTCCGCGCCGTCATACCCGTCCTCCCCCTCGGCGCTCGGCAGCGGTTCCGGCACCATGGCCGCCTCCCGCATCAAGGATATCGCACAACTGCAGGCCGCACGGGACAACCAGCTCGTCGGCTATGGCCTCGTCATCGGCCTCAAGGGCACCGGCGACAGCCTGCGCAACGCCCCTTTCACCGAGCAATCCATCCGCGCCATGCTCGAGAACCTCGGTATCGCCACGGAAGGCGGGCGCGCCCGCGCCAAGAATGTCGCAGCGGTCATCGTGACGGCCAATCTGCCGCCTTTCGTCCAATCTGGTGCGCGCATCGACGTGACTGTTTCCTCGCTCGGGGACGCCACATCGCTGGCCGGCGGCACGCTCGTCATGACTCCCCTGCGGGCGGCCGACGGCGACATCTATGCGGTGGCGCAGGGGTCGGTTATCGTTTCAGGGTTCAGCGCGCAGGGGCAGGCGGAATCCTTGACGCAGGGCGTGCCCACCGCCGGCCGCGTGCCCAATGGCGGTATCATCGAACGGCAGGTCGCGGCGGAGTTCGGCGATACTTCCGTGCTGACGCTGCAACTGCGCAACCCGGATTTCTCCACCGCCGTGCGCATCACCGACGCCATCAACGCCTATACCGCGCAGCGCTTCGGCATGAGCACCGCCGCCGAGCAGGACGCGCGAACCATCAGGATACGCCGGCCGGAAAAGATCTCGGCCGCGCGCTTCTATGCCGAAATCGAAAACCTCATCGTCGAATCCGATGGCCCCGCCCGCGTCGTCGTCGACGAACGCACCGGCACCGTCGTCATCGGCCAGAATGTCCGCATCTCGCGCGTCGCCATCTCCCACGGCGCGCTCACCGTCCGCATCACGGAGATGCCGCAGGTCGTGCAGCCCGAACCCTTCTCGCGCGGCGAGACAGCGGTCGAGCCCTATACCGTTATCGAGGCTGATCAGCCGGATGCGCGGGTCGCCATTCTCGACGGACCGGACCTGCAGACGCTGGTCGCGGGCCTCAACCGCCTCGGCGTAAAGCCCGACGGCATCATCGCCATTCTCCAGGGCATCAAATCGGCCGGCGCCCTGCAGGCCGAGCTTGTGTTGCAGTAGGGATCGTGACCATGAAGCTCTCCGTGCCGCGATGGCCGAAAACCCTCCGCTGGGATCGTTGTGCTCTGACCTTGTGCGTGGCCGTGCTGGCGCTGTCCACGGCGCCGGGCCAGCGCGCCCTGCAGGCGGCCGAGACCATGGCCAACGCCACGCAGGACGAGATCGAGCGGTTCTGCGCCAACATCGCCGACGCCGCCCGCGACCGGCGTTATTCGCTGCAGCGCCTGGAGCTTGAAAAGCTGCGCGGCGAGATAGACGAACGCATCGTGGCGCTGGAGGAAAAGCGCTCAGAATACGAGGGCTGGCTCGCCCGCCGGGACGCTTTCCTGGCCAAGGCGGAAAGCGGCGTCGTAAGCATCTATGCAAGCATGCGGCCCGACGCCGCCGCCGAGCGCCTGGCCGAGGTGCGGGCGGAACTGGCCGCCGCCATTCTCATGAAGCTGGAGCCCCGCGTGGCCGGCGTCATCCTCAACGAAATGAACAGCAAATCGGCCGCTGCCCTGACCACCATCATTGCCAGCGCGGCACGCCCCGAGGATCCCTCATGATATGTTTCGCCCGCCTGCCGCTGCTCGTGGCGGCCCTGGCAGTGGCCGGCTGCGCCGCCGACAGCGAGTTCAACAGGCCGCCGACCCTTTCGCCGGTCGGCGCTGGGGCCGAGCCGACCTCGCTTCCCGCCTATCACTACCCGAACCGCCCCGCCTCCACGGTCAGCCGCT
Source organism: Nitratireductor thuwali (assembly GCF_036621415.1). Classification (NCBI taxonomy): domain Bacteria; kingdom Pseudomonadati; phylum Pseudomonadota; class Alphaproteobacteria; order Hyphomicrobiales; family Phyllobacteriaceae; genus Nitratireductor; species Nitratireductor thuwali. The sequence continues at coordinate 1,304,729 of NZ_CP030941.1, forward strand.
ACTCGCTGTGGAGCGACCGCCAGAGCCGCTTCTTCACCGACCCGCGTGCGCTGGAAGTGGGCGACATCCTGACGGTGGAGATTTCGATCAACGACAAGGCGAGTTTCAAGAACGAATCGGAGCGATCGCGCCAGGCCAGCCGTAATCTCGGCCTTGCCGGGACATTCGCCCTCGGCGGCGCGGGATCGTCGGGTTCGGCCGACGCCGAAATCGGCTCCGGCACCTCGACCACCGGCGCCGGCGCGACCGAGCGTTCGGAAGCGATCAAGCTCACGGTCGCGGCGATCGTCACCGAAAGGCTGCCCAACGGCAATCTGCGCATTTCGGGCACGCAGGAAGTGCGCGTGAATGCGGAGCTGCGCGTGCTCACCATCGCCGGCATCGCCCGGCCGAGCGATATCGGGCCGAACAACACGATCTCCTATGAGCGCATAGCAGAAGCCCGCATCTCCTATGGCGGGCGCGGGCGCCTGACGGAAGTCCAGCAACCGCCCTACGGTCAGGAATTCCTCGACAAAGTACTGCCATTCTAGGGGCCAGCGACCGTGACACTCGTCATCCAGGAAGAAGAACAAAAGAAGGGGGCGCCGGTCATCGTGCAGGCTGCCGTCCTGCTCGTCGTAACGGCAATGGCGATCGGCATGGGCTGGTATACCGGCGGCTACCTGGAAGAGCGCCAGATCGTCAAGGCCGAGCCCACCGGCATCAACGACGGGAGCAAGGCTGCGGCTGCGGCTGCGCCGGCGGCTGCCGAGGGCGAAGCCCCTCTTCCGCCTGTAGTCCATAGCCTTGACCCGATCACCACCAATCTGGCCGATCCGACCGAGATCTGGGTTCGCATGGAACTTGCTCTGGTCTTTTCGGGCCAGGTGGATCCGGCTCTGGCCGAAGCCATCCACCAGGACCTTTTCGCCTTCATGCGCACGGTCAAGCTGCGCCAGATCGAGAGCGCGAGCGGCTTTCAGCACCTGAAGGAGGACCTGCTCGAGCGCGCCCGCATTCGCAGCGACGGCCAAGTGGAGAATGTTCTGTTCAGGACGTTCCTGTTCGAATGATCCGCACGCTGCCCTTCGCACTGGCGCTGCTTTTGCTCGCGGTGCCCGCCCAGGCCCAGACGCTCGATCTGGGCGCCCTCGCCGGCGATGTGGACGGGACGACCGTAGCCTATATCATCCAGATATTCGGCCTCCTCACGGTCCTGTCGATCGCCCCCGGCATCCTGATCATGGTGACCAGCTTCACGCGCTTCGTCATCGCCTTCTCCATCCTTAGAGCGGGCATGGGACTGCCGTCGACGCCGGCCAATCTCATCCTCATCAGCCTGGCGCTCTTCATGACCTTCTACGTCATGGCGCCGACACTCGACCGGGCCTGGAACGAGGGCGTGCGGCCGCTGATGGACAACGAGATCAGCGAGACGGTGGCGATGGAACGGATCGCGCAGCCCTTCCGCACCTTCATGGCGAACAATGTGCGCGAGAAGGATTTCGCGCTGTTTGCCGACCTGGCTGCCGAACGCGGCGAAATCGACATTGCCGCGGACAGCGTGGATTTGCGCGTCCTGATACCGGCCTTCATGATCTCGGAAATCCGCCGCGGCTTCGAGATTGGATTTCTGATCGTGCTGCCGTTCCTGGTGATCGACCTGATCGTCGCCACCATAACCATGTCGATGGGCATGATGATGTTGCCGCCCACCGTGGTCTCGCTGCCGTTCAAGATATTGTTCTTCGTGTTGATCGACGGGTGGAATCTGCTCGTAGGCAGCCTCGTGCGGTCATTCCTTTAGAGCGCCTCGTGCGCGGGACTTGCCTGCCGAAATAGTTCGGCCGATTATCCTTTTGGTAGGATTTCCTCCCCATAAATGCATCCGAAAGCAGGACGGAGTGACCGTGTATGTAGGTCACCGGCATGATGCCTCTCCATCCTACCGGATCGCCCGGTATGTCCCGCGTAGTTTTCCGTATTCAGGGGCGTATTTCCCATGGCAAGCATCAATACCAATGCGTCGGCAATGACCGCGCTGCAGACCCTCAACTCCATCTCCAAGAACATGGCGACCACCCAGTCGCGCATCTCGACCGGCCTTCGTGTCGCCGAAGCGTCCGACAACTCGGCCTATTGGTCGATCGCCACTTCGATGAAATCCGACAACAAGGCTCTTTCGGCAGTGCAGGACGCGCTCGGCCTTGGCGCCGGCAAGATCGACACGGCCTATACCGGCATGAACAGCGCTCTTGAGGCGGTCGACGAGATCAAGCAGAAGCTGATCACGGCGCGCGGCGCAAGCGTTGAGGACAAGGCAAAGATCCAGGCGGAAATCGATGCCTACCAGGATCAGCTGACCGCCATCTCCAACTCCGCGTCCTATGCCGGCGACAACTGGCTGTCGCGCAATTCCGACACCGATCCGACCTCGGTCAGTGTCGTGTCGTCCTTTGCCGACGGAGCCGTCGGCACCATCAACATCGACCTGAGCACCGTTACTCTCGTGGACGCTGGCGTGGGCAACGGCCTCCTGGAAACAGTAGGCGCGGCCTCCGGCTCTACGGTCCTCGGGATGACCGTTGTCGGAACGACCGATGCCGACATTGACAACCTCATCACCGACATCGACACCGCGCTTGGAACAATGGCCACTGCGGCCTCGAACCTTGGCGCCGGCAAGATGCGCATCGATCTGCAGAAGGACTTCGTCTCCAAGCTCTCCGACGCCATCGACCGCGGCGTGGGCCAACTCGTGGACGCCGACATGAACGAAGAATCGGCCCGTCTGTCGGCCCTTCAGGTTCAGCAGCAGCTGGGCGTTCAGGCGCTTTCGATCGCCAACCAGAACACCCAGGGCATTCTCTCGCTCTTCCGCTAATCCGCGGTTTTCCGGGCCTAGCCCGGAGCGAAATGACAATCGAGCGGGCCGCTTCCTCCGGGAGGCGGCCCGCTTTTGCTTGTCGACCTGTCGCCGGTTAAACAGTTGTTAACCATAGCTTTGTAGTCATGGTTAACCAAAGGTTTCGCCGCCGGATACCAACCGGCCCGAGGCATGCTGTCGAAGGGGTGAGCAACGTGGCCAGCATCATGACGAACGCCTCTGCAATGGTTGCATTGCAGAGCCTTAAAGCCACCAACAAGGCGATGGACACCGTGCAGGGTCGCATCTCCACGGGCTATCGGGTGGCGGAAGCCAGCGACAACGCCGCCTACTGGTCGATTGCCACCACCATGCGCTCCGACAACAAGGCGCTTTCGGCGGTGCAGGATTCGCTGGGACTTGGCGCAGGCAAGATAGACACGGCCTACACCTCGATGAGCGACATCATCGGCCGGGTCGACGAGATCAAGTCGAAGCTCGTTTCCGCACGCGGCGCCAGCGCGGAGAACCAGACGAAGATCCAGGCCGAAATCTCGGTTCTGCAGGACCACATCAGAAACGCCGCCATGGGCGCCAGCTATGCCGGCACCAACATCCTGGCGACCGACGCCACCGCCGATGTGGAGATCGTCTCTTCCTACAACCGCGCGTCCGACGGCACTGTTTCGGTCGGAACCATCACCGTATCGATCGCGACGATAAAACTGTTCAACGCCGATGGCAGCGTACCAGAGGCCATGGTCGCCGACATCATGGCCATAGACGTCAACGGTGCAACCGATGCTCAGGTCGACACTTTCCTGACTCAGCTCGAAACCGGAATGGGCCTGATGGCCAATGCGGCGGCCGATCTCGGCGCGGCCAAGACCCGGCTGGACCTTCAGAAGGATTTTGTCGCCAACCTCAGGAATTCCATCGAGCGCGGCGTCGGCGCCCTGGTCGATGCCGACATGAGCGAGGAATCGACCAAGCTCCAGGCACTGCAGGTCCAGCAGCAGCTCGGCATTCAGGCGCTTTCCATCGCCAACCAGAACGCCCAGAGCATTCTGGCTCTCTTCAAATAGCCCTGCCGCGGAGCAACCTGGAAACCACGGGCCGCGCCACGCGCGGCCCATTTCATTTTCGCACAAGCTTCAAGACCTAATGTCGCTGCGGATCCTGCCGGGAGCGTAGTGAACTTTGCCTGAACAGCTTCAAACCGTTTTCGATAATTTCCGGGCGCTCGGGCCACGAAGACTGGGCATGATGGCCGGCGTGCTGGCTCTGGTCATGGCAGTGGTCGTGACAGGCGGGCTTTATCTCAACCGTCCCGCCTACGAGACGCTTTATGTCGGCCTCGAGCGCTCCGACGTAAACCAGATCGGCCTCGTCTTGGGGGAAGCCGGCATCGGCTTCGACGTGGTGTCGGACGGAACCGCTGTGCTCGTTCCCGCCGGCAAGACCGCGCAGGCACGCATGCTACTGGCCGAAAAGGGCCTGCCGACCAGCACCAATGCCGGCTATGAGCTGTTCGACAATGTCGGCTCGCTCGGCCTGACGACCTTTATGCAGGAGGTCACGCGGGTCCGCGCCCTGGAAGGCGAGATCGCCCGCACGATCCAGTCCATCGCCGGCATCAAGGCGGCGCGCGTTCACATCGTCATGCAGGAACGGGGCAATTTCAGACGGGAAGAGCAGGAGCCGTCCGCCTCGGTTGTGATCCGGTCATCGGGCATCGAGGCCAGCGCCAAGGCAGCCTCGATCCGGTACCTGGTTTCCGCCGCTGTTCCGGGCCTCAACGCGGAGAAGGTCACGGTTCTGGATTCCTCCGGAACGCTGCTTGCGGCGGGCGACGACCCCGCCAACAACACCGCGCAGCGCTCCATCGGCGTGGAGCGCACGGTGGAGGCGCAGGTCGAGGACAATATCCGCCGGGCGCTCGCTCCTTATCTCGGTCCCGACAATTTCCGCGCCAGCGTGAAGGCCGACGTCAATACGGATGCCAGGCAGGTCGAGGAGGTGATCTACGATCCCGACTCGCGCGTCGAGCGCTCAATCCAGGTCGTCCGCTCTTCCGACAGCGCCAGCCAGGAGACGGCCGCGACCCCCACCACGGTGCTCCAGAACCTGCCGCAGGAGGACAATCCGGCCACAGAACGGCCCACTTCCACCGAGGAGAGCGAGCGCCGCGAGGAGACCACGAACTACGAGATGAACACCAAGCGCATCGCCACGACGAGCAATGGCTATGAGATCTCGAAGCTGTCGATTGCCGTCGTGGTCAACCGGGCACGCCTCCAGGCCGTGCTGGGCCAGGGCGCCACGCCGGACCAGCTGAACGAACGTATCGCCGAGATCCAGTCGGTCGTGGCCTCCGCCACCGGCTTTTCCGAAACCCGCGGCGATGTCCTCAACGTCACGGCGGTGGAGTTCATCGACGGGTTGGACGGCGTCGAGATCGTCAAGCCGGGTCCGCTGGCGCAGCTTGGACAGCACACCGGAACGCTGATCAATGCAGCCGCTTTCGTGCTTGTCGCCTTTCTCGTCACCTGGTTCGGCCTCAAGCCGATGACGGCTGCCTTGCTCGCCCCGGCCGGCGCCGGCGAGGCGGCCATGGAAGAAGCGCGGCGCTCCCTGCCCGGCCCTGCCAACGAGCCGCGTTTGGCAGGGGGAGAGGCTGACCGGATGGCCGAACTCGACGCGGAAGACGAGGAAGCTGACCACCCGCTCCGGCTCAATCCCGCGCCTCAAGACAGGCTGGCGCGGATGGTCGACCTGAGCGAGGAGCGCACGGCGGAGATTCTGCGCAAGTGGGCGCGCGCCGAAACCGAGGCCGCACGGACATGAGCGCCATCGCACTGGCCGACGCTCTGACGGATTTCGGTTCGGGGCAGGTTCTACCACAGCGCCGCAAGGCCGATTTCACTGCCGCAGGAACAGCGGTGCAGCAGCCGGCCGCCAGCGTTCCCGAACCCAAACCGACCGAATCGCGCAAAGAGCTGGAAGCCGGGATCGCCGAGGCCGAAGCCAAAGCGGAAGAGCGTGTCAGGCTGGAATATGAGGCGTTGCTGGCCGGCGAACGCGATAAACACGAGGCCGAGACACAGTTGCTGAAGGCGCAGCTCGGAGAGGAGGCAGCCGTGCTGATCGGCGCCCGTTTCGAGGCGCTGGAGCAGCAGGTGGTGTCGCTGACGAGTTCCGTTGCCGCGCGCATCCTCGGCGTTGCGCTCACCGAAGATCTGCAGCGCCGCTCCATTGACGAGCTGGCGCGGATCGTGAGCCAGGCGCTGGCCGACAGCGAGGCCGTGAATGTGCGCGTGCGCGGGACGCCGCTCATGTGCGAGGCGCTGCGCGGCAAGATCGGCGACAATGCCAACCGGGTGACCTTTGCCGACGGCCCCGACATGGATCTCACCGTCCAGCTCGACGAAACCCTGCTCGAAACACGCTTGGCCGAGTGGTCGAACGCACTCGCCGAGGTGTTCGAATGAGCATGGACGAGACACAGGACCGACGCCCGGAAATCATCATCGTCCGCCGCAACAACGACGACGAGGACGAGGGCCATCACGGCGGCGTCTGGAAGATCGCTTTCGCCGACTTCATGACGGCCATGATGTGCTTCTTTCTGGTGATGTGGCTGATAAACGCAGCAAACGAGCAGACACGCGCCGCGCTTGCCAGCTATTTCAACCCGGTGAAGCTGATCGACCGCAACACCAACCGCAAGGGTCTCGAGGAGATCGGCCAGGGCCCGCAGACGTCGACCTCGGAAAGCAACGCCGAAAAATCCACCGATGCGCCGGCCGGCGAGAACGACAAGACGTCGGGTCCCTCGACATTCAAGAACTCGACCGATCTGTCGGACACGAGAAAATATTCCGACGAGAACTTCTTCTCCAATCCCTATGCGGTGCTGGCCGAAATCGCATCGGAAACCGGCACGATGCAGAACATATCGGCCAAGGGGGAAGGCGGCGCGCAATTGGCCGGTCCCTCCTCGGGCGCATCGGGCGGTGAAGCCTATCGCGATCCGTTCGCTCCCGATTTCTGGTCGCAGCAGGTCGTCACGCCCCGCATCGGCGTCGAAGGCGATCCCGATGAGGCACGGGATCAGCCCTCCGGCGCCGACGAGCGTGCGGCCGAAACCGGCCCCCATCAGCTCGCTTCGCAAGGCGAGGCGGAACCGGCATCCGGCGGACCGGCGCAAACGAGGGCGGAAGAAATTGAAGCCGGTGAGCGCGCCGCGCTGGCTCCGGTCCCTGAGCTAGAGCCTCTGCGCGAAATCCCTGCCCCCGTCGAACCGGCCGCCGACGCTGAACCCGACCCCGCATCCGCGGAGACGCAACAGGCCGAGCGCACCCGCGACACGGCCGAGCGCGTGCGTGCCGAGCTTTCACGGGCGCTGGCCGGCGAAGGGCTGGAGGCCTCGGTGACCGTTTCGGCTGGCCGCGAAGGCGTCATGATCTCCGTAACGGACGACATGCGGCACGGCATGTTCTCCATCGGCTCGGCGGTGCCCGGGCGCGAACTGGTGCAGGCTATGGAGAAGATCGGCGCCATCCTGGCCGATAAGCCCGGTGCCATCCGCGTGCACGGGCATACCGATGCAAGGCCGTTCGCCGGCGGCTCCTACGACAATTGGCGGCTGTCGACCGCGCGCGCCCACGCCGCCCAATACATGCTCGTGCACGGCGGGCTGGAGGAAAGCCGGATCAGCGAGGTCGCCGGGTTCGCCGACCGCCGGCTCAAGATTGCCGAAGACCCGTTCGCCGCCGCCAACCGGCGCATAGACATTCTGCTCGAGGTGCCGCAGTGAAGTGCCGCCTGGGCATTTTCATCGCGCTGGGCCTGGCGCTGGCGTCCGGCGCCCAGGCAAACGCCCTGCAGCCCTATCAGATGGTCCGCTCGCTTCAGGTCGTCCAAGACAAGATTGCCGACGGCGACCACGCCGCGCTGCCGATGCAGCGCAAGCTTCTCGGCATCATCGACGAGAAGTTCCGCGCCGCCGAAGCCGCTGACTTCCACGACCCGCGAAACTTCTACGCGCTCCTCATCTACGGAACCAGCGGCGGCAATCCGGCGACACTTGCCAGCGTCGTTTCACGGCTTGAGCTGGAAGGCGACCGCGACCGGCTGGGCAGGGGCGTCGTCAGCTACGCGCTCGGCAATCTGGCCTCGGCGCGCGAAGCGCTCGACGGCTTCGATCCGCGCCAGATCGATGACGGCCTAGCGGCTCCGCTGGCGCTCGTCGCCGGTGCGCTGCATGTCCGCGAGGACCCTCACCGCGCCCTCCACCTGTTCGACGAAGCCCGGCTTCTCAGCCCCGGCACGCTGGTCGAGGAGGCGGCGCTCCGCCGCTCCGTGGAACTGGCTGCCCGCCTTCACGACATGGAGCGATTCGCCAGCATTTCCATGCAGTATGTCCGGCGTTTCCTCGGCTCGCCCTATGCCAGCCAGTTCGCCGAGGCGTTTGTGGCCGGCGTGATCGAGATGCACGAAATGGCGGATCTGGCCCTGGTCAAGCGCGTCATCGACGCCATGGACGGAGAGCGGGCGCAGGTGATCTACCTTCGGATTGCGCGCAAGAGCGCGATCGAGGGGTATGACCGGCTCCTGGCCTTCGCCTCCGACAATGCCGAAGCCTATACCGAGGGCGGCAAAGCCGGACCGGATCCCCGCGCCGTGCTCTATGCCAATGTCGCCTCCGTGACTTCCGAGAATGTCGGCGCCGTTCTGGAGACGTTGAAGGGGATCGACGAGCGACAGCTTTCGGCCAACGACCGCCAGCTTCTGCACGCAGCACGCGCCATCGCCGAGCGGGTCGTTTCGCCCCCGCGCGCCGATACGACCGCGCGAGAGGTTGAAGAAGCCCCCGAGACGGCGTCCGAGGCGGTCGAGGCAGAGACAGCGGAGGAAGCGCCCGCCGACGACGCGGCCTTTTTCGCCGCGGCTCGGGACAAGCTCAAATCCGTGGACGCCCTGCTCGGCGAGGATGAACGATGACAGAACCGGTCCGACCGAACGCGCTTGCCGCCATCGGCCTTTCCCGCGACAATCCTCGCAATGCCGAAGGCGGCACAGCGCTGGCCGGCCTGTTCCGCAAGGAGCTCGGCGGCGACGTTCCGCCCAGGCAGGGCGAGCCTGCCGCCCTGCCCGGTGATGCGGCGCAGCCAAGGGCCCATCTGAAGCTTTCCGACCTGTTCGAAAAGCTCAAGCTGCCGGAAGACGCCGGGCCGGGACAAGCGACGAAAGGCGAGCTGCCGCCCTCGTCCGCCGAGCCCGGCGAGCTCGGCGATACGGAGGACCAGGAGCCCGGCATCCATATGGCGGACGCTGCTGCGGCGGCGGTGACGGCCGCGAACGCCCCGGCAGTGGGTCCTGCCGCCGGCCAGTCCCATCCGCCGGACGCCGATATGGAAACCGGCGATGCCGGTGAGATGAGGCAGCCGGCTGACCGGACGTCTCAGGCAGCGGGCAAGGCCGGCGAGCAGGCAGCGAAAGCGATCGGCGGGCCTTTCGAATTCCGGGATGCACCGCTCCCGCCGCTAGGCCGCTCGGGCGATGCTGAGAACATCCAGCGACCCGGCGCAGCCGCAAACGGCGAGAAGGTTGCGGCGGTGGCGGCCAAGCCCGGGGCGGCCGGCGACATGGCGGAAGACCGCTCCGACCAGCGCCAGCAGGGAGGCAACGGCGACAACGCGAAGACCTTTCGCGTGGTAAGCGTGCAATCGGCGCCGGCGCCGGCTGCCATGACGGTTTCCGCAGGTCCGACCGGGGCCGCCCTTGTCGGAAGCCTCAACACCGATCCCGGCTTTGCGGCAGCCGCCGCGGAGGCGGCACGGATCGCGGCCTCCGGCGGCGAGCGGCCGACTGGTCCCCTTCACACGCTGAAAATCCAGCTCCACCCGGCAGAGCTTGGCGCCGTGACGGCCAAGCTCAGCCTGTCGGGAGAACAACTCATGGTAGAAATACAGGTCGACAACGCCGATGCCCGCCAGCGGCTCAACGCCGACGGCGATTCGATGCTGCGGGCCTTGCGGGCAATGGGCTATGAAGTCGACCGCATCCAGATTTCGCAGAACGCCGGCAACACTTCTCCGGCTGCAGGGAACCAGCCCGGCGGGCGCGAGACCTCGCTGCAGCAAAGCACCGGCGGGGACCGCCAATCGGGCAGCGGAGCGAATGGCGAAGGAGGCTCCAACCGCGGCCAGGAAGCGGCGCGCGGCCGTGACGGCGAGATGAGGAACGATGATCCTTCGGGCGGCGGCCTTTACATCTAGCCTCATCTTCTCGGCCGCGATTGCGCAAGCCAATCCCTGCGAAGCGGAGATCCTGCGGGCTTCGTCGAAATACGACGTTCCCGCAGGCATCCTGTATGCCGTCGGCCTTACGGAGACCGGCGTCCGCGGCAGTCTGCAGCCTTACGCGCTGAACATCGAGGGCAGGGCCGTATTCGCGAAAACCAGTCGAGAGGCGCAGGCCCTGTTCGCTGAAGCCAGAAAGCGCGGAAAGACGCTCATCGACCTCGGCTGCATGCAGGTGAACCACCACTATCATGGCCGCGAATTCCGGTCCGTCGCCGACATGCTGAACCCGCGCAAGAACGTCGACTATGCGGCGCGCTTTCTGGTAAGGCTGAAGCAGAGGCACGCCACCTGGTCGATGGCCGTCGCCCGCTATCACGCCGGCCCCGACAACGACCCGGCACAGAAGCGCTACATCTGCCGCGTCATCGCCAATATGGTCGCCACGGGTTTCGGAAAATGGACCGATCCGGCACGGGAGTTCTGCAATCATTAGTTGAATTTGCGCTGCCTGCCAGAGACAGTGTCGGAGCGCTGCGACTCCCGAAAATTAATTACCAAAAATAATAGTTGTCTCCGATTCGTTCGACCTTGTACCTCTTGTACAGGAAGTGATTCGGAGGGCGGGCCGATGATTGTTGTGGTGGACGAGCGTGAGCTCGTAACCGAGGGGTATAACTCACTTTTCGGACGAGAAGGGATCGCGACGGCAAGTTTCGGCCCCGGCGAGTTCGGCGAATGGGTCGAGACTGTCGCGGAAGACGATTTGAAAGCCGTCAGCGCGTTTCTGCTCGGCCAGTGTGAAACGGGTGACTTGCCGGCACGGCGCATTCGTGGTCGGTCGAACGCCCCGGTCATCGCCCTTGCCGAACAGAACTCCCTGGAAGACACGCTCCGCCTGTTTGAATCCGGTGTCGACGATGTCGTTCGAAAGCCGGTGCATGTGCGCGAGATCCTGGCCCGAATCACGGCGATCGGCCGGCGCGCGCAGGCCATGGAGCCCAACTATACCGAAGTCGGCGCCATGCGCATTTTTGCCGATGGCCGCGATCCCGAGATCGACGGCCAGCCGCTGCCGCTGCCGCGGCGCGAGAGGCGCATCCTGGAATATCTGGCAAGCAACGCCTCGCGGCGGGTGACCAAGAGCCAGATATTCAACGCCATCTACGGCATCTTCGACGAGGAGGTCGAAGAGAACGTGGTGGAAAGCCACATCTCCAAGCTGCGCAAGAAGCTGCGCACGAAGCTCGGCTTCGATCCCATCGATTCCAAGCGCTACCTCGGCTACCGGCTGGTCGTGTGATCGCGGGCGCAGCCGCGGCCGTTCCCGCGGGCGAACGTTTCGACGCCAGCTTCACGCAAGTCACAGGCGCTATCGTCTCTCCGATCGGCGTGGAATACGAGGAGAAGTCCCGATGAGCCTTTACGGCATGATGCGAACCGGCGTTTCCGGCATGAATGCCCAGGCAAACCGCCTGTCGACGGTCGCCGACAACATCGCCAATTCCAGCACCAACGGCTACAAGCGCGCCAAGACGGAGTTCTCCACCCTCGTCGTGCCGAGCACCGAAGGCTCCTACAATTCCGGCGGCGTCACCACGACCGTGCGCACCGCCGTCTCCACCCAGGGCGTGCTGCAGTATACGACGTCCGTCACCGACCTCGCGATCAAGGGCGACGGCTTCTTCGTCGTGCAGGATCCCGGCGGCCAGCCTGTTCTGACGCGCGCCGGCTCCTTCGTCCTCAACAGCGAAGGCCAGATGGTCAATGCAGCCGGACTGAAGCTGATGGGCTACAGCTATGCCAACGGCGAGCCGACAGCCACGGCCAACGGCTTCAACGGCCTCGAACCGGTGACCATTGCGCAGGCCGAGCTTGTCGCAACGCCGTCCCGCAATGGACTGCTGAAAGCGAACCTGCCGGCCGACGCCGCAGTCGTCGCACCGGCTGATCTGCCGTCTGCCAATGCCGCGACCGCCGAATATTCGGCCAAGACATCCATGGTCGCCTACAGCAACCGCGGCGAACAGGTGCTGCTGGATGTGTACTTCACCAAGACCGGCACCGACGCCTGGGAAGTGGCCGTTTATGACCGCGCCGACGCCGCGCCCAACACCTCGTTCCCCTATGCATCCGGCCCGCTGACGACGGAAGCCCTGACCTTCGACCCGGCGACCGGTAAGCTCGATGGCCTCAGCGCCACCGGCATCACCGTAGCGGTACCCGACGGCGACAATCTGGACATCGACCTTTCCTCCCTGACCCAGCTTGCCGCAGGTTTCGATGTGCTTGACGCCGAAGTCGACGGCGCGGCGCCGAGCGCGATCGAAAGCGTCGAGATCGGCACGGATGGCGTCATCTATGCCCAGTATGCGGACGGCTCTTTCCGTCCGATGTACAAGATACCGGTGGCCTCGGTGCCGAGCCCGGACCAGCTTCAGGTGATTTCGGGCAACCTCTTTGCCGCCAGTCCCGAGTCGGGCGCCGTGCGCATGGGCTTTGCCGGCCAGGCCGGGCTGGGCCAGGTGGTGTCCGGCGCGCTGGAGAACTCGAATGTCGACATCGCCGAGGAGTTGACCAACATGATCGAGTCGCAGCGCAGCTACACCGCGAATTCCAAAGTGTTCCAGACCGGATCGGATTTGATGGAGCTCCTGGTCAACCTCAAGAGGTAGCCGGGCGCGCGAAGAACTGGCGTGAGGAACGTCAGAAAGAGATGAAATGTCGCTCACCACTGCTCTGGGTATCGCACAATCGGCGTTGTTCAATACGTCGCGGCAGACGAGCACTGCTTCCCGCAACATCTCGGAAGCTTCCAATCCCGACTATGCGCGCCGCAGCTCCATCCTTTCGAGCACAGGGGCTGGCGCGCGCGTAGCCGAGGTCCGCAGGGCGACCAACGAAGTCCTCTTTCGGCAGAATCTCTCGGCGATCTCGAGCTGGCAGGCACAGTCCGGCCTTTCCCGCGGCCTCGACACGCTGCAGCTCCAGATCAACGGAGTCGACAACGCCACCTCGCCGGCAGCCTCGCTGAGCCAGCTCATGCAGGCGCTGGAGACCTACGCGGCGACACCCTCCAACAAGACGCTGGCGGAAAACGCCGTCAACGCCGCACGCGCCACCGTCCGCACGCTGAACAACGGCACGACCGCCATTCAGTCCTTCCGCGCCGGCGCGGACCGCGAGATCACGCAGTCGGTCGAGGAACTGAACCGCCTCCTGGCCGACTTCGAAAGCGTGAACCGGGAGATCGTCACCGGCACGCGCATGGGACGCGACGTCAACGACGCGCTGGACCAGCGTGAAGCGCTCCTGAAGAAGATTTCCGAATACGTTCCCGTATCCACCATCACGCGCAGCGACAACGACATGGTGGTGATGACGCGCGACGGGACGACCCTGTTCGAGACCATTCCCCGCCCCATCACATTCGCATCGACCGGGACCTATACTGCCGGCACGAGCGGCAATCAGGTCTATGTCGACGGCGTGCCGCTTGCCGCCGGAACCGGGGGAAACACCACCGCGACCGGAAAACTGGCGGCCCAGCTCCAGCTCCGCGACACCGTGGCGGTGCACATGCAGCGCCAGCTCGACGAGGTCGCGCGCGGGCTCATCGCGGCCTTCGCGGAGACGGATCCCGGTGGCGTGATGGCCGATGCGGCCGGCCTCTTCACCTGGCCCGGCGGCCCGGCCCTACCGGCATCGGGAACGCTGGTGGACGGGCTTGCCGGCACCATCGCCGTGAACGCCGCCATGGATTCCACGCAAGGCGGAAATCCCGAACTGCTCCGTGACGGCGGCGCGAACGGCGCAGCCTATGTGCACAACAGCACCGGCGGCGCTTCTTTCTCGGACCTGCTTCTGGCTTACACGGCCAAGCTCGACGAACCCATGGCCTTCGATCCGACGGCCTCGCTCGGCGCCTCCATGAGCCTTGCCGCATTCTCCTCCGGCTCCATCAGCTGGCTTGAAAGCCTCAGGCAGGAGGCCTCCAGCGGGGCCGAGGCCAAGGAAGCACTCGTTACCCGTACCGGCACCGCTCTTTCCAACGAAACAGGGGTCAATATAGACGAGGAAATGGCGCTACTCCTCGATCTCGAACATTCCTATCAGGCATCCGCGCGGCTCATGAGCATCGTCGACGAGATGCTGGCCACGTTGATGTCGATCGGGCGGTAAACATGAAGACCTCCTTCATTTCCTCCCATGCCATGTCGCAGTCCATGCGCAGCCAGATGATGCGCATGCAGGTGGAACTCGCCCAGAAGCAACAGGAGGCAACGACAGGCCGCGTTGCCGATTCCGGCATCGCGCTCGGTGCACGAGCCGGCTACAGCTTCTCAATGGCGCGCGACATCGAACGCTACCAGGGCCTGCTCGACTCCAACAGCGTGGCATCGAACCGGCTGAGCGCCACGCAGAACTCGCTTCAGCAGCTCAGCGACATCGGTTCCGAGCTCCTTTCCACGCTGACGGCAGCCATTTCCGGCGTCGATGACACCGCCATCGTGCGCACCAGCGCCAAGCGCGTTCTGGAATCCGTGACCAGCATCCTGAACAGCAACCTGAACGGCGAATACCTGTTCGCCGGCATCAACACCGACGTGAAGCCGATCAACGACTTCACCGCGCCGGGCTCGCCGAACAAGGCGCAGTTCGACGCCGACTTCTTCGGCTATTTCGGCTTTAGCCAGACCGACCCGGCGGCAGCCGGCATTACCGCCGCCCAGATGAACGACTTCCTGAGCACGGTGCTGGAACCAAGCTTCATGGGCGCCGGCTGGCAGGCCAGTTGGTCGAACGCTTCGGACGAGACGATCACCAGCCGGATCACGCAGAACGAGACGGCCGAGACCTCCACGACGGCCAACAGCACCGGCATGCGCAAGCTGGCGCTGGTGGCGGCGGCGCTGTCAGACCTCCTCGAAGGGCCGCTCAATGGCGAGGCTCGCGCAGCGCTCTACGAGCGTTCGACGGCGCTGATCGCCGAGGCGGTTCCCGACATCGCCAAGACCCAGTCGGAAGTAGGCGTGGCCGAGAACCGCATCAAGGATGCAAACGAGCGCGTCTCCGCGCAGATCGACCTGTTCAAGACATTCATCACCGACCTTGAGGGCGTCGACGCCTATGAGGCGGCGACCAAGGTCAACGAGCTGCTCACCCAGATCGAAACATCCTACGCGCTCACTGCGCGCATCCAGCAGTTGAGCCTGCTCAACTACCTGTCGTAACCGTCAGCAAGCGAGATCGCAGAACCATGTACCAATTTTCCTACAGCGAGGTTCAGACAGATTCCGTCGCCGACGCGAAGGACCGGGAACGCCAGCTCCTGACACGATCGATCGACCTGCTGACCGCTGCCCGCGAGGCGGGAGTCGAATCCCGCGAATCCATCGAGGCCGTCCTGTTCATGAACCGGGTCTGGACCTCGCTGATCGAGGATCTGGGCAACCCGGACAACGAGTTGCCGAAGGAATTGCGGGCCAACCTCATCTCCATCGGCCTCTGGCTGCTGCGCGAGGGCGAGGAAGTGCGGCAAGGTCGCTCCAACAATTTCGACGGCCTGATCGAGGTCTCCCAGATCATACGTGACGGCATGAGATGAAGAACACGCTCAAGATCTCGCTGAAGGCGAACGAGAAGATCTATGTGAACGGCGCGGTCATCAAGGTCGACCGCAAATGCTCGCTGGAATTCCTCAACGACGTTCAGTTCCTGCTGCAGAATCATGTGCTGCAGCCAGAGGAAGCGAGCACACCGCTGCGCCAGCTCTATTTCGTCGCCCAGATCATGCTGATGAGCCCGGAGGGCATCGAGGCGACGCGTCCGGTGTTCCGGCAGACCATCAACAACCTGCTCAAGGCCTTCAAGGACCAGACCGTTCTTGCTGAACTCAAGGTCATCGACACGCTCGTCTGTGAAGGCCAGGTCTACGACGCGCTGAAGGCGATCCGCACGCTCTACCCTCTCGAGGCCGACATTCTCGGCCGCAAGGACGACGACACAGAATTTGCCTTCGCCAGGGCCGTAGGAGAATAAGATGAACGTATCAAACGTGATGCTTGACGCCGGAGCGGCAACCAACCCGGCCCAATCTTCCGGGCAGGCGGTCGACTACCAGTCCTTTCTCAAGCTTCTGGTGGCGGAGATGAAGAACCAGGATCCGACGAGCCCGATGGAATCCACCGACTATGTGGCGCAGCTGGCTACGTTCTCGCAGGTAGAGCAGTCGGTCCAGATCAACTCGAAGCTCGACCAGATTCTGCAGGCGTCCTCGCTGTCGCAGGCCAGCGGCCTGATCGGACGACAGATCACTTCCGCGGACGAAAGCCAGACAGGCATCGTGAAGGAAGTGCGCCTTTTCAGCGACGGCGTGGTCGCCGTCCTTGAAAACGGCGAGAAGGTCGTCGTCGGCCCCGGCGTGTCGATCCGCTAATCCATGAACGAAGCCGACGCCCTCGATATCGTCCAGTATGCCATCTGGACCGTGCTCGTGGCGTCGGGGCCGGCGGTGGTCGTGGCGATGGTCGTCGGCGTGGGCATAGCGCTCGTCCAGGCTCTGACCCAGGTGCAGGAGATCACGCTTACCTTCGTGCCCAAGATCGTCGCCATCCTGCTGGCAGTTGCCTTTTCTGGACCCTTTGTCGGCTCGCAGTTGTCCTCCTTCACCACGGTCATTTTCCAGCGCATCGAGAGCGGGTTCTAGAGCGCCGTGCGTCCGTCGGGACGCACCGTGCTTTCCGATTCTCGGGCCGATGCTGTACGGCAAGCCTCCCTCCGCCTTCGCGCAAGCTTGAGGCCATAATGTGCCGCCATTCAGGAGGCAGCCATGGCGCTCAGCGAAGTCATCGCCGGTACCCAACCCCGCAAGCACAGCCGCGACATCGGCTTTGCCGTCGGCATCATCATCATTCTGGCGGTCCTGTTCCTGCCGGTCCCGGCATTCCTGATCGACATCGGTCTGGCGTTCTCCATCGCTTTTTCCGTCCTGATCCTGATGGTGGCGCTGTGGATTCCGCGTCCGCTCGACTTTTCGTCGTTCCCGACGATCCTGCTGATCGCGACCATGATGCGGCTTTCGCTCAATATCGCGACCACCCGCATGATCCTGTCGGAAGGCCATGAAGGCACCAACGCGGCGGGGTTCGTGATCGGCGGGTTCTCGCAGCTTGTGATGAGCGGCGACTTCGTCATCGGCCTGATCGTCTTTCTGATCCTGATCGTGGTGAATTTCGTCGTCATCACCAAGGGCTCGACCCGCATCGCGGAAGTGGGCGCCCGCTTCACCCTCGACGCCATCCCCGGCAAGCAGATGTCCATCGACGCGGACCTGTCGGCCGGTACGATCGACGACAAGGAGGCCCAGCGCCGCCGGCACGAGCTGGAGGAGGAAAGCTCGTTCTTCGGCGCCATGGACGGCGCCTCGAAATTCGTGCGCGGCGATGCCGTCGCCGGCCTCATCATCACCGCCATCAACATCGTCGGCGGCATCGCCATCGGCTATTCCCGCCATGGCATGGAGATCGGAGAAGCCGCCGACGTCTTCACCAAGCTCTCGGTAGGCGACGGCCTGGTCTCGCAGATCCCGGCGCTGATCGTCTCGCTGGCAGCCGGCCTCCTGGTGTCGAAGGGCGGAACCCGCGGCGCGGCCAACCAGGCGGTCTTCGGCCAGCTCGGCGCCCATCCGCGCGCGCTTGTCGTTGCGGCCCTGCTGTTGGCGGTGATCGGGCTGATGCCGGGACTTCCGGCGATACCTTTCCTTGCGCTCGCCGGGTTGCTGGCCGGCCTCGGCTACATCCTGCCGCGCCGCGAGCGGCAGCGGGAGGAGGAAGCCAAGGCCGCCGTGCGTGAAAAGGAACAATCCGTCGTCGACGAGGAGCAGAATTCGGTCAAGGCCTCGCTCAAGACAGCCGAGATCGAACTGCTCATCGGCAAGCAGTTGTCGACGAAGCTCCTGGCCTCACACCAGGAACTAGCCTACCGCATGAACAAGATGCGCAAGAAGTTCGCCACGCAGTATGGCTTCGTGGTCCCCGAAGTGCGGCTGGCCGACGACTACGCCATCTCGCCCAAAAGCTACCAGATCAAGATCCACGGCACCGTGGTCACCGAACATCAGCTCCGCGTGGGCGAACTGATGGTGCTGCTCGGCGGCAAGCCCGCGCCCGAAATGCCCGGCGAGGAGGTCAAGGAGCCCGCTTTCGGCATGCGCGCCTATTCCGTGCCGGAAATGTTCGCCGAGGATCTGAAACGCGAGCAACTGCCCTTCGCCGACAACATGTCGGTGCTGCTAACGCATCTGAGCGAAGTCATCCGCAACAATCTGCCCCAGCTTCTGTCCTACAAGGACATGAAGGCGCTGATCGAACGGCTCGACCCCGAATATCGCAAGCTCGCCGACGAGATCTGCACCTCGCACATCACCTACCCGGGCCTGCAGGCGGTGTTGAAGCTGCTGCTTGCCGAGCGCATCTCCATCCGCAACCTGCATCTCATCATCGAAGCCATCGCCGAAATCGCGCCCCATATCCGCCGCACCGAGCAGATCGTCGAGCATGTGCGCATCCGCATGGCCCAGCAGATCTGCGGCGACCTGAGCGAAGGCGGCGTGCTCAAGGTGCTGCGCCTCGGCAATCGCTGGGACCTTGCGTTCCACCAGAGCCTAAAGCGTGATGCCAAGGGCGAGGTGCGGGAATTCGACATAGATCCGCGCCAACTCGAGGAATTCGGCCAGGAAGCGGGCAAGGCCATTCGCAACCATCTCGACACCGGCGCGCGTTTCGTTCTCGTTACCGCGCCCGAGGCCCGCCCCTATGTGCGCATGATCGTCGAAAGGCTGTTCCCGACGCTGCCCGTTCTCAGCCATGTCGAGATCGCCAAGGGGGTGGAGCTGAACGTGCTCGGCGCGATCTCGTGACCTGAATGATAGAGACCGCCGTCCTCGCCGCCTTTCTCGCCTTCTGCCGGATCGGCGCCTGCTTCATGTTTCTGCCGGGCCTGGGAAGTGCGCGCGTGCCGCCGCAGATAAGGCTCTTCGTGGCCGTCGCCGCCTCGTTGGCGCTCCTGATGCATCTTTGGGAGGTCATCGCGCCGCACGTGACGCGCCAGCCGGGTCCGCTGCTGCTTCTCGTTGGCTCGGAGCTGCTGATCGGCTCGCTGATCGGCCTGGTCGCCCGCTATTACGTGCTCTCCCTGCAATTCATCGGTTCGGCAATTGCCATGATGATCGGCTTCGGCATGGCCGGCGGCGGCCCCGCCATTGAGGAGCAGGAGCCCCAGCCGGCGATTGCCGTGCTGATATCCTTCTCGGCGCTCATGCTGCTCTTCGTCCTGAACTTCCACCACGCAATCATCGGCGCCCTGGTCGGCTCCTACCGCCTCGCCCCCGTCAATGCGCTGTTCGATCCGCAATCCGCGCTGGTCGATCTCACCGATACGCTTTCGGAAGCGTTCATGGTCATGATCAGGCTCGGCAGCCCCTTCGTCGCCTATGGCATTCTGGTCAATCTGGCCATCGGCTTCATCAACAAGCTCACGCCCCAGATACCGATCTACTTCATCTCCCTGCCGTTTGTGATCGCCGGCGGTCTGCTGCTTCTCTACATCGCCATCGGCACGTTCCTCAGCCTGTTCGCCGACGGCTTCTTTCCCGTCACGGTGGGGCGGTAGGCATGGCGCGCGATAGAAGAAGACGTCTGGCCCGCCTCGTCACCCTGCAGGAAAGGCTCAAGGAACTCCACGAGGCCCGCCGCGCCGGCCATCTGCGCGAGGCGGCGGCGGCCGAAGAAGAGATGCGGGAGCTTGCGCGCCGCTTCGACGAGCCGGAATCCCTTTCAAGCCTTTTTCCGGAACTTTACCACGCCCGCATCGCCCGCGCCTCGGCGCGCGTGGACGCCAACCGGCTGGAGGCGGAAGCGGAAGCCCGAAACGTGGCGGCCAGCGACGCCCGCGCCACCGTCGCCAGCCGCGCCCACGGCGAAGCCGCGCGAAAGGACGAGCGCGAGACGGAAGAAAAAGGCATGCTGGAAATGCTCCAGCATCGCATCAGGTTCTGAAAAACCGCGGCGCAAGCCTGCCGCAAGCTTGTCCTGAGATAGTCGGTGCAACGAGATCAGAAAGGGTTCCCGTGGCCGTTTCACTCCCCGGCGACATCGTGCTGGACGTTGCTCGCGCGGCCGACCCGCAAAAGGTCGCTGCGGCGCGGGCCAAGCTGCAGGCGCCCTCCGGCGGCGCTACGCCGGCCGCCGCGTTCCAGGTCGCGGTGGATGCCCGCCCCGCCCCGCGGACGACGGCGCACGCGGGCGTGCCCGAGCACTTCGTGCAGTTCGAATCCATGGTGCTGCAGAACTTCCTGACGACCATGCTGCCGGAGGACAATGCGACCGTGTTCGGCAAGGGCCTGTCAGGCGAGATGTGGCGCACGATGCTGGCTCAACAGATCGGCGAAGCGATGGCCCGCCAAGGCGGTATAGGCATCGCCGAGCGCGTGCTGGGCGACCATCTTCTCGAGGACGGCAAGAAGGCCCCGATAGCTGGCGTCACGGCGGGCCCGGCGGCCAAAGAGGCCGCCGAAAATTCCGCCCTTTCCACGGCGATGATCGAGCAACTGGAACGAACGATGGCGAAGTCCCTCGCCGACGACGACGAGACATAAACCCGCGGCGGCATCAGCCCCGCGAACGGTAAAGCAAGTGACGTCTGCCATGTATGACATGACCACTATCACGACCGCCGCTCCCGCAACCGACGATCAGCGCGCGCCCCTGCAGGCGGCGAGCCTGCTGGCGCTCATCGAACGTATTGCCGAAAACGTGGACGCTGAGACCGAGGCGCTGCGGGACGATCCGAAGTTCGACCTGAAGAGTTCCAACGTGCGAAAAAGCCGTCACCTCTACGAGCTTGGCCGGGCTTTCAAGAACGTGAACCGCGACGAGCTCGGCCCCCAGCACCATGAAGCCATGGCCATTCTGCGCACCAGGCTGCAACGCAACGAGGCTGCCATAAAGGCCCATCTGAGCGCGGTGAGCGAAATAGCTTCGATTATCCAGGACGTGATCGAGCGGGCCCAGGCGGACGGCACTTATTCCGCCAACGCCTTCGGTTCGGGCTGACATCGATGCTGAAATTCGTCCTCGTCGCCATATGGATCAGCGGAGCCACACTGGGCTCCGTCTTCTATTCTTTCCAGCTTGCCCAGGCACGCAAGAACGCGGAGCCCCTGCCCGCCTTTTTCGGCGGGCTCGACTATGTGCGCAGCGGCGTGATTTCCGTGCCGGTGGTCAAGGATGGGGGAGTCGGCGGCTATTTCCTGACGCGTCTGGTGTACACAGTCGAGCCAGAAAAGATGAAGGCCTTGACGCTGCCGGCCGACGTTCTGATGGTCGATCAGCTCCACGCCTATCTCTACGCCAATCCGCAGGTCGATTTTTCGGACAAGGAGACACTGGATCTCGACGCATTCAGAAACGGCGTGCGCGACAGCATAAATGCCCGCGTGGGCGAAAAGCTCGTGCACGACGTCATGATCGAGCAGATCGACTACCTGTCCAAATCCGACATCCGCGACAACGCCATCCGCCGCCGCATCGGCCCCGGCGAATGAGCCGGCAGCCGCCGTACATGTAAGCCTATGCGGCAAACCTGTTCATAAACATCGCATTTACGCCATATTCTGACGGCAACAGCCTCCATATATCGATTCCGAATTCGATTGTTTCAGACCGCAGCGCGCAACTTGGCGCTTGCGGGGTCTTTTCAGTTTAAAGGCGCGTTTGGCGCCTATTTTAGCGATAGGGTATTTTCAGTTGACCAATCATACGCGAGAGGCCGTTCATCCGCCCCGCCCGCAAGAGCCTGAAACCAATTCCCGATCATCGGCCAGGAAGATGGCAGGACGGAGCAGGACGCGGACCATGCACCGTGTTGCAGCGCGGGAGCGCATGGGGATATGTGTGTGGACCGCACCTTGCTGCCTTGCATGACGTCCATTCTCGATCACAAGCTGCGCAGGGCCCAGCTTCTGGTGTTTCAGGATTTCGCCGGAACTTTCTCCAAGCTCAGGCTGCGTCCGGCCGAATTCTCGGTGCTTGCCATGATCGCCAAGCATCCGGGGCAGAAGCAGACCACGATTGCCGAGGGCCTCGGCATCAAGCGCGCGAATTTCGTGGCGCTGATGGACAGCCTGGAGAGGCGCGGCCTGGCCGAGCGCCGCAAGGGCGAGCATGATCGCCGTTCGCACTCGCTTCATCTTACCGAAGAGGGCACCCGGTTCGTCGAAGGCATGGCTCAGCTCTGGTCAGAGCACGAGGATCGCCTCGTGGCCAGGCTGGGCGGCGTGGAAAACCGGGAGCGTTTGATCGCGCTTCTCGACAAGCTCCTGTGCGGCGCGGCGCCGCTCGCCGACGATCCGGACCAGCCCCAAGCACATTGACGTAAACGTAATCCAACTGCTATTCCGTCGCATTCCGCCCGGGATGTTCCGGCGCGGATGCTGGATGTCAGTGATCCCCTGAACATTATAGGAGTTGTCGATGGGAATGGACGAGATTGCCGCGAAAATACAGGAGCGTGTTTCGGGCACCGATTTCAACAACTCTGTGAAGTTCGATTGCGGGGGCGACGGTGCCATCGTGATCGACGGCGACAAGGCGGCGGTCTCGGATGCAGCGGCCGACTGCATCATCAGCCTGTCGAAAGAAGATCTGGAATCGCTTGTGGCCGGCGACCTTGACCCGACCTCAGCCTTCATGCAGGGCAAGCTCAAGGTCGATGGCGACATGTCAGTCGCCATGCAGTTGAGCCAGGTTCTCTGATACTCCCGCAATGCAAAGCGGCTTCCCGGTGGGCAGACGCTTTGCCTATGCGGCGAGGCGCTTCCGCCGGAGCTTGCGTCCGGCGGCCCTCAGCGTCCCGGCCTCGCCCTCCAGCGCGCCGTTCACAAGTTCGAGCGCCAGAAAGCGCTCGCGCTCATAGGGTCCGGGCATGGAGAGCCGGCCGGTGATCTCGGCCGAAAAGCCAAAGCGGGAATAGTAGGGGGCATCGCCCACCAGCAGGATGGCTCTGTGGCCCAGACGGCGAGCCTCTTCGACGGCCCGCTCCATCAGCATATGGCCGATACCCGCGCCCTTCATCGAAGGCTCCACCGCAAGCGGGCCAAGAAGGAGCGCCCTGCTGCCTTCGGCACCGATGCGCACATCCCACAGCCGCACGGTGCCCACCAGAGCGCCGCTGCCGTCGTGAGCGGCGAAGGCCAGGCCGGGCGAAGGCAGCCGCCCCCGGCGCAGCTTCTCGGACGACTTCTTCCTACGCTTCGGCCCCATGGCGCGATCGAGCAGCGCCTCGCGCGCGACAGCGTCACGGGCTGCTTCCTGCGCGATGTTGACTTCGGCCGCGCACCGGCCGGGATTGACGGCTGCATGAACCATCGGCCCGTTCCCCGAGATGAAGCGTTGAGATCGCTGGCGGCATGAATGCCGCCGGCAGGTTCCCTGTCAGATCACGTAGGCCTTCAAGGGCTCAAAGCCGTTGAAGGCGACCGAAGCATAAGTGGTCGTATAGGCACCCGTGCCTTCGATCAGGACCTCGTCGCCGATTGTCAGCGCCAGCGGCAGCGGATACGGCGTCTTCTCATAGAGCACATCGGCCGAATCGCAGGTCGGCCCGGCAAGGACGCAAGGAGCCGTCTCACCGCCGTCGCGCGGCGTGACGAACGGGTAGCGGATAGCCTCGTCCATCGTCTCGGCCAGCCCGCCGAACTTGCCGATGTCGAGATAGACCCAGCGTACATTGTCGTTTTCCGCCTTGCGGGAGATCAGCACGACCTCCGACTTGATGACGCCGGCGTTCCCGACCATGCCCCGGCCCGGCTCGATGATCGTCTCGGGGATACGGTTGCCGAAATGCTTGCGCAGCGCCGAGAAGATGGCCTGGCCATAAGCCTGTGCCGCCGGCACGTCGCGCAGGTAGCGCGTCGGGAAGCCGCCGCCCATATTGACCATCTTCAGCGTGATGCCCTCCTCGGCCAGCGTGCCGAACACCCACTGCGCGTCGGCCAGGGCGCGATCCCAGGCATCGAGATCCGTCTGCTGCGAACCGACATGGAAGGATACGCCGTGGGCGTCGAGACCGAGGGACTTGGCGTGGCGCAGCACGTCGACGGCCATCGCCGGCGCACAGCCGAACTTGCGGGACAGCGGCCATTCCGCGCCCGCGCCATCCGTCAGGACGCGGCAGAAAACGCGTGCGCCGGGCGCCCGGCGGGCAATCTTGTCGACCTCTTCCACGCAATCGACGGCGAACAGGCGGATGCCGAGTTCGTGGGCCCGGGCCACGTCCCGCTCCTTCTTGATCGTATTGCCATAGGAGATGCGGGCGGGGGCGGCCCCCGCGTCGAGCGCCATTTCGATCTCGGCGACGGAGGCCGTGTCGAAGGACGAGCCAAGCGAAGCCAGGAGGCGCAGGATTTCCGGCGCGGGATTGGCCTTCACGGCGTAGAATATCCGTGAATCCGGCAGGGCCTTTTCGAAGGCAAGATAGTTGTCGCGCACGACGTCGAGGTCGACGACGAGGCACGGCCCGTCCGGGCGTCGGGTGGCGAGGAAATCAAGGATGCGCTGCGTTGCCATTGGGGTCTCTCCATCGGCGGCTGGGCCATGTCTGTGGCCACCAGACGCCCCGTTCGAAGCTCAAGCTCTGCGCAACCTTCCGGCCACGCGGTGGACAAAGGAGCGCGGATGAGCGCCAGCCATGGACCGGAGGGTGGAAGTCACCAGGCCAGGTTGCGTATCACGCGCGACGTTGAGCGCACGCCTGTTACGGCGAATGCTCGCTTTGTCTGCCTCAGCTTTGGATAGGGAAACCCGCTCCGCACTGCCGGCAATGAAGGTGTGCCTCTTCAGTAACCCCGGTTTTTGGACAACCGGCAGACACCAGAAAGGCCCGCACCGTCGTTGCTTCAAGATGTCCTCGATCTTTCGGTTGGCCGTAAGATCGACTGGAGCGGTTAGGTCCAGGTACCGTACCGGTTTCCTCGCCATTTCGAGGCCCGGCGGACACCCACAGGCACGTGCGACTTTGGGCAAGCGCGATATAGGCGCGTCGGCTGTCACAATCAACGAAAAATCACGGACTTCTTGAAAAAAATCTCGCAAGCGCCGATGGTCCCCTCGAACGAGCGCATGGAGAAATGATGACGTCGACCCGGGACCCGCTGAACGCCTTCCTTGACTATCCGGATGTCCCGGTGCCCAACGCCCAGAACGGTCCGCTGCGCGGCCTTGGCCTCGGCGTGAAGGACATATACGACGTTGCCGGTCTTCCGACCGGCGGCGGCAATCCACGCCGGGAAAAGATCGTCGGCGTTGCCGCCAGCACCGCCCCCGCAATCGACGCCCTGCTCGACGCCGGCGCCCGGTTCATCGGCAAGACCCAGACCGACGAGCTCACCTATTCGATGATCGGCATGAACGCCCACTTTCCCGCACCCGTCAATCCGCGTGCGCCCGACCGCGTCACCGGCGGCTCGTCGTCGGGATCTGCCGCAGCCGTGGCCGGCGGGCTAGCCGACATCGCCGCCGGCTCCGACACAAACGGCTCCATAAGAGCCCCGGCCTCCTTTTGCGGGCTGATCGGCCTTCGTACCACCCACGGCCGCATCCCGCTCGAAGGCGCGATGCCGCTATCGCCTTCCTTCGACACCTTCGGCTGGTTCGCGCGCGACGCCAGGACCTATGCCGCTGTCGGCGAGGTGCTTTTGGGTGAAGACACGCACGAGGTCGAGTTGTTCCGGCCCGTCCGCATCCGCGAGATCGAAGCACTACTGTTCGGAGAGGAAGAGCGCAGCGCCTATGTCCAGCTCCTTGGCCATGTGCTCGACCATTTCGAGCGCGACGCCGTCTATCTCGGCCTGCCGGGCGACACGGCCGAGCTCTTCGAACGTTTCAAGGAGGTCCAGGCTTTCGAAGCATGGCAGGTGCATGGGGAGTTCCTGTCCAGCAACGACGCCGGTCTCGGTCCGGGCGTGAAGGAGCGGTTCGCCTACGCACGGTCGGTGACCGAGGGCAGGGCCGAGGCAGCGCGCCAGCGTCAGCGGGATTTCAAGGCCGACATGGCCGCGCTCATGGATGGCGACATGATCGTCGTCATGCCTTCCCAGCCCTCGGCGGCGCCCCTGAAGATCGCGACGCAGGACGAGCTGGAGAAATATCGCGCAAAGGCGCTTACGATGACGTCCATTGCCGGCCTGCTCGGCTACCCGCAGATCACGCTGCCGCTGGGCGAGGTCCACGGCGCGCCCTTCGGGATATCCCTGATGGGACCGGCCGGCAGCGACCGGCAGCTTGTCCTGCTCGCCCAGGCGATCCTTTCGGCGACAGGCTCGCGCTGATGGACACGCTGACGCGCATGCGCGCTTTCGTCGACGTCGTTGAGGCCGAGGGTTTCTCGGCCGCCGCGCGCAAGGTGGGCCGGTCGAAGGCGCTGCTTTCCAAATATGTGCGCGAACTGGAGGACGAGCTGGGTGCGCTCCTTCTCAACCGCACCACGCGCAAATTCTCCCTGACCGAAACCGGCCATACCTATTACAGGCGGGTGACGGAGATCCTCCGCGAGATCGACAGCCTTTCCGAAACGGTGCGCGATTCGGCCGGCGACATCAAAGGGCGGATCAAGCTGTCGGCGCCGCGCACCTTCGCCGACGCGCCGATCGGCCAGTCGCTCATCGACTTCGCCGCCGCTCATCCGGAGATCACGCTCGACATTCACCTCGACGACCGTTTCGTCGATCTGGTCGAGGAGGGTTTCGATCTGGCGATCCGCATCACCAAGCTCGAGGATTCCTCGCTGATCGCCCGCCGGCTGGCGCCCTTTTCCGTGCCGCTTTGCGTGTCGCCGGCGCTGATCGACAAGAACGGCGTGCCGCAGGATCCGCGCGCCCTGCAGCATCTGCCGTGCATCATCGACACCAACAGCCGCTATCGTCACAACTGGATATTCCGGGACAAGGATGGGGCGCAGTTCACGGTGCCGGTGAACGGCCGCATGGAGGTCAACAGCCCGCTTGCGGTGCGTTCGGCGGCGGTGGCTGGCCTGGGATTTGCGTTCCTGCCCGACTTCATCGCCGCTCCGGAGCTCGAGTCCGGGCGCCTGCAGCGGGTGCTCGACGATTGGCTCACCGACGGCGCCGGCATCTTTGCCATATATCCCCACCGCCGGTATCTGCCGGGAAAGGTCCGCGCGCTGGTCGACTATCTTGCCCGGTGGCTGAAGGAGAACTGTCCTGGCTGATAAATGTTCTGCGGTCCAAATTCTGCCTGCTTCGTGTTAGAGCAAGGGCCTTGCGCAAATCGATGGGGCAATCGCTGATGAATCGTGGAAATGCCGGCATTTTGGCGATGCTTGCCGCCGCATTGCTTGCCGCATCGGGCGGCACCTCGCTCGCGCATCCGCATGTGTTTGCCGAAGCCAGGCTGGATGTGGCCGTCAACGACGACGGCGAGGTTCAGGCCCTGCGGCATCTGTGGCGTTTTGACGATCTCTTTTCGAGTACCGTTCTGGTGGAGTTCGACGCCAACCAGGATCTGAAGCTCGATGCGGACGAGCTGGCCCAGGTCGCCGACACCGTGTTCCAGTCACTGGCGGAGTTCGACTATTTCCAAATCGTCACTGCCGATGGGCGGGACGTCGCGATGTCCGTTCCCGAGCGGATGGTCGCCGACTTCACCGACAACCAACTCATCATTCTGTTCGAGTCCCGGCCGAAGGAGCCGCTGCCCCTGCAAGGCAAGCTCAATTTCGGCGTCTACGACCCCACCTTCTACACCGCGATCGATTTCGTCGAGGATGAGTACATGGCGGTCGAGAACATGCCCGGCTACTGCGAACGGCAGGTCGTGCGGCCGGACGCCGATGAAGCCATAGCCCAGAACCAGCAAACCCTGACGGAAGCCTTCTTCAACGACCCGACCGGCAATGATCTCAGCAAAATCTTCGCGACGAAGCTGCAAATCTCCTGCACGGCCAATGGCTGACCGCCCTGCAACATGGCGGCGCGCGGCGACCGGCCTCGCCATGGCCGGACTGGCTTCGGTGATCCTGTCCTCGCCTGCCCTGGCGCAAAGCTCCCTGGGCATCGGCGCTGCCGAACCGTCCTTCGCGCCGACCGGCCCTCTCGCCGGCTTGCTGCAATGGATCAACGTCCAGCAACAGAGCTTCTACCGCGCCTTGACCGGGGCATTGAAGGGGATGCGCGAGGACGGATCGGGCCTGTGGATGCTCATCGGCCTTTCCTTTGCCTACGGCGTCTTCCACGCTGCCGGCCCCGGCCACGGAAAGGCGGTCATCTCGTCCTACATGGTTGCCAATGAGGTAGCTTTGCGCCGGGGCATCGTCCTGTCCTTCGCCGCGGCCGCGCTCCAGGCCTTGTCCGCGATCGTGCTGATGTCGACGGTGTTCCTGGCGCTGCGCGGCACCGCGATCTCGATGACCGATGCGGCGTCCTTTCTCGAAACGGCCAGCTTCGCCCTCGTCGCCGCATTCGGCGCCTGGCTGCTCTGGCGCAAGGTCACGCCGCTGATCCGGCCCCGCGCCGCCGCGCACAGCCTTTCGGCGGCAAGCGTGGACCATCAGGTCCACGACCATCATCACCATCATGATCATGACCACCACCATCGCCCTGACCACGCTGAGGCAGAAGCCTGCCCATCATGCGGGCACAGCCATGCGCCAGATCCAAAGGTGCTGTCGCACGGCCGCCTCGACTGGAAGACGGCCTGGTCGGCGGTTGCCGCCGTGGGAATCCGCCCCTGCTCAGGGGCGCTGATCGTGCTGACCTTTTCCTTCCTCAACGCGCTCTGGCTGGGTGGCATCATCTCGGTACTGGCGATGGCGCTCGGCACGGCGATCACCGTTTCCACGCTCGCCATCCTGGCGGTGACCGCCAAGAACTGGGCGGTCGCGCTCGCCGGCGAAGGAAGAATGGGCAATCGCATCCATGCGACCATCGAGATTGCCGGCGCGCTGGTCGTATTCCTGCTCGGCCTCGCGCTTCTCGCGGCCAGCCTGGCCTAGATCAGCCCACCGTTTCACGGAAACGCGAACTGTCCTAATCCTCTTCCCGCCCGCGGCGGCGCTGCCAGCGCGCGCGGGCCCAGAAGATCAGGAAGAACAGCGCCACGAAGGCCGCCGCGACCATGCCCGCAGCCAAGGTGGAGAACTCGCCCACGGCAAGCATTATCCGAGGCAGCAAGAACGCGACGATCCCGAATCCGACCAGGATAACGGCCGCGGCTATGGCCGCTTCGCGATTGTCTTTCATGCGCTCGTCAAATCCTTCCGGAACTGCGCCAGCGGTTTCAACTGTCGGCCCTTGGCATCGAAGTTTTCCGGCGACAGCCACGCCGCATAGGCCTGTCCGATCGCCGGCCATTCGTGGTCGAGCATGCCATACCAGGCCGTGTCCCGGTTCTTGCCCTTCACCACCATATGCTGGCGGAAGAGACCTTCATAGTGGAACCCGAAACGTTCGGCCGCCCGCTTCGATGGTTCGTTCAGATCGTTGCATTTCCACTCGAAGCGGCGATAGCCTAGCGTCTCGAAGAGGAGTTGCGCGGACAAATACACCGCTTCCGTGGCAAGGCGCGTGCGGGCAACGCCGGGACCCCAATAGATGCTGCCGATCTCCGCTACGCCGTGGGCCGGATCGATGCGCATCAGCGCCTGCCGTCCGCCGACCTTGCCGCTCGTCCGATCGATGACCGCGAAAAACAGGGGATCAGTGCTGGCTGCCGCATTCTCCAGCCATGACTGAAAGCCTTCGCGGCTGGTCGGCGGTTCTTCGAACAGCCAGCGGAATCGCTCGTCGGCATCCGCCACGTGGCAGGCTTCGTACAAGCCGTCCCCGTGGGCCTGCGGATCGAGCGGCTCGAGCCGTACATAACGGCCTTCCAGAGCACTGCGCTGCGGTGCCTGGCGCGCCGTCCATGTCGACAGATCCTGCATCATCCACCCGTTCCTCATTTGACGTTTTCAGCGCCAAGCGTCACAAAAGCGCCGGCAAGGCAACAGAACCAGATGGAAATCGAAGATGCTCCACACAAATCCCGCTTTTGACCGCATCGGGGAGGAGAACGCATTCGCTGTTCTGGCGAGAGCGACCGCGCTTGCCCATCAAGGGCGGGACATCATCAATCTGGGCATCGGGCAGCCCGACTTTCACACACCCGAGCACATCGTGGAAGCCGCCATAAAGGCGCTGCGGGACGGACATCACGGCTACACGCCGGCAACCGGCATCCTGCCCGCCCGGGAAGCGGTGAGCCGTCGCACACTGCTTACGACCGGAGTGGAGGTCTCGCCCGACAACATCATGATCCTGCCTGGCGGAAAGCCCACCATGTATGCCGCCATCGTCATGTTCGGCGAGCCGGGCGCGGAAATCCTCTACCCCGACCCCGGCTTTCCGATCTATCGCTCGATGATCGAGTTCACCGGGGCAAAGCCGGTGCCCGTTCCCATCCGCGAGGAGAATGGTTTCGCCTTCTCCGCCGATGAGACGCTGTCTCTCGTCACGCCGAAGACGCGCCTGCTGATCCTCAACTCCCCTGCCAACCCCACAGGCGGCATCACTCCGCGCGAGGAGATCGAGAAGCTGGTTGCGGGGCTGGCAAGGTACCCCGATGTCGCCATCATGTCCGACGAGATCTACGAGGTCATGACCTATGATGGCGAGGAGGCGACCTCGCTTCTGAAGTTCCCCGAAATCCGCGACCGGCTGATCGTTCTCAACGGATGGTCCAAGACCTGGGCCATGACCGGCTGGCGGCTCGGCTGGTCCATCTGGCCGGATCAGCTTTACGACAAGGTTCGCAAGCTGGCCGTGAATTGCTGGTCCTGCGTCAATGCGCCCGCACAGTTTGCCGGCATTGCCGCCATCGACGGGCCGCAGGACGAGGTCGACAAGATGATGCGCGCCTTCGATGCCCGACGGAAGCTGGTCGTGGAAGGCCTGAATGGGCTGGAGGGCATCTCCTGCCGCACCCCCAAAGGCGCCTTCTATGCCTTCCCGAACATCAGTCGAACGGGCTGGAAGGCCAAGAAGCTCGCTTCCGCGCTGTTGGAGGAAGCAGGCGTCGCCCTCATCGGCGGTCCTGATTTCGGCATCCTCGGCGAAGGTTATATCCGTCTTTCCTACGCCAACTCGGAGGAGAACATCCTTCGCGCCATCAGCCGCATGGCGGAGTTCTTGTCCGAGGCCGGAGAGGCTAGAGGAGCGGAAAGAACCAGCTGATAGCGAGCACGCTGGCCCCGCCCACCACGATATTCATGGGCACGCCCACCTTGAGGAAGTCGGCGAAGCGGTAGTCGCCGGCGCCATAGACGAGGGTGTTGGTCTGGTAGCCGATAGGCGTTGCGAAGCTCGCGCTCGCACCGAACATTACCGCCACGACGAAGGGGCGCGGATCGACGCCGAGCTGCCCCGCCAACCCGATGACGAGCGGCGTGAGCAGCACGGCGATCGCATTGTTCGTCACGAGTTCCGTGAGCACCGAGGTAAGCATGTAGACGGCGAACAACGCCACCAGCGGCGACATGTCTGTAAGCCACGGCGCCGTCAGCGCGACCAGCAGCTCAATGCTGCCGGCATTCTGCAGGCCGATGCCAACCACCAGCATCGCGAAGATCAGCACGAGGATTGAGCCCTCGACAGAATCCCAGGCCTCGTCGGCGTCAATGCACCGCAACACCAGGATGCCCGCCACGGCCATCAGGGCGAGCGTGCCGATATCCCAGACGTTCCACGCCGCAAGCAGGACCACCGCGACAAGGGCCAGCACGGCGATCGGTGCCTTGCGCCGGCGAAAAGCACGGCCGCTCGGCCGCGATACGGAGACGAGGTCTGCCTCCTCCGCCAGCGCATCGAAGCTGGCCGAAGGGCCCTCGAGCAGCAGCTTGTCGGCCGGCCGCAGCCGCACATTGTCGAGATCGGGTCCCGGGATGTGCCGGTGACGGTGGGCCCCCAGCACGCGCACACCGAAACGGCGGCCCAACGTGAGATCGGCGATGCGCTGGCCGACGCTCGATTTGTGCGGGGCGACGATCACCTCGACCACCACGGTCTCGCCCCTTCCCTCTGGCCCGCGGCGCAGTCCCACGCGCAATTCCGGCTCGTCGTTGAGGGTCAAGAGCTCGGACGTCGTCGACATGACCAGGAGCGTATCGCCTTTCTCCAGAACCTGCGCCTCGAACCCGGTGCGCCGCAATTCGCCGCCGGTGCGCACGCCGATGATCCTGAGGCCGGGGCGGTGGAACTCGGTGATCTCGCGAAGCGGCAGGCGTGTGAATTTGCCCTCCTTGCGGATGGTAACCTCGGACAGGAACTCCGTCTCGCCCTCGCGGGTCTCCTCCCCCGCAGCGCCCCGGTCGGGCAGCAGGTGGCGGCCGATCAGCAGCATCGTCGCCAGCCCCGTGGCTGCAGCGATGGCTCCCACCGGCGTAATTTCGAAGATCGAGAAGGGCTCGAGCCCATTCTGCCGTGCCACGCCGTCGACCAGCAGATTGGTGGACGTGCCGATCAGCGTCAGCGTTCCGCCGAGGACGGAGGCATAGGACAGCGGGATGAGAAAACGCGTAGGCGCGACTTCCAGCACCCGCGCCAGCCTGATCACGATGGGGATGAGAATGAGCACCACCGGCGTGTTGTTCATGAAGGCGGAGGCGACGATCGTGGCGGCAATGAAAATGGCGCCGGCGATGAGCGGCCGGCTTTCCGCCCGGCCGATGATGGCCTCCGCAACCGCCTCCAGTACGCCTGTCCGAACGAGCGCGCCGGACAGGATGAACATGGCCGCAATGGTGATGGGGGCGGGATTGGAAAAGACGTCCATCGCCTCTGCCGGCGCCACCAGGCCGAGCAGCATGAAGAGCGCCGCTCCCCCGACGGCCGTCACCTCTGGCGGGTATATCTCCAAGATGAAGAAGACCAGCATCAGCCCCAGGACCAGCAAACCGATCTGGGCCTCATATCCGCTGACGAGACTTTCCATAAGGGGAACCCCGGCACTGAAGCTGCGCCATGAACGTTGCGCCAGCCAGCCTAAATGGCGGCCGGCATCAAAGGTTCCGCAATCTGTGAAAACGGGTGGGGCGGCACTGGGGCCGCCCCTTCGAACCGTGCTTGGGAGGAGGAAAGCCGATCCGACCTCTACAGAATCCTCCCAAATGCTTAAAGATTGGTTAACGAACTCTTAACATTTCGAACCATCTTGGCGCGCTTTCTTTCTCCGACACTACCTGGACATGATCTCCGGCCCCATCAGGCTGTAGGGCAGCCAGGTGGAAAGGACCGGCATGTAGGTCACCAGGATCAGGAAGGCGAAGAGCACGGCCACGAAAGGCAGCGCCGCCTTGACCACCTGCAACAGGCTCATGCCGGTTATTCCCGACGTGACAAACAGGTTGAGCCCGATCGGCGGCGTTATCATGCCGATCTCCATGTTCACCACCATGATGATGCCAAGGTGCACCGGATCGACGCCGAGTTCCATGGCGATGGGGAACACCACCGGCGCAACGATCAGCAGCAGGCCCGAAGGCTCCATGAACTGGCCACCGAGCAGGAGCAGCAGGTTGATGGCGATCAGGAACGTGAACCAGTTGAAGCCCGCGCCCACCATCAGATCCGTGATCGTCTGCGGTATCCGCTCCGATGTCAGCACATGGGCAAACAGCAGCGCATTGACGATGATGAACATCAGCATCACCGTCGTGCGCGCCGCATCCACCATCACCTTGCGGGTATCATCGTTGAAGAAGGCGCGGAAGAAGTTGCGCCCCATCAGCGAAAGGTTCCGGCGCCAGATCGGCAGGCTCGCAATCAGATATCCCGGGATGTTCCATGGATTTGACTCGCGATCCCGCCACAGCGCGTAGGCCACCATGATCGCGAGCGACAGCGCCACGCCCAGCAAAGTGCGGCCGCGCAGTGTCACCCCCGGCCAGTCGGCGGCGGCGAAGAATGTCAGGATCATCCAGACGAAGAAGAAGGCGACGGCGTAGACGGTGGCGGAAAAGCCGACCCGGGCACGCTTGGGATCGTCCGCGCGCAGCCATTTCTCGCCCTTCATCGGCCCCATGTCGCGGTAGACGAAGAGGGCCACGCCGAAAGCGTAGACGGCCGCCACCGATGCCGCTTCCGTTGGCGTGAACACACCGCCATAGATGCCGCCGAGGATGATGATGATGAGAAACAGGCCCCAGCCGGCTTCCTTGCCGCCTTCCAGAATCTCGCCGAAACCCTTCCATTCCTCGGCCGGCAGGTTCTTGACGCGTGCCATCACATAAATGGCGATCATCAGCATCAGGCCGGCCACGATGCCCGGGATCACACCGGCCAGAAACATGCGCCCGACCGATACGTCGGTCGCTGCCGCATAGACCACCATGACGATGGATGGCGGGATGAGAATGCCGAGCGTGCCGGCATTGGCGATGATGCCAGCGGAAAATTCCTTGGTGTAGCCCACCTGCCGCATGCCGGCGATGGCGATCGTGCCGATGGCCACCACGGTTGCCGGCGACGAGCCGGAGAGTGCCGCGAACATCATGCAGGCAAGGACAGAGGCCATGGCGAGGCCGCCCTTGAAATGGCCGACGGAAGCAATGGCGAAGCGGATGATACGTCGCGCCACCCCGCCCGTAGACATGAATGCGGAAGCCAGGACGAAAAACGGAATGGCCAGCAGCGTGTAGTTCTGGGAGGCCGTGAACAGTTGCAGCGCCACCGACGAAACGGAATCGTTGGAGAAGAACGTGATGATGATGAGCGACGACAGGCCTAGCGAGACGGCCACCGGCACGCCGAGGAACAGCAGCGACAGGACCAGGACGAAGAGGATAAGCGATACCATCCGGGCTACTCCTTCAGCGCGTCGCGGTTTTCGCTCACGAGGTCTTCAGCCTCGTGGCCAGCGATGATGAGTTCCCGCTCACCCCGATAGATGGCGATGATGCCTTGAAGCGACCTGAAGGCCAGAAGCGCCAGCCCCACGGGCAGCATGAGATAGGCCACCCAGCGCTGCACCCTGTCCTGCAGCCCGAAAGTCTCCTGCATCCACATGGGGTAGCGCAGATCGTCGAGACCGGTGCCTCTGTCGAACATGAAGGTCCAGTAGCCGATCGCGCCGGTCTGGCGCCAATTGGTGGAAACGTCGGCACCCAGCAAGGCAAGCCAGCCCGCATAAAGCAGGATGAAGGCATAGAGGAAGGTGCACAATGCGCCGAAGATGGCGACGATGCGGAAGGCGGGCTTCGGCATCAGCCGCACAAAGGCGTCGACACCGAGATGGATGCCGTTCTTCACGCCGTAGCTCATGCCGAACAGGATCAGCCAGGCAAAGGCGATGCGCGTGAACTCGAGCGCGCCTTGCCAGCCGCTGTTGAAACCGTAACGCGCGACCACCTGGGTGAAGGACACGAAGGTGATGGCGGCGAGAAGAAGTGAAAGAACGTTTTCTTCCAGGCGGCCGACGGCAGCCGGATAGCGTCTTTCGGCGAAGAAAAGTACGGCCACCAACGCGATCAGCGCCAGCGACGGCCAAAGCAGTTCCATGTCGATTGCCTCCCACGAGCGAAATAGCCGCGCCGTTCCCCGGATCGATCTGGCGCGTCATCTTCCGTGCCCGTGCGTCCGCCTGGACGCACGGCAATGCTGTTATTCGCTACCTGACACACCGGCGTTCCAGATATCAGTCCCGGTTTCCGCGATGCGTTCAACGCACCCGCCGAAGCGGGTGCGTTCCTGACCGTCAGGAGCCGGTGTTGGCTGCCGCCTGGATGAGATCGGCGCCGATGTCGCTTTCGAACTGCTCCCACACGGGCTTCATCGTGGACAGCCATTCCTCACGCTGCTCCGGCGTCAGCTCGCGGATTTCACCGCCGGCATCGAGGATGTTCTGGCGGCAGGCTGCTTCCTTGTTGGCAACGTCGGCATTGGCCTCGACCGTCACCTCGCCGACAATCGTCAGGAACTGGTCGCGCACCTCCGGCTCGAGGCCCTCAAGCCACTCGGTGGAGGTTACGAGCAGATAGGACAGGAGCTGATGGTTGGTTTCGGTTATGCCGTCCTGAACCTCGAAGAATTTTTGGGTGTAGATGTTGCACCAGGAGTTCTCCTGCCCGTCGACGACACCCGTCTGCAGCGCACTGTAGACCTCGTTGAAGGCCAGCTTCTGCGCGGAAGCGCCCATGGCCTCGATCATCGCCACGGCCACGTCCGACGTCTGCACGCGGAACTTCAGACCGGCCGCATCGCTGGGCACCTCGAGGGGCTTGTTTGCCGAGAACTGCTTGAGACCGGACATCCAGTAACCGAGCCCCGTATAGCCCTCGTCCTCCATGACCGTGAGCAGTTCCTTGCCGTTGTCCGACTGGATGAAGGTGTTGACCGCATCCAGCGAAGGGAAAAGGAAAGGCAGGTCGAAAAGCCGGTACTTGAGGGTGTATGCCTCGAACTTCGCCAATGACGGCGCCGCCAGTTGGACATCGCCCAGAAGCAGCGCTTCCATCACCTTGTCATCGTCGTATAGCGTGGAGTTTGGAAAGACCTCCATACAGGCGGTTCCGTTCATCTCCTCATTGATGCGGTTGGCAAGGAGGACGGCGGCTTCTCCCTTGGGGTGCCCCTTTTCGGCCACCACGTGGCTGAACTTGATGACCATCTCGCCATCATCGCAATTAGCGGAGGCTGCCGAAGTGCCGATTGCCAGCATTCCGGCGGCCGTGAGCATGAGTCCGAGTTTTTTCATGGTGTTTACTCCTCCACATTGTCTTCTGCGGACGTCGCCCGCAGCAGCGGCGAAAGGAAGCGAGCTGCCGCCCTGTTGCAACAGCTTCGGGTCGGCCGGCAGTGCTTTTTTCCCCCACCTTCGGGAAAACGGGTGGAAATGGTAACATTCACCTTCCCGTGCTGTACCCCAATAGTAACAGCTATCCAGCGGAGCGGAAGCTGGACCGGTCCATCCCGTGCTTCTGCATCTTTTCGTAGAGCGTCTTGCGGCTTATGCGCAGCGCCTCGTAGGTCGGCTTCAGCCGCCCGCCATTGGCTTCCAGCTCGGCCGCGATCACCTGGCGCTCGAACGCCATGACGCGCTCGGGAAGCCCGCCGACATCGGCCGCTATCGTCGCCTCGTCCTGCCCGTCGAGCCCCAGCACGAAGCGCTCCGCCGCATTGCGCAACTCGCGGACATTTCCTGGCCATTCCCTCATCGCGAGCTTCATCAGCAGCGCCGACCCCGGCTTGCGGACCTCGACGCGATAGCGCGCGGCCGCATCCTGGGACAGCAACGCGAAGAGCGCGGCGATATCGTCGCGGCGGCGGGAAAGAGGCGGCATGTGCAACGTCATCACGTTGAGCCGGTACAGGAGGTCGCCGCGGAAGGCTCCGTTGGCGGCCGCGCTTTCCAGATCGACCTTGGAGGCGGCGATGAAACGGGCGTTGAGGGGGATGGCGTCGTGCGAGCCGAGCCGCGTCACGGTGCGGTCCTGGACGACGCGGAGGAGCTTGGCCTGCACGTCGAGCGGCATCGCGTCGATCTCGTCGAGGAACACAGTGCCGTTGCGCGCGTGCTCGAACTTACCGAAACGCGCCCGCGTTGCGCCCGAAAACGCCCCGACCTCATAGCCGAATAGCTCCTGGTCGATCATGCCCGTCGGCAGCGCGGCGCAATTGATGGTGACGAAGGGCCTGTCGCCGTCCCCGCTGAGGTCGTGGATGGCGCGTGCGGCAATTTCCTTGCCGGTGCCGGTATCGCCGATGATCAGCACATCCGACGGTGTCTGCGCGACGGCACGAATCCGGTTCCGCAGTTCGATCATGATTGGCGTTCGGCCGGCAAGACGAGCTTCCAGATTGTCCCAGCGGCTGGCCACCTTGTCGCGCAGCTTGCGGTTTTCCAGCGTGAGCTGGCGCTTCTCCACCGCGCGCACGATGGAATCGACGAAGCGCTCGGTGGCGAAGGGCTTTTCGATGAAATCATAAGCCCCGGTGCGCATCGCATCGACGGCCAGATCAATGTCGCCATGGCCCGTCACCAGGATGACGGGAAGGTCCGGATCGATCTCCAGCGCCTTGCGCATCAACTCCATGCCGTCGGAGCCCGGCATGCGGATATCCGTCACCAGAACGCCGGCGAAATTGCGCGAAAGGACGGGTAGCGCTTCCGTCGCCGAGGCCGCGGTGCGCACCGGCACATTGGCAAGTTCCAGAAGCTGCGTCGCAGCCCTCCTGATGTCGGCATCGTCGTCGACGAAAAGAACTTCGAAACCATCGGTCATTGAGCTGCCTCGCTGGCCTCAAGCGCGCTTTCGAGCTCAACCGTGAACACGGCTCCCTCGTCATGATTTGCGGCCGTCAACCGGCCGCCGAAATCCTTGACGATGTTGTAGGAGATCGAAAGTCCCATCCCCATGCCCTTGCCCACCTCCTTGGTCGTGAAAAAGGGGTCGAACATACTGGCCGCCGCCTCCGGCGCAATGCCGGAGCCGTGGTCGTGCACGGCCACCAGCGTCCGGTGGCCCCGGCGGCGCACCGACACCTCGATGAGGGGATCGGCAATACCCTCCATCGCATCGAGCGCGTTGGAGAACAGGTTCACGAAGACCTGCTGCAGGCGCACCGGCCCGCCGCGCACACGGACATCGCCCTCCGGCATGTCGAGCTCGACCCGTGCGCCCGTCTCGCGCAGCCGCGCGCCCAGCACGGCCATCGCATCCTCGATGACCTTTGCAATCGAGGCATTGCCAAATGTCGGGTTGGGTTTGCGGGCGAAGTTTCTAAGGTGGCGGGATATGTCGGCCATCCGGTCGGTCAGCTCCGATATCCGGCGGATATTGTCGCGCGCCTCCTTGCCCCGGCCCAGCTCCAGATATTTGAGTGCGTTGTCGGCATAGGACTTGGTCGCCGCCAAAGGCTGGTTGAACTCGTGCGACAGCGAAACCGACATCTGCCCGAGCGCCGCCAGCTTGCCCGTCTGCACGAGTTCCGACTGCGTGCGACGCAGCTGCTCCTCCGCCTGCCGGCGCTCATGCACCTCCCGTTTCAGCGTCTCGTTGGACTGGCTGAGCGCGCGCGTGCGATCGCGCACGACCCGTTCGAGCCGCAACGATACGGCCCGGTCGCGCCGCCCCCTCAGCGTCACGACGTATTGGCGATTGATCAGCGCCTGGACGCCGAGCCCGGCAAGCAGCACCAGTCCACCGGTGATCGCGCCCCAGAGCAGTCGTGCGATGTCCGCTGGAGCCGTGCCGGACAGGACGTGCAGCTCCCAATCCAGCAAGGGCAGGAACCGGCTCGCGTCGAGATGCGCCCGCCATCCCTCGCCTGTCTCGTAAAGGAGCGCGCCGCTGCCCGCCCGTATGATCTCCGGCTCGGGGCGCAGCCGCCATCTGGCACGGTTGGAAAGGAAGATGCGTCCGTTCTCGGCGACCACATAGATCGGATCGGCCGAAAGCGACCATGTCGCCTCCAAGCGGTCCAGGCTGACGAAGACGGCGACGATGGCAACGACGGCGGTATCCGGCCCCCTGATGCCGCTGGTGAAGACATAGGCGCGCTGGCCATGATCAAAGGTGAAGGCCTCACGGCCGAGCTGGCCGAACTTCGCCGCCCGCACGAGCGGCGACGACGGGTCGAGCCGGCTGTCGTCGAACAGGCTGAGGCCGGAGGCGACAGGCTCTCCGTCGGTTGTGAAGAACACCACGTCCAGCGCGCTCGACAGCCCGGCCGCCTGCACGGCGATCCGCCATGCCGCCTGCCTGTCGATCTGCTGGCCCGGTTCGGAAAACAGCGCCCGGACGTCCCCGCGCCGGCTCAGCGTTCCCGCCAGAAGCCGGTGCTTGTCGAGCACGCCCGAGAGCGCTTCGGCCTGCACGGCAAGCGTCTCGCGGGCCGAGGCGCGCAAATTGGCCTCCACCACACCGCCGGCATAGGAGGCTGCGAAATAGGCAGCGGCGCAGGCCGCTCCCAAGGTCGCGGTCAGGTTCAGGAAGCCGTATCGGCGATACCTGCGCGCCAGGGCTCCTCCGCTTGGCATCTCAGTTCCCATCTTGTTTTGAGCCCGTTATAACACGCGCCGTGCCGGCAGGAAGGGCGGGTCCGGTCGGATATGGCGGCTACCGCCCCGGGCGTACGCGCTCCACCGAGACCGCCTTCACCAGCGCCACGATCTCCTGCCCCGGAGACAGTGCCAGCATCCGCGCAGAGCGGCTGGTGATGCGCGCGAAGATCGTCTGGCCCTCGAAATCCATCGCCACATCGGCGATCGCCCCCCGGCTCTCCACTCCGATAATCCGGCATGGAAGCTGGTTGCGTATGGACAGCCCTTTATGGCGGCTGGTGGCAAGCACCACCTCACCGGCGTCAATGCGCAGCCGCACGCGGTCCCCGGGGAGCATATGCGCGCCCGAGAGCTCGATGGTCGAGGAGCCGACGGTCAACTCGACCGTTTCGTCATCCTCGCGGACGGCAGCTACGCTGCCATCGATCAGCGACACGGGCGCGTCGCTGGAGCGGGCATAAGATGCCCCGGCGCCACCGAGGACATCGGCCGGCGTGCCGGTCTGGATGATCAGGCCGTCCTCGATCACCACGACGTGGTCGGCAAGCCGCATCACCTCCTCGGGCTCATGGCTGACATAGATGACGGGCATCAGCGCCTCGCCGGCAACCGCTTCGAGATAGGGAAGGATCTCGCCGCGCCGCTGGCGATCGAGCGAAGACAATGGCTCGTCCATCAGCAGGATTTCCGGCTCGGCCAGAAGCGCCCGGCCGATCGCCACCCGTTGCCGCTCGCCGCCCGACAGAGTTCCGGGAAAGCGGTCGAGCAGCGTTTCGAGACCGAGAAGCGCGACGATTTCTTCAAACCGCCGCGTTGCCCGCCGCCGGCCAGCCCATCGCGCATAGGTGAGATTGCGCTGCACCGACAGATGCGGGAACAGCCGCCCATCCTGGAAGACGAACCCGGCATTGCGCGACTGGGGCGAAAGGTCGATTCCGCGTGCGGCGTCAAAGAGCACCCGGCCGCCCGCAACGATGCGCCCCGCCTCTGGGCGCAGGGTGCCGGCGATCATCTTGAGGATGGTCGTCTTGCCCGCTCCGGAGCGCCCGAACAAGGCGGTCACGCCCGGCCCGGCTCCAAATGCCGCGCGAATGGCGAACCGGCCGGCGCTGCCGGTCACGTCGACTTCGAGCTTGCTCATGGGCCGGCCCGGCCCCTCAGCCGCCGCGCCACCCACTCCGAAGCCAGCACGGCCGCCAGCGCAATCAGCACGGAGGCCAGGATCAGCCGCAGCGCTGCCGCGTCCCCGGCGGGCGTCTGCAGCAATGAATAGATCGCCAGCGAGAGGGTCTGCGTCTCGCCGGGAATATTGGACACGAAGGTGATGGTCGCGCCGAACTCGCCCAGCGCCTTGGCGAACCCAAGGGTCGCGCCCGCCATTACGCCCGGCAGCGTCAGAGGCAGCGTGACCGTGGCGAATATCATCAAACGCGAGGCCCCCAGCGTGGCGCCCGCCTCTTCCAAGCCACGGTCGACGGCTTCCAGCGACAGCCGGATCGGGCGCACGAGAAGCGGAAATGCCATGAGGCCGGCCGCCAGCGCCGCACCCGTCCACCGGAATGCAAAACTGAAGCCGAAGCCGGCTTCAAGCAGGCGCCCGACCGGACCGCGCGAGCCGAACAGGACGAGCAGCCCGTAGCCGGTCACCACCGGCGGCAGCACCAGTGGAAGGGTAACCAATGCTTGAAGCAGGCTTTTTCCCGGAAATTCCCGGCGCGCCAGCAGCCAGGCGGCAAGAAAGGCCAGCGGCAAGGCGAACAGGATGGCCGTCAGCGCCACCTTGGCCGACAGGAGGATGATCGAGGTTTCCACCTCACTCATGGACCTGGCCTTTCGCGGCCGGCGCGAACCCGTAGCGGGCGAAGATAGCCTGGCCTTCGGCTCCCGAGAGAAAATCGAGAAAACCCTCGGCGGCGGCCGCAGCCTTGCCCGTCGCGGCTGCCGGGTAGACGATCGGCGGGTGGCAGTCCGCGGCGAACGTATGGACACGCGCCAGATCGTCACTCACGGCCTTCTGGTCCGATCCGTAGACGATTGCCGCCGTCACCTCGCCCCGGCGCGCGAACTCCAGCGCGACCCGGACATTCTCGGCGAACACGGCATCATTCCTCAGCGTCTCCCAAAGCCCAAGGCATTCGAGGGCGGCTTTTGCATATATGCCGGCCGGCACATGGCCGGGATCGCCCATGACGAAGCGGCCCCGCCCCAAAAGCACGCGCGGATCGGCCATCTTCGGCATCGGACCCGCCGTCACGATCACCAGCTCGTTGCCGGCGATGTCGCGCCGGCTGGGCGCGCGCAGGAAGCCTGCTTCTTCAAGCCGGTCCATCCAATCCTGATTGGCCGAGATGAAGACGTCCGCCGGCGCGCCCGCTTCTATCTGGCGGGCCAGCACCGAGCTCGCCGCGAAGGAGACGACGATTTCGGCATCGCCCGTCCGCTCGTACGCTTCGGCAGCGGCGTCTATCGCCTCCTTCATGCTGGCGGCGGCGAAAACGGTGATCCTGTCGGCCGCGAAGCCGGCGGGCGCTGCGGCCAGCATGGAAAACATTGCCATGACGACGGCA
The DNA here is from genome assembly GCF_036621415.1 of Nitratireductor thuwali. NCBI lineage: Bacteria > Pseudomonadati > Pseudomonadota > Alphaproteobacteria > Hyphomicrobiales > Phyllobacteriaceae > Nitratireductor > Nitratireductor thuwali. The sequence goes on from NZ_CP030941.1 coordinate 1,347,561, forward strand.
AGCGGCTTCCTCATCACATCCTCCATGGGCCGTCCGGCGCGACCGGGCCTTGCGGACCCGAAGCCGGATGTCGGCGGGTACGAAACCGGGTGTGATGGTAGCCGGCAGCTACATCCGCGCACCGGATGCAGCGCCGGCCTTGGCGCAAGGGCGGCCGATCACCGCCGCCCGCCGGCACGATAGAGCAATTCCGGCAGAAGTGGAAACCCCTGGCCGGGCTCAACGAACCGTTTCGGTGACCGTCGCCTCGATGTGATCGACCAGCGCGTCCGGCAGTTTCAGCCTGCCGGCAAGCATGTCGAGATAGCCGCGCTCAGCCCGGCTTTTCGGCTCGATGGCAAGACGCGAAGCCGTGTAGAGTTCGATCTTCTGGGCATCGGTCTCGGCTGCGTTCACCAGGGCGTCGAGGTCGACAGGCTTTTCAAGTTCCGCGACCAGGAAGGCCTCGGCTTCCTCGCCTATCCCCGAAAGGTGCAGGCGGTCGGCGATCTTCTTGCGTTCCGCCTCGTCGATATGGCCGTCGGCCCGCGCCGCCGCAACCATGGCGCGCACCAGGGCGAACGCGAATTCCTGCTCTCCCTGGGGCGCCTGGGCCGGATGGAAGGTCGTATCGACGGGCGGCGGCAGCAGATCGCCGTCTTCCGCGGCGCCCTCCTCCGGCTTCTTGCCGCTCTGGTAATTCTGATAAGCCTTGTAGGCGAGGCCAGCGACGGCAGCCATGCCGCCCAGCTTCACGGCATTCCTGGTGAGTTTGCGCCCTGTCCCGGTGCCGAGCAACACAGCCACGATCGCGCCGGTGGCCAATGGATTGTCCTTGGCCAGCTGCGACATCTGCCCGGCCTTGTCCCGCACCGTATTTTCCGTTCCGGGGACATTGCTGCCCAGGAAATCGTCAAGCAGCTTTCTCGCATCGATCATGGCGTTCTCCTCGTGAAATTCAGTCCCCGCGCCCGCTACGCGATCTCAGGTAGGCGGTGACGGCGGAAAAAACAATGTAGCATTGTGCGGATGGAACGGGGAGCGCCGACGGTCAGCCCTGGCCAATGGGAAAGGCACGGCCGCGCTGGCGCGCCAACTCCACCTGCCGCTGTCTTTCGGCGTAGCGCGCCCGTTCGGCCTCGCTCTTGGTCTCATGGCAACGGGGGCAGGAAACACCTTCCCTGAAATGCACTGACTGCCGCTCCTCGGGTGTCAGCGGATGCCGACAGGCGCGGCACAACGTGGCGCTTCCCTCCACGAGCCCGTGGCCGACGGACACGCGTTCATCGAAGACGAAGCACTCACCTTCCCAGAGGCTTTCCTGGGGCGGTACCTCCTCCAGATATTTCAGGATGCCGCCCTTCAGATGAAACACGTCCTCCAGCCCCCGCATGCGTAGATAGGCCGTCGCCTTCTCGCAGCGAATGCCGCCGGTGCAGAACATCGCCACCTTTCGGCCCTTGAGGCTTTCGAGGTTTTCATCCACCCAGCGGGGAAATTCGGTAAAACTCTCCGTCGACGGGTCGACAGCATCGCGAAAGGAGCCGATGGCCGTCTCATAGGCGTTGCGCGTGTCGATGACGACTGTATCGGGCTGCGAGACGAGCGCGTTCCACGCCCTGGGATCGACATAGGTTCCGGCCTCAGCCGCCGGATCCACGCCTTCCACGCCCATGGTCACGATCTCCTTCTTCAGCCGCACCTTCATGCGGTGAAAAGGCATGTGCGACGCCCGGCTGTACTTGAAATCGGGCGTGCCCAGCCCCGGAACGGCCGTTAGATGGGCGGTGAGTTGCCCGATTGCATCGGCACTGCCAGCCACCGTCCCGTTGATGCCTTCGCGCGCCAGGAGCAGCGTCCCGCGAATGCCGAGCCTGCGGCAAAGGGCAACCAGCGGCTCCCGCAGCGCCTCGAAATCGTCGAGACGCGCAAAGCGGTAAAGCGCCAGCACCGTGATCGGCTCGTCTGCTCCGGTTTCCTGCATGGGCGCGTCCTACGCCGCGATGGGGGCAAAGGCAAGACGGGCAGCCGCGGCGCCCATCGTGTCAGCGGTAATTTTATGCAGATTTATCCACGGTGGCCGGACCTGGAGGACAATGCCCTGGAAACGCAATGGAGACCGCGCCCAATGATATCCGCAGACACCGCCAGCAAAATCGCCAAGGCCGCCGCCCAAGCAGGCTTTGAACCAGCCGCCCTGTTGGCCCTGGTCGAGGTCGAGAGCGCCGGACGCCCGCACGCGCTCGTCGAAGGCCGCAAGGAACCGCTGATACGGTTCGAAGCCCACTATTTCGACCGCCGCCTGGAAGGTGAGGCCAGGCAGCGGGCACGGGACGAAGGTTTGGCATCGCCGCGGGCCGGAGCGGTGCGCAACCCGCCCAGCCAGGCGGCCCGCTGGACGCTTCTGGAACGGGCCTGCCGGATCGACCGCGCCGCCGCCTATGAATCGGTTTCGTGGGGCGTCGGCCAGGTGATGGGCGCCCACTGGTCGCGGCTCGGCTACGAGAATGTGGAAGCACTGGTGGCCGAAGCACGCAGCGGCGTAGAGGGGCAATTGCGCCTCACCCTGCGCTATATAGCCATGGCCGGGCTGGCCAAGGCCCTGAAGGAGAAGGACTGGCAGGCCTTTGCACGCGGGTACAACGGCCCCGGCTATGCCCGCAACGGCTACCATCTTAAGCTGTCGCTGGCCTATCGTCGTCATGCGCGCGGCCCTTTCGAGACATCGGAAGTGCGACCGAGGCAGAAGCCGGCAGGAACCAACGTGTGGCGCACCGGGGATGCCGGCGCTCAGATCAGGCATATCCAGACCCTGCTCTGCGCGCTGGGCTATCCAGTCGCCGTCGATGGCGCATTTGGGCCCCGCACCCGCGCCGCCATCCTGCGCTTCCAGCGGTCGGAAGGCCTGCGGCAGGATGGTGTTGCCGGCCCTGAGACGCTCCTTGCCATGGAACAGGGGCTGCCGCTTGCGGGCGCGGGTCAGCGCTTCCGGAGGGCGTTCGCGGCCTTCTGGCGTCGCGCCAGGCGCCTCATCCTGTAACGCGCGCCAGAGTACCAGCCAAGGCGGGCATTTGTACTTTGCCGCTGAATCGGTTTAAGGAAACGCGAAACGATCGCAGGAGCCAGTCATGAAAAAGAACATGGAACGACTTGTGGAAATTCTGTCGGGTCAGCCGGTCATTCCCGTTCTCAAGATCGACCGGCTCGCCGATGCCGCGCCCCTGGCCCATGCGCTGGCCAAGGGCGGACTGCCCGCGGTGGAGATCACCCTGCGCACGCCCGACGCGCTGGACGCCATCCGGCTCGTCGCGGACGAGGTGCCGGAGGCGATCGTCGGCGCCGGCACCATCTTGTCGGCGAAGGATTACTCCAACGCCGTCAAGGCCGGAGCCCAATTCATCGTCTCGCCCGGTACCACACAGGAGCTTCTGGACGCGGCAAGCCAGTCCGACGTCCCCTTCCTCCCGGGCGCCATCACCCCCAGCGAGATCATGGCCGCCCGCGAGGAAGGCTATCGGGTACTGAAGTTCTTTCCGGCGGAACAGGCCGGCGGCGCATCGTTCCTGAAATCACTCTCATCGCCCATCGCCGACATCCGCTTCTGCCCGACCGGCGGCATCTCGACGAAGAACGCGAAAGACTATCTCTCGCTGCCCAACGTCCTGTGCGTCGGCGGCTCCTGGGTCGCGCCCGACGACGCGCTGCAGGCCGGCGACTGGGATCGGGTCGAGAAGCTCGCGCGAGAGGCTTCGCAATTGCGCTAAATGATGGAGAGCCCTTTGGGCCTCTCACCCGTTTCACAGTCGGGTAAAATGTCGAAAAACAAAGCGCCGGAAACATCCGGCGCTTTTTTTACCGCGCCGCAAACTTTGCTACCGACAGGAAGGTCACAGCCTTTCCCGTAAAGCGGCGGGCGTCGGTCACCATCCCGTCCTGCTGGAACCCGTCCGTGTAGACCGCGCTGGGCGCCTCGGCGATTTTGGGTGTGAAGGACGGAGTCTTGGTCCGATGGGTCTTGTTGAGCACGGATTCACGGCTGAGCACCAGTTGGCCACGGACGGACTTCACCGGGACCACCACCGGCTTGGGTTCCGGACGCGCATCGCGGGGCCCGGGCTTCGCAGCCTTGGGAGTTGTCCTTGCGCTCTCCGCGATCGCCCTGCTGGCGGTGCCTTTCGACGCATCCTCCAGCATGGCCAGCCGAGGCGACGACGAGATCGGGCCGGCATTCTTCTCGACTGCGCCCTGCGTGGAGGCGGATGACGCCATCGGGACGGTCTTGGCCGCTTCAACAACAGCGGCCTTTGCCTCCGGCACTGCATCCGCAAGCGCTGCGACGACATACTCGGTCGGAACAGCCGCCGGGCTGGCATCCTGCTCTGCTGCCGCAGTCAGGGCCGAACCCGCATCGTCGCGCGGCGCCCCGTCGTTGGAGGCGAGAAGCTCTGCGATCGCATCGGCAGGGCCGGATCCTTCGGGCCGCCGCGTCGGCGTTACGAACGCAGTGGCCGTCGGCAGATCGTCGTCCTCGTCTGCCTCGACTTGGGCCATCTGCACAGCCGGCGCCGCATGGTCCGGCCGCGGCGAGGGCACGGGAACCGGTTTCGCGAATTGGAATGGAATCTCGTCCGGCGCAGGCGCTTCGGCGAGAGCCGTTTCCTCCTGGGCCCCGGCCTGCGGCTGCGAACCCGGATTCTCAGCTCGGGCCTGCTGCGCTGGCGTCGGAGCGGCGGAAGCGACCGCAAGCTCGGTCCCCACCCCGACGTCGGGACGCGGTGCCGTGCGTGGCAGCGGCAGGGCGCGGGCGGGCAAGGCGGCCAGGATGGTGGCTGGCGTCTTGGCTTTCGGCTCAGGGGCCTGGGGTTCCGGCGCGGCTCGGGCGGTTTGCGCCTGCGGACGTGGTGCAGCCGCCGCGACCTGGGTGGTGGATTCGGCTATATCCTCTTCCTCGTCAGCTCCACCGCCGAACAGCGCGGCAAGCAGGCCGCGGCCGCGGGGGCGCGTGTTTTCATTGGCAATCTGGATGGTTCCGCCGCTGCGCTTGCGCGCCTCATAGGAGGCAAGCGCCTGCTGATAGCCCGGCAGCGGCTTGCCGTCCGTCGGCACGTGTAGCGTTTTGCCGCCCGGGAAGACGGCCATGAGTTCCTTGCGGCTCATGCGCGGCCAGTGGCGCACATTACCGACATCCAGGTGAATGAAGGGGGAGCCCGAGCGCGGATAGTACCCAACGCCGCCCGCTTCCAGCTTCAACCCGGCATTACGCAGGCTCGCGAGCTTGACACCCGGAATGTAGAAATCAACGGCCTTGCCGAGCATGTGCTGGCTTTGCTTGGCGACGCCGCTGGAGCGGCTGCGCAGCATCGCATTGGTCTGCGGCGACCGATAGGCGGAGACCACGTGAATATAATCGCGCGCGCCGGTGGCCCGGTAGACTTCCCAGAGCGCATCGAGCAAGCGCGGGTCCATCTTTGTCGGCTCATTGCGCCGCCAGTCGCGCAGGAAGCGGTTGATCTCGTTGAGACCGCTCTGGATATAGCGCCCGTTGCGCTTATAGGTGATCTCCGCCCGCTCCTTCGTGTGAATGAAATAGAGCTTGAGCGTCCGCGTCTCCGCGCTTGCGGGAGCGGCGGCAAACATGAATGCTATGGCTATCAGTAGTCCGGCTGCCACACTTCTGGAGCCGAACAAGGCCTTGCGCCATCCATGATGTCGAATCTGGTTGTTTTTCAACTCGTGGCCTTATCGGCTGGAACTGTCCCCGAAGCGATGATCAAAGGGCTCTCCTGCCCCTGAACACCCGAAGTCTCCATCGTAATGGTTAATCGAGCCTTATTGAAGTAGCAATGCTCTTAGACAATGGCGATAAAGTGACGGGCTCGACGCGTATTAAGGCTAGGTAAATAAACGCTTAAAGGCGCGATGGAGAAGCGGGCGGCTCAGGCCTGCCGCGAGCGCTCGTCACCGGGCTCGATGCCCATTTCCTTGAGTTTGCGGTAAAGCGTGGAACGGCCAATGCCGAGTCGGCGCGCCACTTCGCTCATCTGGCCGCTATAGTGGTCGATGGCGAACCGTATGATCTGATGCTCCAGTGCTTGCAGCTTCTGCACCTGCCCCCGGTCGTCGAGGACACGCAGGAGGCCAGCATGCAGCGGCTGCCGCTCGACCGGAACATCCTGCGCCTGATTGGCCAGCGGGAATACCCCATCGGCCGCGACAGGCGGCCCGCCGACGTCCTTTTCGAGCACATCCTCGTCTATCCCGCGCACCTGTGCGCGGATCTGCGGAAAGTCTGCCGCCGTCAGCGCCTCGGTCTCGCATAGCACCATCGCCCGAAACACGGCATTTTCGAGCTGGCGGATATTGCCCGGCCAGTCATAGGCCGACAGCATGTCCAGTGCATCCGCAGATATGCCCCTGATCTTGCGGCCATTCGCCGAATCGGCGAAGCGCCCGATGAAATGCTGCACCAGGATCGGCACGTCCTCCTTGCGGTCGCGAAGCGGCGGCACCATGATCGGGAAAACGTTGAGGCGGTAGTAAAGGTCTTCCCTGAACCGTCCTTCCCTGACCCGCTGGAGCAGATCGTGATTGGTCGCTGAAATCAGCCTTATATCGACCTTGACAGTCCCGCGTCCGCCCACCGGATCGACCTCGCCCTCCTGTATGGCGCGCAGCAGCTTGACCTGGACATCGAGCGGCAGATCGCCGATCTCGTCGAGGAACAGCGTCCCCGAGCTTGCCTCGACGAACTTGCCCGTATGCTTTTCCGTTGCGCCGGTAAAAGCACCCTTTTCATGGCCGAACAGGATGCTTTCCACGAGATTATCGGGTATCGCCCCGCAATTCACCGTCACGAACGGTTTGCCGCGGCGCACGCTCTCGCCGCGAATGGCCTGCGCGATCAGTTCCTTCCCGACCCCCGATTCGCCCTCGATGAGAATGGGAATATCGGTCGTCGCCGCCTTCTGGCAAAGCCGGAGAACGCGCGCCATGGCTTCGCTGTCGGTGACGATATCGCGCAGGGAGAAGCTGCTGCCGCGCCGCGCCGGCTGCTTTCGCACCGCGCCGCCCAGTTCCTCCACCTTCAGCGCGTCGCGCAAGGCCTTGCCGATCCTGTCCGGCGACGCCGGCTTCACCACGAAATCGAATGCGCCCGCCCGCATCGCCTGCACCGCGGTGTCGATGCCGCCCTTGGCCGTCTGGACGATGACGGGCACTTCGAAATTGAGCGCGCGCATGCGCTGAAGCACTTCGATCCCGCCCATGCCCGGCATGACGAGATCGAGGATGACCGCGCACAGACCGCCTGCCCCGCCCTCTTCGACCACATCCATAGCCGCGGCTCCGCTGTCCGCCGACCGGGCAGCCAAGCCGAGCCGGCCGACAATGGCCTCCAGAAGGCGGCGCTGGACCGGGTCGTCGTCGACTATCAATACCGCATCGGACATGTTTGCCACAGCTTCCAAAAATCGCGCGAATGTAGACTTGGGCGGACTGGAACAATATGGCACAGGCTTCTAAACAGGCATTCAAGAAATCAGGTGAATCAATCCTTCGCGCCTTATGGCGCATTTGAACAGCAGCCTAGGTCCGGACCCTAGAACCAATGGAGCAATTTATGGCCTATCGCCCAGGCTCAGGCGCAGAGCTTTCCCATGCCCCGGCGACCCAGGGCACGGACGGCACGAGGATCAGCGGTGCCCTGGGCGACCTGCCGGAATGGAACCTGGCCGATCTCTACCCTGCCATCGACTGCCCGGAACTGACGGCCGATCTGAAGCGGGCGGAAGAAGACGCGATCGCCTTCGAAAAGGCATGGAAGGGCCGGCTGGAGGCGGAAGCCGCCAAGGGCGCGTCAGGCCGCCTTGGGCAGGCGGTGCGCGAGTTCGAGGCGCTGGACGAGCTTTTCGGCCGCATCGGCTCCTATGCCGGCCTCACCTATGCCGACGACACCTCTGACCCCGAGCGCGCCAAATTCTATGGAGACGTGCAGGAAAAGCTGACCGATGCGAGCACCCATCTTCTGTTCTTCTCGCTGGAGCTCAACAAGATCGACGACGCGCTGATCGAAAAGGCGCTCGCGGAGGATTCCGGCTTCGGCCATTATCGCCCCTGGGTGCTCGACCTGCGCAAGGAAAAGCCGCACCAGCTCGACGACAAGAGCGAGCTGCTGTTCCACGAGAGTTTCGTAGTAGGGCGCGGCGCGTGGAACCGGCTTTTCGACGAGACCATGACCAGCCTGCGCTTTGACGTGGACGGCGAGGAGCTGTCGCTCGAGCCGACGCTGAGCATGCTCCAGGACGCGGATGGCGAAAAGCGTCGCAAAGCGGCCGAGGCCCTTGCGGAAACGCTGCGTGGCAATATGCGCATCTTCACCCTGATCACCAATACGCTGGCCAAGGAGAAGGAGATATCCGACCGCTGGCGCAGCTTCGCCGACGTCGCCGATTCGCGCCATCTGGCGAACCGCGTCGAACGGGAAGTGGTGGACGCCCTGGCGCAGTCCGTGCATGAGGCCTATCCGCGCCTGTCGCACCGCTACTACGCCATGAAGGCGAAGTGGCTCGGCATGGATAAGCTGAACCACTGGGACCGCAACGCACCGCTGCCGGATACGCCGCAAACGGTCATCGCATGGGAAGACGCCCGCCAGATGGTACTGTCGGCCTACCGCTCATTCGCGCCTGAAATGGCTGAGATCGCAAGCCGCTTCTTCGACCGCCGCTGGATCGACGCCCCCGTGCGGCCGGGCAAGTCGCCCGGCGCCTTCGCCCATCCCACCGTGCCCTCGGCCCACCCTTACGTCCTGTTGAACTACATGGGCAAGCCGCGCGACGTGATGACGCTCGCCCACGAGCTCGGTCACGGCGTCCATCAGGTGCTCGCCGGCGGACAGGGCCCGCTCATGGCCTCGACGCCGCTGACGCTCGCCGAGACGGCTTCCGTATTCGGCGAGATGCTCACCTTCCGCTCGCTTCTCGATCGCACTGCGGACCGGCGCGAGCGCAAGGCCATACTGGCCCAGAAGGTCGAGGATATGATCAATACGGTCGTACGCCAGATCGCCTTCTACGAGTTCGAGCGCAAACTGCACCTGGAACGGCGCAAGGGCGAATTGACATCCGACCGTCTAGGCGAATTGTGGCTCGAGGTCCAGAAGGAAAGCCTTGGGCCGGCGGTGAACCTGCGCGAAGGGTACGAGACCTTCTGGGCTTACATACCCCACTTCATCCACTCGCCGTTCTACGTCTATGCTTATGCTTTCGGCGATTGTCTGGTGAATTCGCTGTTCGCCGTCTATCAGCAGGCGGAGGAAGGCTTTCAGGAAAAATACTTCGAGATGCTGAAGGCCGGTGGAACCAAGCACCATTCCGAACTGCTCGCGCCCTTCGGTCTCGACGCCTCGGATCCGTCCTTTTGGACCAAGGGGCTGTCCGTTATCGAAGATCTGATCGACGAGTTGCAGGAACTGGACGAGGTACCGGCGCCCGGCGGCGCAGTGCCGTAGGACCGCCGGCCTGCGGCATCAATTTCCAGATTGCTACCGGCCAGCCTGGAGCCTGAGTTCACCTTGGCAGCAACCGACGCCCCCAGGAGAGCCCGCGCCGTCTTTCGCAACGATTTGACGGGAGAACGGCAGGATTTTGCCGATCCCGGCAAGCTCCTGCTGGCGCACAGGCCTAGCCAGGTTGCCGAAACGCTCGATGCAGCGGAGGCGTGCCGCCTGGCGGGCAAATGGCTGGCCGGCTACGTTTCCTACGAGGCCGGTTACGCACTCGATCCTTCGCTCGCCCTGCATATGCCGGAAGAAAGGCGCGTGCCCCTCGTCTGCCTCGGCGTGTTTGACGCACCTTCCGATGCACCCGCCGCACCGGCACCGGGCGAGGAGCCGCACCTATCCGGACCGGTCGCCCTATGGAGCCTTGACGACTATCGCGCGCGTTTCGAGGACCTGCACCGTCATCTGGCGCTGGGCGACTGCTACCAGGGCAATCTCACTTTCCCTGTCCGCGCGAGATGGCGAGGCGATCCGTTTGCGCTGTTCGAGCGGCTGACCGTCCGCCAGCCCGTGCGCTACGCCTCCTTCATAGATCTCGGCGGCCCTTCGGTTCTGTCGCGCTCGCCCGAGCTCTTCTTCGACGTATCGGGCGATGGCTTCATCGAAACCATGCCGATGAAGGGGACGATGCCGCGCGGCGCCAGTACCGAGCAGGACGAGCATCTGAAAGAGCTCCTGCGCTCGGACCCCAAGAACCTAGCGGAGAACCGGATGATCGTCGATCTCCTGCGCAACGATATCTCCCGCGTCAGCCAAACCGGCACGCTGGAAGTTCCCGATCTCTTCCGCGTCGAAACCTATCCCACGGTGCACCAGATGGTCAGCCGTGTGCGCGCAAGGCTGAGCGAGGGCGTCACGCTGCGGGAGATCTTCACGGCACTTTTTCCCTGCGGATCGGTGACCGGCGCGCCCAAGATCAGCGCCATGAAAATTCTGCGCCGGCTGGAAAGCGGCCCGCGTGACGTCTATTGCGGCGCGATCGGCTGGGCCGCGCCCGACGGGCGCATGCGCTTCAACGTGGCGATCCGCACGATCACACTCCATGGCAACGGAGAAGCCGTGTTCAACGTGGGTGGCGGCGTGGTCTTCGATTCCACCGCCGAGGGCGAGTATGAAGAAGCGCTGCTGAAGGCCCGTTTTGCAACGGGCGAGGTGCCGCGAACGCTTTAGCGGCTATTGAGCGACCTGTTCGCGCGTTAGGGCTGTTGGCCATTTTCGCTTTATTGTGACGCTGAACTGTGATTTTCCAACGCGACCGCATGCTTCCCCGGACCTTGAGGAGAACCATCCCAAATGGCGAAAAACGACTGGCCCGTCCACGGCGAGATTACCGGCCCTATCGTGATGATCGGCTTCGGCTCGATCGGGCGGGGAACACTTCCCCTTCTCGAGCGCCATTTCAAATACGACAAGTCGCGCATGGTGGTGATCGACCCCAGCGACGAGCATCGCAGCCTGCTCGACGAGCGCGGCATCCGGTTCGTCCAGTCCCCCGTGACCAGGGAGAACTACAAGGAGTTTCTCACGCCGCTTCTGACCGAGGGCGAAGGCCAGGGCTTTTGCGTCAACCTTTCCGTCGACACCTCCTCGCTCGACCTGATGAAGCTGTGCCGCAAGCTGAAGGTTCTTTACATCGACACCGTTGTCGAACCGTGGCTGGGCTTTTACTTCGACAAGACCGCCGACAATGCCTCGCGCACCAATTATGCCCTGCGTGAGACCGTGCGCCAGGAAAAGCGCAGGAATCCCGGCGGCACGACGGCCGTCTCAACCTGTGGCGCGAATCCGGGGATGGTCTCCTGGTTCGTAAAGCAGGGTCTGGTGAACCTAGCCGGCGATCTGGGCGTCGACGTCAAGGAACCCGGGGCGGAAGACCGCGAAGGCTGGGCGAAGCTGATGAAGAAGCTCGGCGTTAAGGGCATTCACATCGCGGAGCGCGATACGCAGCGCACCAAGGATCCCAAGCCCATGAACGTCTTCTGGAACACATGGTCAGTGGAAGGCTTCATCTCCGAGGGTCTGCAGCCCGCAGAACTCGGCTGGGGTACCCATGAGAACTGGAAGCCCAAGAACGCCCGCAAGCAAAAAAAGGGATGCAAGGCGGCGATCTTCCTGGAGCAGCCGGGGGCCAACACCCGCGTGCGCACCTGGTGCCCGACGCCCGGCCAGCAATACGGCTTCCTCGTCACCCATAATGAATCGATCTCGATCTCGGACTACTACACGGTCCGGGACAGGAAGGGCAAAGTCGTCTACCGCCCCACCTGCCACTATGCCTATCACCCCTGCAACGACGCCGTGCTTTCGCTGCACGAGATGTTCGGCGCCGGCGGCAAGGCACAGCCCGTGCAGCACGTCCTCGACGAGAACGAGCTCGTGGACGGTGCCGACGAGCTGGGCGTCCTGATCTACGGCCATGAGAAGAACGCCTACTGGTTCGGCTCGCAGCTTTCGCTGGAAGAGACGCGTCAACTGGCGCCCTACCAGAACGCCACCGGACTTCAGGTGTCATCGGCCGTCATCGCCGGCATGGTCTGGGCGCTCGAGAACCCCGAGGCCGGCATCGTCGAAGCCGACGAAATGGATTATCGCCGCTGCCTGGAGATCCAGCGACCCTATCTCGGCCCGGTAAAAGGCTATTACACCGACTGGACGCCGCTCGAAGGCCGCCCGGGGCTTTTCCCCGAGGACATCGACGAAAAGGATCCATGGCAATTCCGCAACATTCTCGTGCGCTGATGCGCAAAGGACATGTTTTGCTTGCATTATCTGGCGTTTATGGCGAATGAATCGGGCATTCGAGGAGAGGAGGCCGCTATGGTCAATTATCGCAGGGTCGGACCGCTGGCTGTGGTCGCGGCGACATTAATCGTCTCCGGCTGCGTGGGCGGCGTGACGCCGCGCGAGATCGCTTCGCGCCCCACGGGCGTCGAAGGCCAGTGGATGGATACCCAGGGCGTCGCGATTTCCACATTCTCTGGAGGGCGCTTCGATTCCGTCGCCACCGATACAGGCAGCAAGCTTTCGGAAGGCACGTACCGTATGCGTGACAGAAACAATGTCGAGATAACGATGACCTCGCTCATCCGCCAGACAAGGACGAACGTCAATTGCGCGCTGGTTTCGCCAAACCAGCTGAACTGCACCAATGCCTCCGGCCAGAATTTCGTTCTGACCCGGCGCGGCGGCGTGTCCTGATCACACGCCTTCGAAAAGAGCGCGCAAGGGGAATGACCCTTGCGCACCCGCACGCCCGCCTGCAATAAAGCCTCCGGACAATTGCGGGAGGAGCAATGGCCGCCTATTACGACGCGTCCGAAACACGCGATCCGTTCGAGCGCGAAGCGGAACTTTTCACGCGCCTGCCGGATTTTCTTCGCCGCGCGGCTGCCGAGGCGCCGGGGCTTGCGTCCTGGCTTTCGAACGTGGATTTTGCCGCCGTCAGGACGCGCGGCAATCTCGCGCGCCTTCCGGTTCTGCGCAAGTCGGAACTGCTGGAGCGCCAGCGCGCCGACCCGCCTTTCGGCGGCTTCGTTCCCGCCAGCCATCTGAAGGGCTCCCGCCTTTTCATGTCGCCCGGACCCTTGTGGGAAGCGCAGCCGCCCGGCGCCGATCCTTGGGGCGCGGCACGGGCATTCTTCGCCGCGGGCGTGCGCCCCGGCGACATCGTCCACAATGCGTTCGCCTATCACATGACCCCCGGCGGCTTTGTGCTGGATGAAGGCGCGCGCGCCTTCGGCTGCGCCGTGTTTCCCGCCGGCACGGGAAACACAGACATGCAGGTGGAAGCTGCCTCCCATCTGCGTCCCGCCGTCTATTGCGGCACACCGGATTATCTCAAGGTCATGCTGGACCGGGCGGAAGAGATGGGCCGCCCGCTGACCTCGTTCAAGCGCGGCCTTGTCTCCGGAGGAGCGCTCTTTCCTTCCTTGCGAGAGGAATATGCCGGCCGTGGCGTCAGCGTCTACCAGTGCTACGCCACCGCTGAATTCGGCGTCATCGCCTATGAAACCTGCGACGAGGACGGGGCCCCGCTGCCCGGCATGGTCCTCAATGAAGACCTCATCGTGGAGATCGTCCGCCCCGGTTCCGATGAGCCGGTGCCGGACGGCGAGGTGGGCGAGATCGTGGTGACGGGCTTCAATCCGGCCTATCCGCTCGTGAGGCTCGGCACCGGTGACCTTTCGGCCATCCTGCCAGGCCAAAGCCCGTGCGGCCGCACCAACCGCCGCATCAAGGGCTGGATGGGCCGCGCCGACCAGCGCACCAAGATCAAGGGCATGTTCGTCGATCCCAGGCAGGTGGCCGAGCTCCTGCGCCGCCACCGCGAGCTCGCCCGCGCGCGCCTAGTCGTCACCAGACGCAACGAGAGCGACAGCATGGCCCTGCATGTCGAGCCGGCAAACGGTGCCATGATCGACCGGGAAGCCGTGGCGGCCTCGTTGAGGGACATCACCAAGCTCGGCGGCGCGGTCGAAGTAGCCTCGCCCGGAACCCTGCCGAACGACGGCAAGGTGATCGCCGATGAACGGCAGTACGCCGGCTAAACCGAACGCCGGAAGGATCGTGCGGGACGCCCAGCCGGCGCAGGTTTCCCTTGCATCGGGCCAGACCGGGTGGGAACATGCTCCCCAACAGGCGTTACAAAAGCGACACGGACCGCCACTAGAACCGGACCGCTGTCGCCAGATGGCGCCGGCCAGGCCACCCTCGGGAGATGAAGAATGAACAAGCTCGCCCTACTTGCTTTGACCTCGTCGGCGCTTGCCCTTACGGCGACGCAGTCTTTTGCCGATTACACACTCAACATCCTGCATATCAACGACTGGCACAGCCGCATCGAATCCATCAACAAATACGATTCGACCTGTTCGGCCGAAGACGAGGCGGAGGGCAATTGCTTTGGAGGCGCGGCACGGCTCGTGACGGCGGTGCGCGACCGGCGGAAGGCGCTTGACGGCCAGAATGTCCTATTCCTCAACGCCGGCGACAACTTCCAGGGATCGCTCTTCTACACGACCTATAAGGGCGAGGTCGAAGCCGAGTTCCTGAACCTCATGGGGACCGACGCCATGGTCGTCGGCAACCACGAGTTCGACGACGGTGAAGATGGCCTGGCCGCTTTCCTGGACAAGGCGGAGTTCCCGGTTCTGGGTTCCAACGTCAAGGCCAGCGAGGCCTCCAGCCTCGGCGACCGCGTGAAGCAATATGTCATCCTGGAAGAGGGCGGCGAGAAGATCGGCATCGTCGGCGCGGTGGCGAACGACACGGCCGAGCTTTCATCGCCGGGCGAGAATGTGAGCATCATAGAGGACGTGGAAGGCATCACCGCCGCCGTCGAGGCCGCAAAAGCCGAAGGCGTCAACAAGATCATTGCCGTAACCCATGTCGGCTATCCGCGCGACCTTGCCGCCATAGCCAAGATACCGGGCGTGGACGTGGTCGTCGGCGGCCACACCAACACGCTCCTGTCGAACACGATCGAAGGCGCCGAGGGGCCCTATCCGACCATGGTGGACAATCCGGGAGGCTATCAGGTGCCTGTCGTGCAAGCCGGCTCCTACTCCAAATATCTCGGTGAGTTGAAGGTGGTGTTCAACGATGAGGGTGTCGTGACGCAAGCCACCGGCGACGTGCATCTTCTGGATGCCACCGTGCAGCCGGACGAAGCTGCCGCCGAACGGGTCGCCGAACTGGGCGGTCCCATCGAGGAGCTCAAGCAGAAGGTCGTTGCCCAGACCACCGCCCCTATCGATGGCAGCCGCGAGAACTGCCGCGCTGGCGAATGCGAGATGGGCAACGCCGTCACCGATGCAATGCTTGCGCGCACCAAGGACCAAGGCGTCGACTTCGCCATCACCAATGGCGGGGGCCTGCGCGCCTCCATCGACGAAGGCGAGGTGACGATGGGCGAGGTGCTCGGCGTCCTGCCCTTCCAGAACACGCTCGCCACCTTCCAGATCAAGGGCGAGGACGTCGTCGCCTCGCTCGAGAGCGGCGTCAGCCAGATCGAGGAAGGGGCCGGGCGGTTCCCGCAGGTATCCGGCCTGCGCTTCTCGTTCGATCCGTCCGTTGCACCGGGCGAAGGCCGGGTAAGCGATGTCGAGGTCAGCGAAAACGGCGAATGGCAGCCCATCGATCCCGACAAGACATATTCGGTGGCCACCAACAACTTCATGCGCAACGGTGGCGACGGCTACAAGCTATTCGCCGAAAACGCCGAGAATGCCTATGATTACGGGCCGGGCCTTGAAGAGGTCCTGGCGGACTACCTGGCCGACAACAGCCCCTATCAACCCACGATAGACGGACGCATCACCAAGGTCGGAGCTTCGACGGCCGCCGCCGGAGCTGCGGAAGAAGAAGCCACCGGGCCGGCCACCGGCGCCGAGGGCGAAGGCGCAGAAGCAGCGGCTGAAACCACGGTGGAGCCCGCGGAAGAAAACGCCACCGAGGCCGCGGACGAGACCGGCGAGCCAGCCGAGGAGATGACCGCAGAAGGCGCGGCCGAGGGCACGGAGCAGCCCGGAGAGGAAGACGGCGCGGAAGCGGGCAGCGGAACCACGGGGGATGCCAGCGAAGCGACGACCGATACGCCCGGGGCGAGCGAGGCAGCCGCAACCGGTGAAGCGGGGAGCCATACGATCGCGCGTGGCGATACCTATTGGGATCTGGCCCAGCGGTATTATGGCGATCCCCGAAAGTGGCGGACATTGGCGGAAGCCAATCCCAATCACCCGGCCCGTAGGCTGACGGTCGGGACGACGATCACCATCCCCGCCGCCGAATAGCAGAACCGAAAAGAACCTACCGGTCCCGCCCTGCCGGCGGGGCCACACACCCCTGCGGCCACAAGCGCCATTGTTTTTATCCGCTCCACCATTAGCTTCAGAGCGCGCACAGGAGCTGGATTGAAATGACATTGAAAACGATGCCGGAAACCGGGACCGCCGGGTCTGCGGCGCTGCTTCCCGAGGGACACCCGCCAGTCAGGATCGGAAAGGTCGGCGTCCTGCTTGTCAACCTCGGCACGCCGGACGGCACCAGCTACTGGCCCATGCGGCGCTACCTTCGCGAGTTCCTGTCGGACCGGCGAGTAATCGAGTGGCCGCGTGCGATCTGGTATCCCATCCTGCATGGCATCGTACTGAACACCCGGCCTAAAAAATCGGGCGCTGCCTATGATGCGATATGGAACAGGGAGCGCGATGAATCGCCCTTGCGGACATTCACCCGCTCGCAGGCGGAAAAACTGGGAGCAGCGCTCGAAGGGCTCGACAATGTGATTGTCGACTGGGCGATGCGTTACGGTACCCCTTCCATCGAGAAGGTCACCAAGAGCCTGATGGAACGCGGCTGCGAACGCATCGTCATGTTTCCGCTCTACCCGCAATATTCAGCGACCACCACGGCCACGGTGAATGACAAGTTCTTCGAGGCGCTGATGAAGATGCGCTTTCAGCCGGCGATACGGACCGTGCCGCCCTACCACGACGAGCCGGCCTATATAGAAGCGCTCGCGCGCTCCATCGAGCAGCACCTGGCGACGGTCGATTTCGAACCGGAGGTGGTGATTGCGTCCTATCACGGCATTCCGCAGAGCTATTTCCGGCGCGGCGACCCCTATCACTGCCACTGCCAAAAGACGACGCGGCTGCTGCGCGAGCGGCTCGGCTGGGACGAGGAGAAGCTGATCACCTGCTTCCAGTCCCGTTTCGGGCCGGAGGAATGGCTCCAGCCATATACGGACAAGACGGTGGAGAAGCTGGCGCGCGAGGGCGTCAAGTCGGTCGCCGTCCTCAATCCGGGCTTCGTCTCCGACTGCCTGGAAACGCTCGAGGAAATAGCCGGTGAAGCCGGCGAAATCTTCCACCACGCCGGCGGCGAGAACTTCACGCACATACCCTGCCTTAACGACAGCGCCGAAGGCATGGCTGTCATCGAAGCCCTGATACGCCGCGAACTGGCGGGATGGGCTTGATGCAGGGCAGCCGCCTTCGTGCCTCAGAGCGCCATGCGCCCATTCGGAGCGCAAAGGCGCCCAGGCACCTGAACCCATATGTCGGGCTTTCGGAAATCAATACCGGTTTTCGAACCGATGCTGTAAGCCTCAAACACCTCTTACGGTCTGGTCGCAATCCGTGAGATAGTGCGCCAGCTTCGGTCCATTCCCACCCGCAGGGTCCCGCCAATGCTTTTCTCAGGTCTCGATATTCTTATCCCGGTCCTCGTCGTCCTCGTCCTCCTGCTGCTGTTCGTCAGCGTCAAGACGGTGCCGCAGGGGCATAATTACACGGTCGAGCGCTTCGGCCGCTACACGCGCACGCTTTCACCCGGCCTCAACATCATCACCCCCTTCATCGACCGCGTCGGCGCAAAGATGAACATGATGGAGCAGGTGCTCGACGTGCCGACCCAGGAGGTGATCACGCGTGACAACGCCATCGTCGCCGTGGACGGCGTGGCCTTTTACCAGGTGCTAAGCGCGCCGCAGGCGGCATACCAGGTGTCCGGCCTGGAGAACGCCATCCTCAACCTGACGATGACCAATATCCGTTCGGTCATGGGTTCGATGGACCTCGACGAGCTTCTGTCGAACCGCGACATGATCAACGAAAAGCTCCTGCGCATTGTCGACGAGGCGGCCAATCCGTGGGGCATCAAGATGACCCGCGTCGAGATCAAGGACATCAATCCGCCCGCCAACCTCGTCGAATCGATGGCTCGGCAGATGATGGCCGAGCGCAACAAGCGCGCCCAGATCCTGGAAGCCGAAGGGCTCAAGCAGGCGCAGATACTCGAGGCCGAAGGCCGTCGCGAAGCGGCTTTCCGCGACGCCGAGGCGCGTGAGCGCGCTGCGGAAGCCGAAGCCCGCGCGACCGAGGTCGTCTCCGAAGCGATCGCCAAGGGCGACGTGCAGGCGGTCAACTACTTCGTCGCGCAGAAATACACCGAGGCGCTGGCCAAGATCGGTTCGTCGAACAACAACAAGATCGTGCTGATGCCTTTCGAGGCTTCCGCGCTGATCGGAACGCTCGGCGGCATCGGCCAGATCGCGCGGGACGTGTTCGGCGCGGACGGCAAGAGCCCGCGCCCCTCCACGCCCCGCCCGCCGACGACCGGCCCGGCGCGTGAACAATGATTGTCTCCCTTGTATAAGGCCCGGCCATGCTTCAATCCGTTCTGACCGAGCTCGGCCCATGGAACTGGATGGTGCTCGGCTTCATCCTTCTGGCGCTGGAGATACTCGTTCCCGGCATCTTCCTCCTGTGGATCGGCATTGCCGCCATCCTGACCGGCGCGCTCACTCTACAGCTCTGGGGGCTGATTTGGTGGCCCTGGCAGGTGCAGGTTCTCGTCTTCCTGGTTCTGTCGGTCGCCTCCGCGCTCATCGGCAAGAAGCTCATGGATGCGCGGCGGGCGGACGACACGGATCAGCCCTTGCTCAACAAGCGCGCGGAGCAGCTTGTCGGGCGCACCGCCTCACTGGACGAACCCATCGACAATGGCTATGGCCGCATCCGCATCGACGACACGACATGGCGCGTTTCCGGCCCCGACCTGCCGGCCGGGACCCGCGTGCGGGTGACGAGCGCGGAAAGCGGGGAGCTCAAGGTCGAGAAGGCCTGAGCACAGGCCTACGCCGCACCAATGCGAAGAAGGTCGTGCAGGTGGACAATGCCGACGGGCTTTTCCTCCACCACCACCATCAGTGTCGTGATGGCCGAGGAGTTCACCATCTGCAGCGCGGTGGCGGCCAGCGTGCCGGGCGCGATGGTCTTGGGCTTGCGGGTCATCACCTGGTCCACGCTCATCGACAATATGTCGCTGTCCATGTGGCGTCTGAGGTCCCCATCTGTGATGATGCCGGCCAGCCGTCCGTCGGCGGCTGTCACGCCGACGCAGCCGAAGCCCTTTCTCGATATTTCTAGAATGGCTTCCCGCATTCCGGTGCCGGTGGAAACCAGCGGCAGTTCCTCGCCCGAATGCATGATGTCGCCCACATGCATCAGATTGGCGCCAAGCTGCCCGCCCGGGTGAAATGTCCGGAAATGATCGGGTGTGAAGCCGCGCGCCTCCAGGAGCGCGATGGCCAGCGCATCGCCGATGACGAGCTGCAGCAAAGTCGAGGTCGTCGGCGCCAGCCCGTGGGGGCACGCTTCGGCCGCCTTGGGCAGGCGGAGCACGACGCTCGATTCCCGCGCAAGCGCCGACTTTTCGCCGGAGGTGATAGCGATCAGCGGTATCGAGAAGCGCCTTGCATAGGCAACGATGCCCTTCAGTTCGGCGCTTTCCCCCGACCATGAAAGCGCGATGATCACATCATCGCGGGCAATCATCCCGAGGTCTCCGTGGTTGGCCTCGGCGGGATGCACGAAATAGGCCGGCGTTCCCGTGGAGGCGAGCGTCGCGGCGATCTTGGAGCCGATATGGCCGCTCTTGCCGACCCCGGTGACGATGACGCGGCCGGAGATGCCGCTGATCGCGGCGACAGCGGCCGCGAACGGCTGGCTCAGCCCATCGGTCAGGGCCTGGCTCAGTTCCGCGAGCCCCTTCCGTTCGGTCTCGAGCGTCCGCATCGCCGAAGCGATAGCCTGTGCCGGATCGGTCTTTTTTCTGGGTGCGCCGTGCATGCGATGGCGCTTAGCGCTTTCACCAGCCGATGTCCAATCCTCTTTGCCGGCACAGGCTGCCCGCTTGGCCGGCCACCCAGCTCAACCTTGTATTAACCATCCCCATTTAGGGTTTGGTTACCAGGCCCGGTGGGGCCGCATGAAAGTTCGGGTGGCAATGTCGCGATTACCTCCGGCAGGGAACTACGCTGTTTGGCGGCTGGCTGCCTTTGCCGGCCCGCTGCTTTTTGCCCAGGCCGTTCATGCGCAGGAATACCAGCTTCGCGGCGCCGTGAACGAGCAGGAAGTCAGCTCCAGCCTCCTTGCCGGGGGAACGGAGGGCATACCGGCCCCTGCCTACGAACCGGTGAGCCAAGGAGCCGTTACCGACGAGGAAACGGACGCGCTGTTTCCTTCCGGAGAAGGCGTCGGCACGACGATCTCACAGGAGCCGTTCCCGCCGTTGAACCCGTCCGCCCGACCGGCATCGCGTCCGAGTGCCCGCGCCAACGAAGCCGAGGATCCCAGCTCTTCCATGGCGGCTGACGCGAGCCCGCCCGGCGCCGGAATTGATGATCTGAGCACCGGAGGCACGCGCCCGGCCGGTCCCGTCGAACCCGCGTATCTGGAAGAGCCGCGGCGGCTCAACCAGCCTGTCCTGCCCGTGGAAGGGCAGGCCAGGGATGAGCCGCAAGATTCCTATGCGCCGCTCGGCCTGCGGATCGGAACGTTCAATGTCGTGCCGCAGCTCGAACAGGGTCTGACCTGGACGTCGAACGCCAATAACAGTCCCGACGGCGGCGAAGCGGTGCTCTCCCAGACCACGCTGCGACTTCGCGCCGTGTCCGACTGGTCGCGCCACGGCGCAACGGCCAACGCCTTCGGCACCTACCGTAAATCGATCTCAGGCGAGGAAGTTTCCGAGCTGGAAGGCGGCGCGGACGCCGCGCTCCGGCTCGACTTCGCCAACGACCTCACCGGCACCGCCTCGCTCGGCTACCGGGCCGCCCGCGAATCCGCCTCCTCCCCGGTGGCGATCGCCAGCGTCGACCGGCAGCCGCTGCGTCACACGATCGATGGCACGCTCGGCATCGAAAAATCCCTCGGGCGCCTTCGGCTTGGCCTTGCCGGCGACGTCACGCGCATCCAGTACGGCGAAGCGGAGTTGAGCGACGGCACCCGCCTTTCGCAGGACGACCGCAACTCGACCCTGGCCCTGATGCGGCTTCGCGCCGGATATGAGTTATCCCCCAGCCTCGCGCCATTCGTGGAGATCGAGGGCGGGCGCCGCTTCTACGACGAGGACAATGACAGCGCCGGCTATGCCCGCTCCGCGACGCGCCTGGGCGCCCGCGCCGGCCTGGCGGTGAACATGTCGGAGAAGCTGTCGGGCGAAATCTCGGCCGGCTGGATCTCGGAGGATTTCGCAGATTCCCGTCTTGAAACGATCTCCGGCCTGGCGCTCGCCGCCGCCATTGAATGGTCGCCGGTGCGGGAGACGACCTTACGCCTGGACGGGTCGACCATCGTCGAGGGCACCACCGATGCAGGCCGGAGCGGCTCGCTGCTTTACTCCGGAACGTTGCGCGCCACACGGAGCCTGCGCGCCAACCTCACCGGCGAAGCGGCATTCGGCGCCGCCTACCGCGACTATGTCGGCGGCGGCCATGACCTGATCCTGAGCGGCGAGGCAAGCCTGACATGGTGGCTGAACCGCTATGCCGGCCTCGTCGGCCGGGCGCGCCACGAGCGCCAGACGAGCAGCCTGCCCGACCGGGACTACGACACCACGAGCGTCTTCATGGGCGTGACCCTGCGCCGCTGAGATCGCGTCCGCCTATCCTTCCTGCGCCAGGATGTCGCGGGCGAAACGTGTGATGAACGGCTTCAGGTCCTCGCGTTGCAGCGCAAAGGCGAGATTGGCTTCCACGAAGCCTTCCGGCGCACCGCAATCGAACGTGCGGCCTTCATAGATATGCGCGAAAAAAGGCTGCTCGGCGTGCAGCCGCAGCATCGCGTCGGTGATCTGGATCTCGCCGCCGGCCCCCGTCTCCTGGTTCTCCAGAAGCGCAAAGATTTCCGGCTGAAGAATATAGCGGCCGTTTATGTAGAACGGCGACGGCGCGTCCTCGGGTTTCGGCTTCTCCACCATGGCGGTGATCTCGAAGCTCGAATGGGCGTCCTTGCCGCGCCCGACGATGCCGTATTTGTGGGTCTCGGAGGGATCGCACTCCTCGACGGCGAGGATGTTGCCGCCGGTGTGCTCATAAAGATCGACCATCTGCTTCATGCAGCCCTCTTCCGACTGCATGATCATATCGGGCAGAAGCAGGGCGAAGGGCTCATCGCCCACCAGCTCGCGCGCGCACCAGACGGCATGGCCGAGCCCCAGCGGCACCTGCTGGCGGGTGAAGCTCGTCTGCCCCGGCTGCGGCTGCATTGCCTGCAGGCGCTCGAGGATTTCCGTCTTTCCGCGCCGCGAAAGCGTGTCGTAAAGTTCCACCTGCACATCGAAATGGTCTTCGATGGCGGATTTGTTGCGGCCGGTCACGAAGATCAGATGCTCTATGCCCGCCTCGCGCGCTTCATCCACCACATACTGGATGACCGGCTTGTCGACCACCGTCAGCATCTCCTTGGGCAACGCCTTGGTTGCCGGCAGGAACCGCGTACCCAGGCCGGCAACCGGAAACACAGCTTTACGGATCTTCTTCTTCATGCAAGAGGCCCCTTTTCAAGGTCGGTTGGTGGAACGATACGCATCGGTCAATGCGCGAGAAGCTGGTTGGGTTGCGCCGTGAAATAGCGCCAATTTGCTGGCATCACACATCACGCATGATTCATATGGTAAACTCTTTACTAACCGTAATCGGCGATCATTAGGCACGAGTTTCCGATGGAGGTTGGAATGTTTTCACGCCGAACCCTTTCAGGCTTCATAGCGCGCGGGTTTCTCGCAGGCGCACTTCTTGCGGCCGGGGCGGTTTCGCCCGCCTGGGCGGATGCCGGCTTCCAGCGGTGGGTGGCGCAGTTCCGTTCGGTCGCGATCCAGAACGGCATATCCGGCGAGATCTATGACCGCGCCTTCCGCGGCATCACCGCGCCTGATCCGGAAGTGCTGGAAAAAGCCCGCTATCAGCCGGAGTTCCGGGCCGAGCCCTGGGAGTATTTCGACAATCGCGTGCAGGAAGAGGCTATCCGCACGGGACGGCAGCTTGCGCGCCAGTGGAAGCCGTGGCTGGACCGCATCGAACGCCAGTTCGGCGTGGATCGCTCCGTATTGCTGGCCATCTGGTCGATCGAATCGAACTACGGGGCCGCGCTCCAGAACGACCGCATCATGCGCAGCCTGCCGCGCTCCCTGGCCACGCTCGCTTATGCCGACAAGCGCCGTGCCAAGTTCGCACGCACGCAGCTTATCGCTGCCCTGAAGATCCTGCAGCGCGGCGACGTCACCGAACGCCAGCTCACCGGTTCCTGGGCCGGCGCCATGGGGCACACGCAGTTCATCCCGACCAGCTACCAGGCCTATGCGGTGGACATGGACGGCGACGGCCGCCGCGACATCTGGAATTCGGTGCCTGACGCGCTGGCCACCGCGGCAAACCTCCTGCGCAAGAACGGCTGGCGCCCCGGCGAGACCTGGGGCTACGAAGTCGTCCTTCCCGGTGGACGCAAATTCCCCGCGGGCAACATGTCGCTCCAGCAGTGGGCGTCCATCGGCGTCGTGCGCGCCAACGGCAAACCCTTCCCGCGACCGTCCGACAGCGCGGAACTGAAAGTGCCGGACGGGCGCGCTGGCCCGGCGTTCCTGATGACCAAGAATTTCTCCGTCATCAAGCGCTACAACAATTCGGATAAGTATGCGATTGCCGTCGGGCTCCTTGCGGACCAGATTGCCGGCTATGGCGGTCTCGTGCGCGACTGGAGCCGGCCGTTCGAACGCCTGTCCTTCGGCGAAACCGAAGAGCTGCAGAAGCGGCTGGGCGCGCTTGGCTATTATGACGGGCCGATCGACGGCAAGATCGGCTCGGGCTCGCGCAACGCCATCAGGCAGTTCCAGGAGCGCATGGGGCTCAATCAGGACGGCCATCCCAGCAAAGAGGTTCTAAGGAAGCTGCGCGGGAACTAAAGGCTTGCCTTCCGATTGAATGCGGAAAACAACAACGGAGCGCAGTTCGGTATCCGGCAGGACGTGCGGCAAGGAGGACATCTTGCTCATCGGCACAAGGACGAGGACAATTCTGGCCAAGGCGGCACTGGTTGCCGCCGCTTGCGGCTTTGCCCTCGCCGTTGTTCCGCCCATTGCCGGCACCGCGGAGGCCCAGGAGCTGATCCGCAGGCGCGGTCTTCTCGATATGCTTTTCGGCGGGCCGCCGGAACGCCAGCCACCGCCCGCGCAAGCCGCACCCAGCCGGCAACGGCAAAGCGCACCGCCTCCTTCCACGCGCAGGCAGTCGAGCAGACCGTCGCAGGGGGCCGCTCGCCCCGCCCCGCCACCGGAGCCTGAGGTCGAGAAGCTGGAGAATGCGCGGGTTGTCCTGGTCGTCGGCGACTTTTTGGCAAGCGGTCTGGCCGAAGGCCTGCAGGCAGCCTACCAGGAATCGCCCGGTGTCGTCATCGTCGACCGCACCAATGGATCCTCCGGCTTCGTGCGCGACGACTACTATGACTGGAACGCCGAGATCACCGGCATAGTGGAGGAGGTCGATCCGGCTGTCGTCGTCGTCATGATCGGCTCCAACGACCGTCAGCAGCTCGTCATCGGCGGGCAGCGCGAGCGTCCGCAAACGGAGCCCTGGACCAAGGAATACGAAAGGCGGGTAAACGCTTTCGCCACCGCCCTCAAGAATGAAGACGTGCCCTTCATCTGGACCGGCATGCCGCCGTTCAAATCGCCGAGCATGTCGTCCGACATGCTGGCCTTCAACGACCACTACAAGAAGGCCGCTGAAAATGCCGGCGGGACTTTCGTCGACATATGGGAGGGTTTCGTCGACGAGAGCGGCGCTTTCGTCTTTACCGGGCCCGATATCAACGGACAGTCGGTACGTCTGCGCGGCAGCGATGGCATCAATTTCACCCGCCCGGCCAAGCGCAAGGCGGCCTTCTACGTGGAAAAACCGCTGAACAAGCTGCTCGGCGACGCCGTGGCGCCCGACATCGAGCAATTCGACATCCAGAACCTTCCGATGCCCGGCCTGCTGACAATAGAACCCGAGATGATCGACCGCACCGGTCCGATCTCTCTGGCGGGCCCCGAACTGGACGGGAACACGGAACTGCTGGGCGCCTCGCACCAACCCGTGAGCGAAACGGAAAAGCGATCACCGCCCCTGGAAGCTGGAAGCGTTCCAGGCAGGGCCGACAGTTTCTCCGCCGATCCGGCGCCTGCCGGAGCTGAAACGGAAGACGCCGCGGCCGGGAGCACGACGTCGATCCTTCCCTGATATCCAGATCAGTTCACCGTTTCCCAGAAACGCCGAACTGATCTAGAGCGGTTCAGGTTGTATCTGAATCGGAGGGGATTCCGATTTCGGACGTTTTGTGATTATGGGATGGCCCGCCCCTCTCTGGAGCGATCGGTTATGATCGCTCTGCTTCGAACGAGAGAGGAACGGACCGATGTCGATTTTCGTGCTTGGAATTGATCTTGGCAAGAACGTGTGCAGCCTCGTCGGGCTGGATGAGGTGGGTGCTGTTGTTCTGCGCCGCCGACTTCGCCGTGACGGCCTTGAGGATTTCGTCGGCAGGTTGCCGCCGTGCATTGTGGCGATGGAAGCGTGCTGCGGTGCGCATCACCTTGGCCGGGTGCTTGGCGCGATGGGCCACGCGATCCGGCTGATGTCGCCGGAATATGTGCGGCCCTATGTGAAAGCGAACAAGAATGACGATCGAGATGCCGAGGCGATCGCGGAAGCGGCGACGCGGCCGACGATGCGCTTTGTCCCGGTCAAGAGCGAGGCGCAGTCGGATATCCAGGCCCTGCATCGGGCACGCTCGCGATTGGTGTCGGAGCGCACGGCGCTGATCAACCATCTGCGCGCACTGTTGCTGGAGCGGGGGTCGTAGCATCGAAGGGAAGGAAGCAATTGGAAGCCCAGCTGGCGGTATTTGCGGACGAGGACGATCCCCGATTATCGCCGCGTATGCGCCTGCTGGTCGAAGACCTGCGTGCCGAATGGCGCAGCCTTGATGAGCGGATTGCCGCCTTCGACGCAGAGTTCGTGGCAATGGCGCGCGAGGACGAAGCAGCCCGTCGGCTTGCGACGATCCCAGGGGTTGGCGTCATCAACGCCACCGCACTTGTTGCTGCGGTCGGCGACGCCCGGAGCTTTGGGCGCGGCCGCGACCTTGCCGCCTGGCTGGGCCTGACACCGCGGCAGGCGACCACCGGTGGTAAGCCGAGGCTGCTCGGCATATCCAAACGCGGCAACCGATATTTGCGAGCGAACCTGATCCATGGCGCGCGTGCGGTGCTCCCGCGCATCATGACCCAGGACACCCCGCTCGGCCGATGGGTGCGCAACTTATCGGAGCGAACGCACAAGAATGTTGTCGTGGTGGCGCTGGCGGCCAAGCTGGCGCGCATCGCCTGGGCGGTGCTACGAAAGGAGCACGGCTTCGATCCGGCGATCGCGGCGGCATAGGGGAGTTAAGGTCTTCGGCCACAGAGCTGGAGCCGCAACTATCTGCGAGTGGTTGGAAGAAGATGGCCTGACAGTCGAACGGCAGTCTGGAAACCTGGACCATTGAACGGTCGGTCGAGACCGGTGTGATTATGAGGACCGGGCTGCGCGGATCTCCATCTTGGCCGGGGCATGACCCCGAGACCGGATACGTTGACGCAGACTGAACAGCGCAATCTTCAAACACCCTTGCAGACGGGGCGGGCCATACGTTCAAGATGCTGGCTGGAGTGGAGGCCAGCATCGGATGACGCGACCTCTTTCGAATGATTTGCGTGAACGTGTTGTCAGGGCGGTCGAGGCCGGCGAGAGCTGCCGGTCGGTGGCGGCTCGTTTCGGCGTTGCCGTCTCGTCGGCGGTGAAGTGGTCTCAGCGCTACCGTGCGAGCGGGTCTGTGGCGCCGGGCAAGATGGGCGGGCACCGCAAGCGCGTGTTGGAGCCGCACCGTGCCTTCATCGCCGAGCGGATCAGCCAGACGCCGCATCTGTCGCTGCACAAGCTGAAGGAAGAGCTGGCGGCGCGCGGCGTGAAGGTGTCGCACGATACGGTGTGGCGCTTCCTGCGCCGCGAGGGGCTTCGGTTTAAAAAAAACACTGTTCGCCCTTGAGCAGGCCCGTGCCGATATTGCCCGCCGGCGGCAACGCTGGCGTTCTTGGCAGTCCGGTCTCGATCCGACACGGCTGGTGTTCATCGACGAGACCTGGATCAAGACCAACATGGCGCCGCTGCGGGGCTGGGGGCCGAGAGGCAAGCGCCTGCGCGGCTTTGCCCCGCACGGCCACTGGCGCACGCTGACCTTCCTCGGCGCTTTGCGCCACGACCGGCTGACGGCGCCTTGCGTCTTCGACGGACCGATCAACGGCCCGTGCTTCCGCGCCTATGTCGAGCAGCAGCTCGTGCCGGTGCTCAAACCGGGCGACATCGTCGTCATGGACATGTGTGGACGCCCCCGTTGGTGCAAGAAGAATCTTTTCGAAGAGCGCGGAGCGTGGTCAGGTGCTGACATGTGTCCGGCCTCTGATGCGGCGTTCTACATGCCGCGGGCCCGTATGGGAGTTCGCGGAGCGGGTCCAATTCAATCTCGCGTGCTCAAGGCACGTATCCATGATCTGGTTTTCCCGATCCCGTCTCGTTGACCGTTGCGCCATACTCTCCGTTCGACCTTCTCACACCATGGCAGCCCGCTCGAGGAGCGGTATAGAGCGGACTATCCTGCTATGGCCGGCGTTCGATAGGTTCCGCCTCTGGCCATCAATGCCCACACGATGCGCGCCGTCTTGTTGGCCAAGGCGACGATGACCAGCATGGGTGGCTTGCGCTCAAGCATCCGCGAAAGCCACGGATCCCCGGTCGATCCCTTCCGCATGGCCCAGCGCACGGCGGCGCTGGCCCCAATGATCAGCAGCCGTCGCAGGGTTCGCTCGCCCATTCGAGACGTCTCGCCGAGCTTCTGCTTGCCGCCCGAAGAACGTTGCAGCGGCGTTAGTCCGAGCCATGCCGCGAAGTCCCGGCCTCTCTTGAAGGTCTGAGCGGACGGGGCCAACGCGGCAAGCGCCGTCGCGGTGACCGGTCCTATACCGGGAATGGTCATCAAGCGCCTGGCTTCCGCATCCTCTCTGGCGCGCCGAGCGACCTCTCGGTCGAGCTCGGCCACTCTCGTATCCAGCGCCCGCAACTGCTCAACGAGTAGAGACAGGATCGGGCGGGCGGCTTCGGGGATGGCGGAACCCTTATCCTCAATCGTCGCGATGAGCTTGGCCACGTGGAAGAGGCCTTGCGCAGCCACAAGTCCAAATTCCGCAAGATGGCCGCGTATTGCATTGATCGTCTGGGTCCGCTGGCGAACGACAAGATCGCGGACGCGGAACACCATTGCCGCAGCCTGCTGCTCTTCGCTCTTCACCGCCACGAACCGCATGGTCGGCCGTTGCGCAGCTTCACAGATTGCTTCGGCGTCAGCCGCATCGTTCTTCTGACGCTTCACAAATGGCTTGACGTATCCCGGAGCGATCAGCCGGACTTCGTGCCCGAGCTTCGCGATCTCCCGCGCCCAGTAATGGCTGCCGGCGCACGCTTCCATGGCAACCGTGCAGGCCGGCTGATCGACAAGAAAGCGAAGTACCTGATCGCGGCGAAGCTTCTTCCGGAACAGCACAGCTCCCGACCCATCTGCGCCGTGCGCCTGGAACACGTTCTTCGCCAGGTCCAATCCGATTGTGTTAACTTCCAACATGGACGCCTCCGTTCAAGTGATGATCAACGACACCACTTTGGCACAGCGATGCCGTGAGGGGGCGTCCACCCCATCAATCTCGGCTCGCACAAGTCGGCCGCCGTCCGGCAGATGATCAAAGCCGCCGGCGCAAGGCTCTGGTATCTGCCCCCATACTCGCCCGACCTCAATCCGATCGAGCAGGCCTTCGCCAAGATCAAGCACTGGATGCGCACGGCCCAAAAGCGAACCATCGAGGAGACATGGCGGCACATCGGCGGCCTCGTCTCCTCAATCCAGCCCAGCGAATGCAGCAACTACTTCCTCAATGCAGGATATGCTTCCGTCAAAACCTGAAAGGCTCTAGCTGCACTGCCGCTCAGCGCGGCAGAACCGTCTCGCCCATCAGGAACTCGTCGATCGCCCGGGCGGCCTGGCGGCCCTCGCGGATGGCCCAGACCACCAGCGACTGGCCCCGCCGCACGTCGCCGGCCGCGAAGAAGCGGTCGATATTGGTGCGGTAGTCCTGGTCGTTGGCCACCACGTTCGTCGAGTTGCGGCGGTCGGTGGTGGTCTCCAGCTTGGAGTCCAGCTCTTTCAGCACGCTCTCCTCGTTGGGCCCGGCGAAGCCGATGGCGATAAAAGCAAGGTCCGCCTTGATGATGAATTCCGTGCCCGCTATTGGCTTGCGCTTCTCATCCACCTCACAGCACTTCACGCCGGTCAGTTCCCCGTCCTCGTCGCCGATGAATTCGAGCGTGGCGACCTGGAACTCCCGTTCCGCGCCCTCCGCCTGCGAGGAGGAGGTGCGCATCTTGGTCGCCCAGTAAGGCCACACGGTCAGCTTGTCTTCCTTTTCCGGTGGCTTGGGGCGAATGTCGAGCTGGGTCACGCGCACCGCGCCCTGGCGGAACGCCGTGCCCACGCAGTCCGAAGCCGTATCGCCGCCGCCCACCACGACGACGTGCTTGCCGCCGGCCAGAATCGGCTCCTCGGGCCAGGCGGCGGACTGGATGTCCTCCCCCCCAACCCGCTTGTTCTGCTGCACGAGGTAGGGCATGGCGTCATAGACGCCATGAAGTTCCACGCCCGGGATACCGGCAGGACGCGGCTTTTCCGAGCCGCCGCAGTAAAGCACCGCGTCGTATTCGGCCAGGAGTTCCTCGACCGGCTTGTCGACGCCGACATTGACCCCGCAATGGAAGATCACACCTTCGCCCTGCATCTGCTCGATACGGCGGTCGATATAGTGCTTCTCGATCTTGAAATCGGGAATGCCGAACCGCATGAGGCCGCCGGGCCGGCTCTCCCGCTCATAGACGTGCACCTCGTGGCCGGCGCGGCCAAGCTGCTGGGCGGCCGCCATCCCGGCCGGCCCCGAGCCGATGACGGCCACGCGCTTTCCGGTTTTCCTGTCGGCCGGCTGCGGGCGCACATAGCCCAGTTCATAGGCCTTGTCGGCGATCGCCTGCTCGATGGTCTTGATGGCGACGGGGATATCCTCGAGGTTCAGCGTGCACGCCTCTTCGCATGGTGCGGGGCAGATGCGGCCCGTCCACTCGGGGAAGTTGTTGGTCGAGTGCAGATTGCGGATCGCCGTCTCCCAGTCTCCCTGATAGACGAGATCGTTCCAGTCCGGGATCTGGTTGTGCACCGGACAGCCCGTCGGCCCGTGGCAATACGGGATCCCGCAATCCATGCAGCGCGCAGCCTGTTTCTCGACTTCCTTGTCCGACATGGGCAGCGTGAATTCGCGGAAATGGCGAATGCGATCGGAGGCCGGCTGATACTTGTGCACCTGCCGGTCGATTTCGAGAAACCCTGTAACCTTGCCCATACTCATCCCTTGTTCCTGACGGCCCGATCAGGCCCGCAACCAGTTTTCAATCTTCAATCCCGGGAGCCGGGAGAATTCCTCGCCGCATCGTTCCGGGCACCCGTCACACCGGTGGCCACGACGGCCCCAAGTACCAGTAGGCAAACCCGATGACCGCACCCAATACGACGATTTCTGCTCCTGCCCTGCCAGCCATCAGATAGACTGCCATTGGAATCGCTACGGCGACCAGAAGCGACACCAGGGCGTGAACGAGCCTTAGCGCGCTCACTCCGCCGCCACACCCATCCGCATACGCTCCATCTCTTCGAGCGCGCGGCGATACTCGACCGGCATCACCTTGCGGAATTTCGGCCTGTAATCCGCCCAGTTGTCGAGAATGATCCGCGCCCGCTCGGAGCCCGTGTAGTGGAGATGGTTGGCGATCAGCTTGGCGAGGCGCTCTTCGTCGTGCCTGGTCATATCGCCGGAGACGTCGACGCGCCCCATATGCGCAAGGTCTCCGCCGTGATGGTGCAGCTTCTCGAGGATGTCGTCCTCTTCCGGCACCGGCTCCAGCTCGACCATCGCCATGTTGCAGCGTTCGGAGAAATCGCCCACCTCGTCCAGCACATAGGCCACGCCACCCGACATGCCGGCGGCGAAGTTGCGGCCCGTCTGGCCGAGCACGACCACCACCCCGCCGGTCATATATTCGCAGCCATGGTCGCCGACGCCTTCCACCACCGCTACCGCACCGGAATTGCGCACGGCGAACCGCTCCCCCGCCACGCCCCGGAAGTAGCACTCACCCTCGACAGCGCCGTAGAGCACCGTATTGCCGACGATGATGGATTCCTCCGGCACGATCTTCGACTGTTCCGAGGGTCTGATGACGATGCGGCCGCCCGAAAGGCCCTTGCCGACATAGTCGTTGCTGTCGCCGATCAGTTCAAACGAGATCCCGCGCGCCAGGAATGCGCCGAAGGACTGGCCGGCCGTGCCCGTCAGGCGCACGGAGATGGTGTCGTGCTTGAGACCCTTATGGCCATAGCGCTTCGCCACCTCGCCCGAAAGCATCGCTCCGGTGGAGCGGTCGATATTGCAGATATCGAAGTCGAGCCGGACCGGCTCCTTGCGCTCCAGCGCCGGCATTGCCGCCGCGATCAGCTTACGGTCGAGGATGTCCTCGATCGGATGCTTCTGGCGCTCCGTCCAGCGGATTGCATTGTCCGTCGCTTCGGGCTTGAAGAAGACGCGGCTGAAATCGAGCCCCCGCGCCTTCCAATGTTCCACCAGCGTCCGCTTTTCCAGAAGCTCGGAGTGACCGATGATCTCGTCGAGCTTGCGCACGCCCATCTCGGCCAGAAGCTGCCTCACTTCCTCGGCGACATAGAAGAAGAAGTTAATGACGTGTTCCGGCGTGCCCTTGAAGCGCTTGCGCAGTACCGGATCCTGCGTCGCCACGCCCACAGGGCATGTGTTGAGATGGCACTTGCGCATCATGATGCAGCCCGCCGCGATCAGCGGAGCGGTGGAGAAGCCGAACTCGTCCGCCCCCAGCAGCGCGCCGACGATCACGTCGCGCCCGGTCCTCAGACCCCCGTCGACCTGCAGCGCAACGCGCGAGCGCAGACCGTTGAGCACCAGCGTCTGGTGCGTTTCGGCAAGGCCCATCTCCCACGGGCTGCCCGCGTGCTTGATGGAGGTGAGCGGCGAGGCGCCGGTGCCGCCATCATAGCCGGCGATGGTGATGTGGTCGGCGCGCGCCTTGGCAACCCCTGCGGCCACCGTGCCGACGCCCACCTCGGAAACGAGCTTGACCGATACATCGGCTGCCGGGTTGACGTTCTTCAGGTCGAAGATCAGTTGAGCCAGATCCTCGATCGAATAGATGTCGTGGTGCGGCGGCGGCGAAATCAGCCCCACGCCCGGCGTCGAGTGGCGCACCTTGGCGATGGTGGCGTCCACCTTGTGGCCGGGCAGCTGTCCACCCTCTCCGGGCTTGGCGCCCTGTGCGACCTTGATCTGCATCATGTCGGAATTGACGAGATATTCGGTCGTCACGCCGAAGCGTCCGCTTGCCACCTGCTTGATCGCCGAGCGCTCGGGGTTCGTCCGGCCGTCGGGCAGCGGCAGGAAGCGGTCTGCCTCCTCTCCGCCCTCGCCGGTGTTGGACTTGCCGCCGATGGCGTTCATGGCGCGGGCCAGCGTCGTGTGCGCCTCGCGGCTGATGGAGCCGAAGGACATGGCGCCGGTGGAGAAGCGCTTGACGATCTCGGCCGCCGGCTCCACCTCATCCAGCGGCACCGGCTTGCGGCCTGCTTCGTCCGCCATCTTGATGCCGAACAGCCCGCGAATGGTCTTCGCGCGCGCGCTCTCGCCATTTATGAGGTCGGAAAACTCCTGATACGTCTCCCACGACTTCTTGCGAACGGCATGCTGCAAGGTGGCGACGGCGTCGGGCGACCACACATGGTCTTCGCCACGAATCCGGTAGTTGTACTCGCCGCCGACCTCCAGCGAATCCCGCAACACCGGGTCCGGGCTGAACGCCGCACTGTGCCGTGCGACGGTTTCCCGCGCGATCTCCTCCAGGCCGACGCCCTCGATGGTCGTTGCCGTGCCGGTGAAGTAGCGCTCGACAAAATCGCTCCGCAGCCCCACCGCATCGAAAATCTGCGCCCCGCAATAGGACTGATAGGTCGAGATGCCCATCTTGGACATCACCTTGAGGATGCCCTTGCCAATGGACTTGATATAGCGCTTCACCACCTCGTTCGGATCGACCTCGGGCGGGAACTCCCCGCGCGCATGCATGTCGAGCAGCGTGTCGAAGGCGAGATAGGGGTTGATGGCCTCGGCGCCATAGCCGGCAAGACAGGCGAAGTGATGCACCTCGCGCGGCTCGCCCGATTCCACGACCAGCCCCACCGCCGTGCGCAGGCCCTTGCGGATGAGGTGATGATGCACCGCGGCCGTCGCCAGCAGCATCGGAATGGCGATCCGGTCCGGCCCCATCTGCCGGTCGGACAGGATGATGATGTTGTAGCCGCCGGCCACCGCCGCTTCGGCACGGTCGCATAGCCGGTCGAGCGCACCGGCCATGCCGGCCGCCGCCTCGACCACCGAATAGGTGACGTCCAGCGTCTTGGTGTCGAAACGGTCCTCGGTGTGGCCGATGGAGCGGATCTTTTCCAGATCGCCATTGGTCAGGATCGGCTGGCGCACTTCCAAGCGCTTGCGGCGCGAGCTCCCCACCAGATCGAAGATGTTCGGCCGCGGCCCGATGAAGGAGACGAGACTCATCACGAGTTCCTCGCGGATCGGATCGATCGGCGGATTGGTGACCTGGGCGAAGTTCTGCTTGAAGTAGGTGTAAAGCAGCTTCGACTTGTCCGACATGGCCGAGATCGGCGTGTCGGTACCCATCGAGCCGATGCCTTCCTGGCCGGTCGTCGCCATCGGCGCCATCAGCATCTTGGTATCTTCCTGGGTATAGCCGAACGCCTGCTGGCGGTCGAGCTGCGACACATCCTTGCGCAGCGCCCGCGGCTCCACCGGGTTCAGCTCCTCAAGGATAAGCTGGGTATTCTTCAGCCATTCCTTGAACGGATGCTTGGTGGCGATCTCCGCCTTCAGCTCGTCGTCGGAGACGATGCGCCCCTGCTCCAGGTCGAGCAGCAGCATGCGGCCGGGCTGCAGCCGCCACTTGGAGACCACCTTCTCCTCGGGCACCACCAGCGCGCCGGCCTCCGAGGCCATGATGACGCGGTCGTCGTCCGTCACCAGATAGCGGGCGGGACGCAGGCCGTTGCGGTCCAGCGTCGCGCCAATCTGGCGGCCGTCGGTGAAGGCCACGGCAGCCGGACCGTCCCACGGTTCCATGAGGGCGGCATGATATTCATAAAAGGCCTGGCGCTCCGCGCTCATCAGCTTGTTGCCGGCCCATGCTTCCGGAATCAGCATCATCATGGCATGGACCATGGGATAGCCGCCCTGGTAGAGGAACTCGAGCGCGTTGTCGAAGCAGGCCGTGTCCGACTGACCCTCGTAGGAGATCGGCCACAGCTTCGAGATGTCGTTGCCGAACAGCTCCGAATCGACCGAAGCCTGGCGCGCGGCCATCCAGTTGACGTTGCCGCGCACCGTGTTGATCTCGCCATTGTGGGCGACCATCCGGTAAGGGTGCGACAACTTCCAGGAGGGGAAGGTGTTGGTGGAGAACCGCTGATGCACCAGCGCCAGCGCCGATTCGAAACGCTCGTCCCTCAGATCATGGTAATAGGCGCCAAGCTGGTAGGCGAGGAACATTCCCTTATAGACGATGGTTCGCGCCGACAGCGACACGATGTAGAAGCCATAGTCCCTCCCTTCCGATTCCTGATGTATGCGGCCGGATATGACCTTGCGCAGGATGTAGAGACGGCGCTCGAAGTCCTCCTCGTCGGCGATGCCCGCGCCCCGCCCGATAAAGACCTGCCGGTGGACCGGCTCCGAGGCGACTATTTCGGGAGCCTTGGACAAGCAGGAATTGTCAACCGGCACGTCGCGGAAGCCGAGCAGGACCTGGCCCTCCGAGCGCACCACATCGGCAATCACCTCCTCGACGTGATCCTGCAGAGCCTTGTCCTGCGGCATGAAGACATGGCCGACACCATAGGTGCCGGGTTCGGGAAGCTCCACGCCCTGCTTCGCCATTTCCTCGCGGAAGAGACGGTCGGGGATCTGCACGAGCATGCCCGCGCCGTCGCCGACCAGCGGGTCGGCGCCCACGGCGCCGCGATGGGTAAGGTTCTCAAGCATCGCCAGCCCGTCGCCGATGATCGAATGAGACTTCTTTCCTTTCATGTGCGCAACGAAACCGACGCCGCACGCGTCGTGCTCGTTGCGGGGGTCGTAGAGGCCCTGCGTGGCCGGCAGGCCCCATGCTGCATGAAAGGCACCGCTAGCCGTGGAACCGCGTTTGGCGACGATCGTCCCGTCCTGCCCGGCGGACATCCGTCCGATCGATACAGATGGCGTCATTTCCGTCATCGCTACTTCCTCCACGTCTGGCCCCGGGAGCCGGGGCGTCGATCACTTGCGGGCGGGCCTCGTCATTGACGGCGCATCCCGATTTTTCAGCTCGGCGCATCGTTCGAAAGGCCGGAAGCGCTAGGATTTGTGCACAGGCCCGACCTGATCAGACCCTAGCCGTCTCCCCGGCATACGCTTCTTCCAGTGGGCGCTCGGCGCCGATCCGCCGCCTCCCGCCGCATTCGCACAAGCCGGCTCGCCCGAGCCGCCATTATAACGAATACGGGCGTCAGTTACGCGAATAAATAAGACAGCACTACTGTCCTATTTACTGACATGCCAGAAAATCACAGATCGCACAAGACGAAAACGCAAAAAATGCACCTCGTCGGAGCAACAAAGTTGCGGGATATCCGCCGAAGCCGCAATTTCAGGCAGAGAAGCGGTCTTCCACAGCCGTCGCCCGGCGTTGCGACAACACTTGCGTCCACCGCGGTCGGCTGTCAGTTTGCTGTCGCATCCATAGGAGCCTGGCAGGTATGAATTTCGCCTCTGACAACTGGGCCGGGGCCCATCCGGCAATCAGCGAAGCCCTTCATCGTCATGCCAGCGGCTTTGCGCCCGCATATGGAACGAGCGAGCTCGACCGCAAGGTGGAGAAGCGGTTCTGCGAAATTTTCGAACGCGAGGTCGCGGTCTTTTTCGTCGCCACCGGCACCGCCGCAAATGCGCTTTCGCTTGCCGCCCTTAACCGGCCGGGCGGCGTAGCCTTCTGCCATAGTCAGGCGCACGCCCGCGAGGACGAGGGCGGCGCGCCCGAATACCTGACCGGCGGCGCTCGCCTTTGCGGCGTTTCCGGCGCCAGCGGCCGGATGGATCATCAAGCCCTTGAAGAAGCGATCGGTCGCTTCCCTCCCGAGTTCGTCCATGCCGGCCAGCCCATGGCGGTTTCCCTGACGCAGGCGACGGAAGTCGGCACCGTCTACGGCCTGTCCGATCTCGAGGCCATCAGCGGCATCTGCCGCCGCCATGGCCTTCCCTTGCATATGGACGGAGCCCGCTTTGCAAATGCGCTCGTGACGCTGGATACCACGCCTGCGGAGATGACCTGGAAGCGCGGCATCGACATTCTTTCCTTCGGCGGCACGAAGAATGGCTGCTGGTGTGCGGAGGCCATTGTCGTGATGGACCCGGAGAAGGCACGGGATCTTCCCTTCATTCGCAAGCGGGCGGCGCATCTCTTCTCCAAGAGCCGGTTTGTTGCCGCCCAGTTCGATGCCTATTTCGAGGACGATCTGTGGCTTCGCAATGCGTCACATGCCAACGCGATGGCACAGCGCCTCGCCGGCATCCTGGAGACGTCGCCCGCTGCGCGCCTTGCCTGGCGCCCGGCCGCAAACGAGGTCTTTGCCATTCTTTCTTCGAAGGCGGCAGCGCATCTTGAGGAAAATGGCGCCCGGTTCCATTCCTGGTCCGCTCCCGACGACGCTGCCGACAAGCCAAGCCCTGGGGAGGTGCTCTGCCGGTTCGTCGCATCCTATGCCACCACGGTTGAGGAAATCCGGCAATTCGAAACGCTCATCGGATCCATTCGCACCCCGTCCGGAAGAGTTCACGCATGAGTGAACAAATATTCGCATTCGATTGATTTCCAAGTGAACAGCGCCTCTGGAAAGATTATCGAGCCGGTCAACCTCCGGCTTCGATTTAACCTCGAGAGGAGAAATGCATGTCCACAAAGAACATAGTAGGCGCGGCCTATCTGGCCAGCGTCGTTACCGCCGCTCTTGCTTCAGGTGCCGCCGCGGCCCCGCTGAGCGAGGCGGAAGTCAAGGCCGCGATGGATGCAGGCAAGGAGAAATGCTACGGCGTCGCCCTGGCCGGTCAGAATGACTGCGCCGCCGGTCCCGGCACCACCTGCGCCGGCACATCCAAGGTCGACTACCAGGGCAACGCCTGGAAGTTCGTCGACGGCGGCACCTGCACCACCGTGGAGTTGCCCGGCGACCGTATGGGCTCGCCCGATCCGCTCGACCGGGACATC
Organism: Nitratireductor thuwali; assembly: GCF_036621415.1. Classification (NCBI taxonomy): domain Bacteria; kingdom Pseudomonadati; phylum Pseudomonadota; class Alphaproteobacteria; order Hyphomicrobiales; family Phyllobacteriaceae; genus Nitratireductor; species Nitratireductor thuwali. Next base: position 1,385,492 of record NZ_CP030941.1, read on the forward strand.
CCGTCGTAAGGCGACCTGCCTGAAATGTGCCGGGAATGGCGGGAGCTGCCGTAGAACGTCACGGCAAAAAATCGAGCGTTGCCATTCCCGGTGTACATCTCGGCGCGATGAAATGAGCTTGGCCCGCCTCGGCTCCCGCGTCCGAATGTCAGGAGAGGAAAATGGTACGCGAGCTTTCGGAACCTTCCGCATCCTACGACCGCTTTTCGGCTTTCAACCCTGCCGGACGCGCCGGCGCCAGCTTTAAGCCGCAGCATTTCGAAGCCATCGCCGCCGAGCCGGCCTCCATCGGCTTTCTTGAAGTGCATGCGGAAAATTACATGGGCGCGGGCGGTCCGCCGCACGCCGCGCTCACGAAAATCCGCCAGATGCTGCCCGTGTCGCTGCACGGCGTATGCATGTCCATCGGCGGCTTGAACCCGCTGGACAGGGAGCATCTGGCGCGGTTCGCCGGCCTCGTTGAACGCTACGAGCCTTGCCTTGTATCGGAACACCTGGCCTGGTCGAGCCATGACGACGTCTTTTATAACGATCTCCTTCCCCTGCCCTATACCGATGAGACGCTGGCGCGCGTTTGCGCTCATATCGACCAGTTGCAGGAGGCAATCGGCCGGCCGATCCTTCTGGAAAACCCGTCCACTTACGTGCTTTTCAAGGAATCCACCTGGGGCGAGACCGGTTTCCTGCGCGAAATCGTCCGCCGCACGGGCTGCGGCCTGCTGCTCGATGTCAACAATGTCTTTGTCTCCGCCACCAATCACGGCTACAGCGCCACCGAATATCTGGCCGACTTCCCGCTCGAGCATGTCGGCGAGATCCATCTTGCCGGCCATGACCAGCAGGAAGACGACGAAGGCGCGACGCTGCTCATCGACAGCCACGACCGGCCGGTGGCCGATCCGGTGTGGACCCTCTTTGAAACGGTGATCGCCGCCCAGGGCCCGATCACGACTCTCGTCGAATGGGATGCCGACGTCCCGGATTGGCCGGTGCTGAGGTCCGAGGCGGCCGCCGCCGAGGCGATCCTACGGCGGCACGGCCATGCCCGAACGACAGGAAAGCGCCATGCGGCCCAGCTCTCATAGCAAAAGCGCGCCAGCCGCGGCAGGGAACTACGGGGCAGCGTTCGGCGCCGCGATACTGGATCCCGACCAGCCCAGGCCCGAACGGGTGACAGGCCCGCGCGGCAAGGCCGCCGAGAAGCGCTTCAATGTCTACCGCAACAATGTCACTTACGGTCTGGTGACGGCGCTTTCGGAGATCTTCCCGGCGATCGCCCGCCTGCTGGGCGAACAGAACTTCCGCTTGCTCGCCCGCGAGTTTCTGCGGGCCCACCCGCCACGCTCGCGGCTGGTCATCGAATACGGGCATGAATTTGCCGACTTTCTCGCGGGATTCCAGCCGGTTCGTCACCTGAAATACCTGCCCGACCTTGCTCGCCTGGAGCGCGCATGGCTCGACGCCTACCATGCGGCCGATGCCGCACCTCTCGGACCGGGGGAAATTGAAGCGCTGCCGCCGGACGCTTTGGCGGGTGCGCGCTTTGTCCCGCACCCGGCCGTCCGCATCGTCCGCTCCAGCTATGCCGTCCACGCGATTTTCATGGCTCAGCGTAGCGCGGAAATGCCCGGACGCATTTATGCCGCCGAGCCGGAGAATGTGCTGATCACCCGCCCGGGCCTGCAGGTGAGGCTTTATAAGCTCGCGCCCGGACCGCTTCAGTTCATCGAAACGCTGATGTCCGGCAGCAGCCTGCACATAGCGGCCGAAACCACGCTCGCAACTGTCCCCTCCTTCGACCTGGCGCCGGCCATCGGCCTGCTCATCGAGAGCGGCGCGTTCAGCGGCTGCACGCCGGGAGAAAAGAGTGCGGGGGCACAACAGGAAGGATGATGGGCTTGAAACTGATTCGGAATGTCGCCCACCTGCACCACCGGGTTTTCGCCGCCCTTGAAACCGGCACCGAAGGTTGGCTGCTTGGCCTTGGTGCGCGCTTCGCCTTCCTTGCGGTGCTCTATTTCTACTTCCTCAGTTCCGCCCGGACAAAGGTCGGCGAGGGAATTGCCGGCTTCTTCAACGTTGCCGACGGCGCTTACTTTCAGATCGCCTTGCCTGCCGTCGAGGCCGCCGGCTTCGACGTCTCCAATGTCCCGTTCCTGCCATGGACGCCAGTCGTGTGGGCGGGCACCTATGCCGAATTCGTCCTGCCTCTGCTGATCGTCCTGGGGTTGTTCACACGGCTGGCGGCACTTGGGATGATCGCCTTCGTCGTCGTTCAATCCGTCGTCGACATCACGGTGCACGATGTCGGAGCGGAGACCACAGGTGCCTGGTTCGACCGCTTCTCCGACGGCCTCATCTGGGATCAGCGCACGCTCTGGGTCTTCTTGCTGGCCCATCTGGTGATCAAGGGCGCGGGCTACGTCTCGCTGGACGCCCTGCTCTATCGATGGACCATGAACCGCCAGCCTTTGAAGGAGGCCGAAGGCCGCGTGTAAAATCCCAGAAGAAACCGAAGAAACCGACCGCGGTTTCCGGAACAAGGTCATGCTCCAGCAAGGGGACAGGTCACGATGACGATTCAAGGAAGCGTCATCGTGATCTGGGCAAAATGGCGACACAGCGCGCCGCCATTCTCCGGATGCTTGGGCGCTCGCGTCAGGCCGCGGTCTGCCCCTCGATCTGCTTGGCCTTGTCCTTGGAGGCACGCGAGATCGGGATCTGGCGCGGCTTCATCTCCTCGGGAACATTGCGCACGAGGTCGATGTGCAGAAGGCCGTCCTTCAGCGCAGCGCCTTTGACCTCGACATGGTCGGCGAGCTGGAAACGGCGCTCGAAGCTGCGGCCCGCGATGCCGCGATAAAGCAGCTCCGTGCCTTCGTTCTCCTGCTCCTCGCTCTTTTCGCCCTTGATCGTCAGCAGATTGCGATGCGCCTCGACCGAGATGTCATTCTCGGAAAAGCCGGCAACAGCCATTGAGATGCGGTAGGCATCATCGCCTGTCCGCTCGATGTTGTAGGGCGGATAAGTCTGCCCGTTGTCTGGCTGGGCAAGCGAATCGAGCATGGTGAATAGACGGTCGAAGCCGACCGTCGAACGGTAAAGCGGGGAAAAATCGACATGACGCATGGGGTAGTCCTCCGTTTGAGCAACATTTGCGTTCTGGTCCCACCCGAAACCCGCTAACGGCGTTTCCAAGGGACCAGCAGCCCCTGTTGGCGGCTGCAATCTAGATTTGGGAATTTACCCTTAAGGCTTCAAGATATCTCCGAGGAAGCGGATGAACGGCACCTGAACGAGGGTTTAGGGCTGCGTTCAGGTCGCGTTGCTAGAATGCTCGTCAACTCGTTGTTCGGAGCGTCTGCATCGTCCCTTCCAGGCGCTCCGGCAAAGGCCGGGGGCGGCACCGCCGCCTCCGGCATGCCGTTGGCGTTTTTGCCTGCATGGCCCTGGCACCTCGACCGGAAAGCTTTTGCTTTTATCCGGTCTGGTCTTTATCACATCTGGATTGCAACAAGCATCGGCCGCGATGACTGAGCTCCTTCGCCAGGTACCGGAAAATCCTGTCCCTGCCGGCACCAAAGCCGGGTTGATGAAGGCCGCCGACGGGCTACACATCCGTTATGCCTTGTTTCCCAATGCCGCTCCGAGCGGCACAATCGTCCTCTTGCCGGGCCGCAACGAAAGCATCGAGAAGTATTTCGAGACCGTCGGCGATCTGGCCAAGCGCGGTTTTGCCTGTGCGATGCTCGATTGGCGCGGACAAGGCGGCTCCGGCCGGCTGCTGAGCGACCCCCGCAAGGGGCACATCGAGCGCTTCGACGATTATGTGTCCGACCTCAATCAGTTTTTCACCGACATCATACTGCCGGATTGCCGGCCCCCGTTTCATTTGATGGCCCATTCCATGGGAGCGCTGGTTGCGCTGCTGGCAGCGCGGGACTTGGTCAACCGGGTGCGCCGCATGGTCCTTCTGGCCCCCCGCTGGACTTTTCCGCGCCGCTGTCAATGCCGGCGCTGAGGCGGTTGGCCGGATTTTTCCATGTGTTGGGCATGGGAAGCCTCTACGCCCCCGGCGGCAGGCGGCGCGACGATCCCTTGCCCTTCAGCGGCAACAGGCTGACAAGCGACGACCGGCGCTTCGCGCGCAACCAGTCGATCGTCGCGCACCATCCGGAGCTTGCCATGGGCGCCCCCACCGCCGCCTGGGTATATGCCGCGTGCGTGGCCTCCGATCGCGTGCGCGATCCCCGATTCATGGCCTCAATCCGTATTCCGATCCTGTTTCTGGCTGCCGGCGCCGACCGTGTGGTTTCGACGCCGGCGATCGAGCGCTATGCGCGCGGGCTGCGCAGCGCCGCTGCGCTCACGGTCGACGGCGCCAGACATGAACTGCTGCAGGAAGCCGATTTCTACCGCGAACAGGTGCTCGCCGCCGCCACGACCTATATATTGGGGGACAGCGCCGCCGAGAACGGATCCCTGGCGCTGGCTTGAGGCAACTCCGGAAAATCGGTGTCGTTTGTCGTCCGGGACGGCGTCATGAAGCGTTCAGTAGTTCCATGGCCTGGGAATGCAGCTCGGGCGTCGCGGCGGCAACGATATCGCCGCCCTTTTCGGCCGCCGCCCCGTCCCACCGCGTGATCACGCCGCCAGCCTTCTCGATAATGGGTATCAGCCCTACGATATCGTAGGGCTGGAGATCGCACTCGACGACCAAATCGACGTGACCGGCCGCGACCATTGCATAAGCGTAGCAATCTGTCCCGTAGCGCGGCAGCTTCACCGCTTGCTCCACCCGGTCGTAAAGCGCCCGCCGCAGTCCGTTGAACAGCGCCGGCGTCGTGGTGCAGAGCGTCGCATCGCCAAGTGCCGTGGTCGGGCGTGTCGTGAGCCGCCGGTTGCCGCCCGGCCCCTCGTAGAATGCGCCTCCGCCATCCGCGAAATAAAGCTCGCCGATAAAGGGCTGCGACATCAGCCCCGCAACGGCCTTGCCCTCCACCGTCAAGCCGACAAGCGTGCCCCACAGCGGCAGGCCGGAGATGAATGCCCGTGTGCCGTCGATGGGATCGATGACCCACACATGGCTGTGCCCGGCATTTTCCGCCCCGAATTCTTCGCCGATGATGCCGTGTTCGGGAAATTCTTCCCGGATCAGCGTCCTTATAGCCTTTTCGGCCCCCTTGTCTGCCTCCGTGACGGGATCGAAACCGGCGGCCAGCTTGTTGTCGACCAAGCCGCCATTGCGAAAACGCGGCAGCGTCTCGGCCGCCGCCGCCGCGGCAATACGGCGCATGAAATCCGGAGTGGGACCCATTTACCTATCCATTTTACAACCGGCGCATTTCGCCGGCGCGAAAAATACAACCGCCGGACTTGACATTTGTGCAGCGCAACATAAACTTTGATTCGGATGGCGTTGCCATCCTGCCCACTTTGGGCGTTTCCTCCCTAGACTTACGACCGTGTCGTGTAAACGATGCGGTCTTTTTTTATCCAGGAAAGCGCCCAGCCGCTCACTCCGCCGCAAGCGGTGAGACGAAATACTGGTCCGGGATCATCATCAGGTCGCGCACGAATTCGCGAATGTCGACGGCAAGGCGGGCAAAGCCCTCCGTCCGCTCGAAGGTGCGTTCGTTGAGATAGAGCCCCCGGTTGATCTCGATCTGCAGGGCATGGAGTTGTTCGGTCGGTCGCCCGTAATGCTCCGTGATGAAGCCGCCGGCATAGGGCTTGTTATGGACGACCTTGTATCCCTTGGCCGAAAGCAGCCCTATGGCGTACTCGGTCAGGCCGGACGTTGCGGACGCACCGAAGCGGTCGCCTATGATGAAATCCGGCCGCATGCCCGCCTCGCCCACCCGGATATTGGCCGGCATGGAGTGGCAGTCGATCAGCACCGCATAGCCGAACCGCGCCCTTGTGCGACTGAGCATCTCGGCGAGGCACGCATGATAGGGCCTGTAGATCGCGTCGATGCGCATCAGCGCCTCGGAAAGCGGCAGCCGGCATCCATAGATGTCCTGCCCTTCCCCGACGAGCTTTGGAATCGTGCCGAGGCCGCCGGCCACCCGCGGCGAACGCATGTTGGCGAAGGAAGGCAGCGGCTCGTAGAACATGCGCGGGTCGAGCTCCCACGGCTCGCGGTTCACATCCAGATAGGCCCGTGGAAAATTGGCCACGAGCAGCGGCGCACCGAAGGCCGAAGCGGGGTTGAAGAGCTCGTCCACATAGCAATCTTCCGAACGTCGGATCGCTGCCGCGTCGAGGCAGCTCATGCGAAGGAACCGGTCGGGGTAGTGCCGGCCGCTATGCGGCGAGTTGAACAGGAAAGGAGAGCGCTGCTCGCCCGCCGAGCGAATTTCGAATGCGGGAACGTCGGAGAAATCGTCAACCGCGCTCATCTCACGCCCATTAGCCCCCGCACATCGTTCATCTTTATTTTCTCCCTTCGACAAGCCTGCCATCACGGCCAATCCCTGTCCAGTGTCCGCGACAGTCTGGCGGTGGGCAAGATATCTCATTCACTTGATATTTACCCTGTCCGAATCATATACGAAGACACTTCGCGGCCGCCGCAAAGGTTGGTCCGGTTTCGTTCGGTAGGCATGATGGCACGAATTCTCCTTGCAGAAGACGATGAAGATATGCGGCGTTTCCTCGTGAAGGCGCTTGAGCGCGCCGGCTATGAGGTCATCGATTTCGACAACGGCGCCGGCGCCTATGCCCGCCTGCGCGAGGAACCCTTCTCGCTGCTCCTGACCGACATCGTCATGCCGGAGATGGACGGCATCGAACTGGCTCGCCGCGCCACGGAGATCGACCCGGACCTCAAGGTCATGTTCATCACCGGCTTCGCCGCCGTGGCGCTCAATCCCGACTCCAACGCACCGCGTGACGCAAAGGTTCTGTCGAAACCTTTCCATCTTCGCGATCTCGTGAACGAAGTGGAAAAGCTGCTGCAGGCGGCTTGAGCGCCATCGCCGGGCGCACGGTCAAAGGGAAAGCCGCGCCAGGAGCAGGCAAAGCTCCGACTGCCGATGTGTTCCCGTCTTCTGGAAAATCGCCTTCATCCGCTGCCGGGCGGTGCCGTGCGATATTCCGTGTTCGAGCGCGGCTTCGAGAAGCGTCCGTCCGTGGAAGAGAGACACGCAGAAGCGCCTCTCCGCAGGCGTAAGGCCGAAATGGCGGGCGAAGCTTTCGATGTCCAGCGGACTGTGGTCGGCCAAACTCTTCATCACGATGAGTACTTGGGTGCGGCGGGGCAGAAGCGTGGGCAGCGAAGCCGTCGAGGGCAGGCGCGCGAAATGAAGGACCCAGGGGCCGTCGGCACCTTCCCACAGACAGCGGCTGGCAGCGGCGGCGGGTGAGCGGCTGAGATCGCGCACGATGCCGGCGACACGCTTGTTCAGACGGCGGTCGGTAAAAGACAAACGGCCGGAGCGACAACGAACCAGGCGCCCCCTCGAAACGTGGTCGATTGCCTGCTCGTTCGTTTCGGTCAACTGCAATGAGCCGTCCACGACAAAAGCCGGGCCGCCATGCCGTTCGACCAGCGCCGATGGTGCAGTCAGCTTCTCTGCTTCGGCATTGAGCGCGCCTGTGATACCGGCGGCCCGTTCGATCACGCCGACGAGGCGGCGGGAGATCTCTGCGGCGGGGACATCGTACTTTTCGGAATATCTTTGCGGATAGTGTATCGGGAAAAATATGACGTCTGTCGGACTCGCGTCCACTTTAAGTCCAACACCGGCGATGACGTCGCCTTGGGGCATGAGCCAGTCGTTGTAATATTCGGTATGCGTAAAGGTTCTGGCGGGCCTGTCCCGTTCTGCCACGAATACGCTTCCGCTTGGCATTCGCGTCCACATCTCGACCCATGGATTGATGTGGCCATAGCGCGCGCAATAGCTGTCTACAAATACCGATTCCATATTGATGATTTCATGAAAATTCACCCGCTCATGGATGAAATCTTGGTTCATCAAGGCTGTGAACCCGCCGGGAAACGCCGAGGAAAAGAGTTCGCAGGCATGGCTCCAAGGGGCAGCCCCGAAACATGCCTGCTCGATGGCTTCGGCGATTTCGGAGGCGACCACATCCAGCTGTCTCTCGTCGTACATCCCCATGTCTCCCCCCAAGACATCGGCAATCTAGACAAAAAAGACTACCATGGATGGAAAGGGCGCGGAATAAGAAACTCGGACGGCGTAGCCGCCTGCGCGTGCGCTCCGTCGCAGCATGCCGTATCGGAAATGGCAGCCACGCGCGGCAACCTTTCTATTGACGCCGCCCGCGATTTTGTGATGTATGCGCGCGTCGGATGGGCGTGTAGCTCAGCGGGAGAGCACTTCGTTGACATCGAAGGGGTCACAGGTTCAATCCCTGTCACGCCCACCATCCACATCAGGCGCTCAGGGTCAGCTTGCATAGTCACCGCCGGGCTCGCCCGACCGGACCGCACATTGCCGCTCGGTGATTGACATTCAGCACCCCGTGCCCGCCAGATGCGGGCAGTCGTGAAACGAGCTGGGGTGGGTCCCATGAAAAAGCATTCCACCGGCGATTCGTGGCGGCCCGACCCGGATCGCTGGCACGGCGAATGGCAGCGGCCTGACACGGGAAGCGGCGTATCGATCATCTTCAACGAAACCGACACGATCGGCTATGGCCCCGCGCTGCACAGCCACCCCTATGCCGAGACCTTCATCGTCAGGAAGGGCAGGGTGCGGTTCGTCGTGGGCAACGAGGTCATCATCGCCACGGAGGGCGACATACTCGTTGCACCGGCAGGCGCGCCTCACCGCTTCGAGAACATGGGGCCGGAGCGGCTGGAGATGATCGACATCCATGCCAGCCCGACCTTCGTCACCGAATGGCTCTAGACCCGCGGATTGCAGGAAAATGACGGAAAAAACCAACATCTACGGGCATCTGACCCAGCTCGGCTCCCCAAGCCCCCTGCCCGGATCGCCTGAAGAGGCCAGGCTGGAGCGGGTGCCGAACCCGCAAGCCGACAGCCCCTATTGCGTGCGTTTCACGGCGCCCGAATTCACGTCGCTCTGCCCGATGACGGGCCAGCCGGACTTTGCCCATCTGGTGATCGACTATGTGCCGGGCCAGTGGCTGGTGGAGAGCAAATCCCTGAAGCTCTATCTCGGCGCATTCCGCAACCACGGCGCGTTCCACGAGGATTGCACCGTCTCCATAGGCAGGCGGCTGGCGGACCTTCTGGAACCCGAATGGCTGCGGATCGGCGGATACTGGTATCCCCGCGGCGGCATACCCATCGATGTGTTCTGGCAAACCGGGCCTGCTCCCGCCTCGGTCTGGATACCCGAGCAGGGCGTGCCGACCTATCGCGGACGGGGATAACGCCATATCGTGGATGGCCGTGAACCGGGCCGGCATTATCTGTTATACTCGTCGACGGATGCCAATTCGGGAGGCTCAAGAATGAACACCGCGAACCTGCAGTTGGAAGGCGTTCTCATGGCCATGGCGGCGCTTTGCCGCCTGATGCGCGAACAGGGACTTGCAACCGGCGACCAGATAGACGGCGTGATGGAGGAGGCCGAGCGGGCGCTCAAGGACGACAAGCTGCGTCCCGCCGCGGTATCGGCCGCCAATGTGGAGGCGGCGCTGTTTCCCCTGCGCTTCCTGCGCGAGGCCAACCGACGGTCGGACGACCCCGAGCATGTCGCTTTCAGCGGTATCGCGACCGCCGTCGGCCAAGCGCGCCGGCAGCCTGCCGCGGCTGACAACGGCCAGTGACTCCTCTCGTGACTTCCACCTGACTGCCCGAGCGAGGAAAGCCGCATGTCGCAAATGACCATTGAGGAACTCGAAGGAGCCCTCCACGCCCAGAGGGAAACGCTTGCGCTTATCCTGGCATGGCTTGCCGACATGGCGGATGACGATGCGGAAGCGCTTTGGGCGGCCATGGAAGAGCGGGCGGAACTGGAGGATCACCAGGAAGACCCGGGCGCCGTTCCAGCCGATGGACTGGCCATCGAGGGGGCGATGATGACGGAGTTCCAGCTCATACTTCGCGCCGCGCGGGCCCGTTTGGCTGAACAAAGGGAAAAAGCCGGCAGATAGACTGTCCGAAGCCGCATCCTATTCGGCGCGCCAGCCCGCGCTGCCCACAAGCGCGACAAAGCGGACGGGCAACAGGTCTTCCTCGCTGGTATTGCCATGTTCGTCGAGCACGACCCGGATGAGCCTCTGCTCCGTCCGGGTGCCGACGGGCATGATGAGCCGCCCTCCGGGCGCAAGCTGCTCCTTCCAGGCCGCTGGAACATCGGGTCCGCCCGCCGCCGCGACGATCGCGTCGAAAGGCGCCTTTTCCGGAAGTCCCAGCGTTCCGTCGCCCTGCACGACGTGCACATTGCCGTAGCCCAGCCGCTGGAGCCTTGCCTGCGCCGCATCGGCCAGTGCCTCGTAGCGCTCGATCGTATGGACCTCTGCGGCGATTTCAGCCATCACCGCGGCCGCGTAGCCCGAGCCGGTCCCGATCTCCAGCACGCGCTCGCCCCGCACCAGGCCCGAAGCTTCGATCATATACGCCACCACATAGGGCTGCGAGATGGTCTGGCCTTCGCCGATGGGCAGCGGCGCGTCGTCATAGGCCGATGCCTTCATATCCTCGGGCACGAACTCATGGCGCGGCACCTTTCGCATCGCCTCCAGCACCGCCCCGTCTCTGATGCCGCCCCCGACGAGATCGCGCTCCACCATCCTGCGGCGGGCCTCGTCGAAATCCCAGATCATCGCCAATCTCCCAGACAGGTCGTCGAGCCACGGGCGCGGGAGCCGAGACACGATCAGCGCCGATCCAGCCACGACATTACAAGCACAGTTTCAAGACGCCACAGCAGGGCATCGGTTCCAACCATTACTGCGATTTAATGATATTCTTGGTGAAATCCGCCGCCGTTTCGGCGTAGGAACATGGGCGCAGGCGGCAACAATCGTTCTGGCCTGGGCACCACCTTCCTTGCCGCACACATTGTTGAGCCGGAGATTTGCATGACCTGGTGGAAACAGCTCCTATTGGGCCTGTTCATTTTAGTGGCCACCATGGCCATCTGGTACCGTTTCGTGCCAGGGGCGGCGCAGATCGTGGCCGAGTGGGGGCTGGGCCAGGGACCGGCCGAGGCTGCGGTTTCCCAAGATGGTGCGCCGGGCAGAGGCGGTGCGCGGCGCGGCGGACCGGGCGGTGCTGGCAGCGCAGTGGTCGTACGGCCCGTCACCGACGCCACGATCAACGATCGCCTTACTGCGATCGGCACCGGCAGGGCGCTCCATTCGGTAGCAGTGCGGCCTTATGCGTCCGGCCGGCTGGTGGAGATCCTGGCCAAACCCGGCGAACCGGTGGAGGCCGGCGCGGTAATCGCGCGGCTGGATGCCGAAGCCGAGGAAATCGCGCTGGATCGCGCCCAGCTTGCCCTCGACGACGCGCAGGCCCGGCTGGAGCGCATTGAGGCCCTCCGCTCCTCCAACACCGTGACCGCCGTCCAGCAGACCGAGGCGGAGCTTCAGGTGCGTAACGCGGCACTGGCGTTGCGCGATGCGCGGCTGGCGCTGGCAAGGCGACAGATAATCGCTCCCATCGGCGGCATGCTGGGCATCCTGCCGGTGTCTTTGGGAGACTATGTCACCTCCTCGTCGGACATCGCCAGGCTCGACGACCGGTCGCAGCTTCTGGTGGATTTCTGGGTGCCCGAAAAATATGCCCGCGCCATCACCGTTGGCGCGCCCCTTGTGGCCGAATCGGTCGCCAGGCCGGGCGAGCGTTATCAGGGCCAGGTTCGGGCCATCGACAACCAGGTCGACGAAGGCAGCCGCACCCTGCGCATCCAGGGCCTTATCGAGAATCCCGGTGACGTACTGCGTTCCGGCATGGCCTTCCAGGTGACGATGCGGTTCGACGGGGAAAGCTTCCCCGCCGTCGATCCGCTCTCGATCCAGTGGGGCAGCGACGGCGCCTATGTCTGGGTCGTTCGCGACGGCGTCGCCCGGAGAACGCCGGTGCGCATCGTCCAGCGCAACGCCGATCTCGTGCTCGTGGACGGCACCTTCGAAGACGGCGACCAGGTGGTCACCGAGGGCGTGCATTCGGTCCGCGAGGGCCAGAAGGTGATGGTCGCCGGAGACGAGGCCGGCAACGGCGGCGCCGGCCGTGGCTCGTGACGAAGGCGGAAATCCGATGAGCAAAGAGACGATCTCCGACACCGCAGCGGGAAGCACGGCGCTTTTCGTTCGCCGCCCCGTTCTGGCCTTCGTTTTCAACATGCTGATCACCGTGGCGGGCCTTGCCGCGCTCTACGGCGTCGAGGTCCGGGAACTGCCGGATGTGGACCGTCCCGTTATCTCCATCACCACGCGTTTCGACGGCGCGGCGGCCGAGACCATCGACCGCGAGATCACCACCTTCGTCGAAGGCGCCGTCGCCCGCATCGCGGGTGTGACCTCCATTTCCTCCTCATCCTCGTTCGGCAGAAGCCGCGTGACGGTTGAGTTCAGCGAAAGCGTCAACCTGGACACCGCCGCATCGGATGCACGGGACGCCGTCGGCCGCATTCAGAACCAGCTTCCTGAAGATGCCGACACCCCTACGGTCGTCAAAGCCGACGAGAATTCCGACGCCGTGATGCGTCTGGCCGTCGTCTCCGACAACCTGTCGATTGAGGACATGACCGTCTTTGTCGAAGACGAGATCGTCGACAAGCTCGCTGCCGTTCCCGGCGTTGCCGATGTTCAGGTTTACGGAGATCGCAACAAGATATTCCGCGTCGATGTCGACCAGACCCGCCTCGCCAGCAAGGGCTTCACCATTGGCGACATCGGCAGTGCGCTTGCCGGTGTTTCCTTCGACACGCCCGCCGGCTCGCTCTCCAGCAACACGCAGGAACTGATCGTCCGGGCCTCAGCCTCGGTGCGGACGGCGGAGGATTTCGAGAACATCCAGCTGACGAAGAACGTCCGGCTTGCCGACGTCGCCACCGTGACGCTGGGGCCGGATACCGGCGAAAGCCGGCTCCGCGCCAACGGTGCGCCGGGCATCGGCCTCGGCATTGTAAGGCAGGCGCAGTCAAACACGCTCGACATCTCCGAAGGCGTGCGCGCGGCGGTCGAGGCTCTGCGGCCGGACCTGCCGCAAGGCATGTCGATCTCGATCTCCAGCGACGACGCCACCTTCATCAAGGGCGCGATCAGCGAAGTCGAAATCGCGCTTGGCATCTCCGTGACAGTGGTTCTCCTGGTGATCTATGTCTTCCTGCGGGACATTCGGGCCACGATCATTCCCGGCGTCGCCATCCCGGTGGCGCTCATCGGCACCGTCGCCGCTATCTACCTGGCGGGTTTTTCCATAAACATCCTGACGCTGTTGGCGCTTGTGCTGGCGACGGGGCTTGTCGTCGACGACGCAATCGTCGTGCTGGAAAACATCGTGCGCCGGCGCAATATGGGAATGGGCCCTCGCGCGGCCGCCGTCCTTGGAACGAAGGAGGTGTTCTTCGCCGTCATAGCGACCACGGCCACGCTGGTCGCCGTATTCGTCCCGCTCTCCTTCCTGCCGGGACAGGCAGGCGGGCTCTTCCGCGAATTCGGTTTCGTGCTCGCGATTTCGGTCTTTCTGTCCTCCATCGTCGCCTTGTCGTTGTGTCCCATGCTTGCGTCGCGCATGCTGGCGGCGGGCAACGCCGACGGCACCCGTCAGGGCGGCCGGCTCGGCTGGCTCGGCGGCAAGCTGGCCCGCCTCTATGCGCGCACACTTCGTTTCAGCCTCAATGCGCCGGCCATCATCCTGCTCGTTTCGGCGCTCTTTGCCGGCATCGCGTTCAGCCTCTACGGGACGATCAAGAACGAGCTGACGCCCGCCGAAGACCGGTCGCTGGCCTTCATGCGAGTCTCGGCTCCACAAGGTGTCAGCCTCGATTATCTCGCCGATCAGATGCGCCGGGTGGAAGCCCTGCTCGCGCCGCTGCGCGAGGGGGGCGACATCCGCAGCACATTCTCCGTCATCGGAATGGGCGGCACCAACAGCGGTTTCCTGGTGCTCGGCCTTGCGCCATGGGAAGAACGCGAACGAAGCCAGCAGGACATCCTGAACGAGGTCAATGCGCTTGCACGCAAGGTGCCGGGCGTCCGCGCCTTCGCCTTCCAGCCAAACAGCCTGGGAATCCGCGGCTCGGGCAGCGGCCTCCAGTTCGCCGTGGCCGGGTCGAACTATGACAGGCTGACGGAAGCCGCCACCAACATCGTGGCCGCCATGGAGAAGGATCCGCGCTTTCAGCAGTCTCGCCTCTCCCGTGACACCACCCAGCCGCAGTTGCGCGTCGACATCGACCGCCAGCGCGCATCCGACCTCGGCATCGACATTGGCGGTCTCGGCACATCGATCCAGGCATTGCTCGACGGCCGCAAGGTCGGCACCGTCTTCATCGAAGACAAGAGCATCGACATAAAGCTGCTGTCGACGACCAACCCGGTCAACGACCCGACCGACCTGGAGAACATATTCGTGAAGACGGGTGACGGACGCTTCGTGCCGCTCGCCACGATAACCTCGCTCAGCGAACAGGCAGTGCCGCCTTCGCTCTCGCGCGAACAGCAGGCGCGCATCGTGGCAGTGACCTCCGCGCTCGCCGACGATTTCGCGCTGGGCGACGCCCTGGCCGCCGCCCGGGAAATCGCTGAGCCTTACCTGCCGGAGGGAAGCCGCATCATTCCTCTAGCCGAAGCCGCCTCGCTGGGCGAGACCGCCAACAGCATGTTCACCATCTTCGGCTTCGCCATCGTCATCATCCTGCTCGTTCTGGCCGCCCAGTTCGAGAGCTTCGTCAGCGCGCTCATCATCCTGGTGACGGTTCCGCTCGGGCTTGCCTGCGCGATCTTCGCGCTGATCTTTACGGGCACCAGCCTCAACGTCTACAGCCAGATCGGGCTCGTGCTCCTCGTCGGCATCATGGCCAAGAACGGGATCCTGATCGTCGAGTTCGCCAACCAGCTCCGCGACCGTGGCCTGGGCGTGCGCGAAGCCGTCGAGCAGGCCTCGCTGATCCGCCTGCGGCCGGTGGCGATGACCATGATCTGCACCGTGGTCGGCGGTCTGCCGCTGGTGCTGGCCAGCGGGGCGGGAGCCGAGGCCCGCATCGCGCTTGGCTGGGTCATCGTCGGCGGGCTCGGGCTTTCGGCCCTGTCGACCCTCTACCTGACGCCGGTGGCCTACCTGCTCCTGGGCCGCTTCATCACCCCGAAAGTCGAGGAAGAGGCACGTCTCGAGCGCGAACTCACCCACGCTGCGGACGCTTCACGCGCGCACTGAACGCGGATTTCACAGAGGCTGCTGCGTGTACTTCCTGAGTTCCGCGCGCGCCACCTGACGGCGGTGAACGGCGTCGGGGCCATCGGCCAGCCGCAGCGTGCGCAGATGCGTCCACGCCCGCGCCAGCGGCGTGTCCTGGCTGATGCCCTGCCCGCCATGCATCTGAATGGCCTCGTCGGTCACCTTCAGCGCCACCTGCGGCGCAACCACCTTGATCTGGCTGATCCAGGGCGCGGCCGCGCGCCTGTCTCCCTGATCCATCATCCATGCCGCCTTCAGGCACAGGAGCCGCGCCATCTCGATCTCCATGCGGCATTCTGCGATGATGTCGTAGTTGGCGCCGAGTTCGGCGAGCCTCTTGCCGAACGCTTCGCGCCGCAGCGCGCGCTGGCACATCAGCTCCAGCGCGCGCTCGGCCTGGCCGATCGCCCGCATGCAATGGTGGATGCGCCCGGGCCCCAGCCGCCCCTGCGCGATGGCGAAACCCTGCCCCTCCCCGACGAGGAGGTTCGAGGCCGGCACGCGCACATTCTCGAACCGCAAATGCATATGGCCGTGCGGCGCGTCATCGTCGCCATAGACCGTCATCGGACGCAACTTCGTAACGCCGTGCGTGTCGGACGGAACGAGGATCATCGAGTGCTGCTCGTGCTTCGGCCGGCTGCCGTCCGGCGTGCGCACCATCACGATGTAGATCGCGCAGCGCGGGTCTCCCGCACCCGAGGCCCACCATTTTTCGCCGTTGAGCACGTATGAATCGCCATCGCGCTCGCAACGCATGGCGACGTTGGTCGCATCCGACGACGCCACGTCCGGCTCCGTCATCAGATAGGCGGAGCGGATCCGGCCCTCCAGCAGCGGCGCCAGCCACCGCTCCTTGTGCTCGTCGGCGCCGTAGCGTTCCAGCACCTCCATATTGCCCGTGTCCGGCGCCGAACAGTTGAAGGTTTCCGCCCCCAGATGCGCCTTCCCCATTTCCTCCGCCAGATAGGCGTATTCGACCGTGGTCAGGCCGTAGCCCCGCTCCGAGTCCGTAAGCCAGAAGTTCCATAATCCGCGTTCGCGGGCCTTCACCTTGAGCCCCTCGAGGATTTCGGTCTGACGCGGCGTGTAGGACCAGCGGTCGCCGTCGCGCCCGATTTCGGCAAGGAACTCCTCGTCGGCCGGCATGATCTCATCGCGCACCATGCGCACGACCTGCTCGTGAACCGGCTTCAGGCGATCGCTCATGCCAAGATTCATGCCGTCCATACGTTCCTCCCTGTTGAGCAGATCGCTTTTCCACGCGGCGGCGCGTTTCCAGCCTTTACGGATGCGCGAATGGTGAACAGACTGGCCTTGTTGTCAATGTCGCCTGCAAGCGAAAGCGAGCACGAACGGAAGCGCCTTCATGAACTATTTCGAGCATCTCTTTTCCCTTTCTGGAAAAATAGCCCTCGTTACCGGAGGAGCTTCGGGGATCGGCCATATGGCCGCAACCGCTATGGTGCAGGCCGGCGCCCATGTCATGATCGCGTCGCGGCGTGGCGAGGAGTGCGAGCAGGCGGCGAGCGCTCTGAACGAACTCGACGCGCCCGGCAGTGCCGAAGGCTTTGCCGGCGATGTCGGATCGGAAAGCGGCGTGGCGGACCTTTCCGCCGAGGTCGCCCGGCGCACGGACCGGCTGAACATCCTGTTCAACAATGCTGGCCTTAGCTGGGGCGAGAATATCGAGAGCTTCCCCTACCACGCCTGGGCGCGGGTGATGAACGTCAACGTAGCCGGCCTCTTTCATCTCACCCGCGAATTGCTGCCATTGCTGGAAAAGGCGGCAAGCCCCGCCGATCCCGCGCGCATCGTCAATCTGGGGTCGGTGATGGGCACGCAGCCTATTGCCGATGGGGCTTATTCCTACTCTGCCTCCAAGGCCGCTGTTCACCACCTGACCCGGATACTGGCACACGAGCTCGCCGGGCGCAGCATCACCATCAACGCGTTCGCGCCCGGCCCCTTCAAGAGCCGCATGACGGAGTTTGCCACGGGATCTGAGGAAAAGGCCGCCAAGGTAGGCGCCCGGGTGCCCCTTGGCCGCATCGGCACGCCCGATGACATTGCCGGAGCGACACTGTATCTGTGCTCGCGGGCGGGCAGCTACGTCACCGGAGCGATCCTGCCGATCGATGGCGGCCAATCGGCCCAGCATGGAATGAAATTGTTCAGGGACTAGGGTCAGGACCTATTGATGTTGCTTGATTGGTATGAGTCAATTTGCCTGGAGAGGAGGCGCAAGCCTGCAGGAAACCATCCGGTTTTCAAAGGCTTGCAACGCTCTCTCCAGGCAAATTGGCCATATCCCGAAGGGACGGACGATGGACTTTGAACTGCCGCGTCGAGCCGCTTGGACGGGCATGAGCCCGCCCGGCGCATCTCTCCTTGCATTTCCGTGTCCATCGTCCGCCAATCAAGTAACATCAATAGGTCCTGACCCTAGAGCGCGATGGCGATTCGACGAAGCGCCGTCATGAACTAGATCATTGGGACGCAATACGGAGTCGAAACACCCACCCATGGAAACAATCTCCATAGATGCTGCAAAGGCGCTTATCGGCAAGGAAGTCGGCGTGTCTCACTGGCGGCAGGTGTCGCAAGAGATGATCGACCAGTTCGCGGCAGCGACCGACGACCATCAATGGATTCATACCGATCCCGAGCGCGCCGCACGCGAGACGCCGTATGGCGGCACGATCGCCCATGGGTTCCTGTCACTGTCGCTTCTGTCGACCATGGTGTTCGAGGCGGTGCCACGGCTGGAATGTACCGCGATGGGGGTCAATTTCGGCTTTGACCGCATAAGGTTTCTCAACCCCGTCAAGTCGGGCGCCCGTGTGCGCGCCCGTTTCGAACTGGGCGACCTCAAGGTGCGCCCTTCCGGGATCGTCGAAGTCCATTACGATGTCACAGTGGAGATCGAAAACAGCCTGAAACCCGCGCTGACCGCGCGCTGGCTGACGCTCGCCATGCCTGATCGCAGCGGGGAAAGCGCGGCATGATAGTTCGGCAGGAAGTGGCAGCCGAAGATATCGCGCCCTACCTCAAGGCGCATATCGAAGGTTTCCACGGCCTCCGGTCGATCGAAAAGTTCAGCTCCGGCCAGTCGAACCCGACCTATCTGCTCAAGGCTGCCAGCGGAGACTATGTGCTCCGCGCTAAGCCGCCCGGAAATCTTCTGAAGTCCGCGCATCAGGTGGACCGCGAGTATCGCGTGATGGCGGCGCTGCAGGGCACCGCGGTGCCCGTTCCGCGCGTCCTCCACCTTAGTTCGGACGGCACGCCCATCGGCCGGATGTTTTTCGTCATGGAACGCGTGCCGGGCCGCATCTTCTGGGATCCAGCCTTGCCGGAAGCCAGCGGCAACGACGAAAGGGCTGCGATCTACGATGCCATGAACGAGCTTTTGGCGGATCTCCACAATGTCGATCCGGCTGCGGCTGGCCTTGGAGACTATGGGCGGCCGGGCAACTATTTCGCCCGTCAGCTCAGGCGTTGGCGCGACCAGTACCGCGCAACCGAAACCGCCACTGTGCACGATGTCGATACGTTGATCCGATGGCTGGACGAGAACCTGCCGGAAGAAGACGGCCAGATGTCTCTGGTGCATGGCGACTTCCGGCTCGACAACATGATTTTCGCTGCTGATGAACCGAAAGTGGCCGCGCTCATCGATTGGGAACTGTCCACCCTCGGCCACCCGACGGCGGACCTTGCCTACCAGTGCATGCAGTGGCGGCTGCCGCATTCCTCGAGCTTCAAGGGCCTCGGCGGCATCGACAGGAAGCGGCTCGGCCTGCCCACCGAGGAGGCATATGTCGAACAATACGCCCGACGTCGCGGGCTCACCCGGATCGACGACTGGACCTTTTGCCTCGCCTTCTCCTTTTTCCGGCTGGCGGCCATCTGCCAGGGCGTCTACAAGCGGGCGCTTGACGGCAACGCCTCCAACCCCGACAAGGCGGAAAGCTATGGCCGCATGGTCGGGCTTTTAGCCGGACTGGCGGTAGAAGTGGCCGAAGCGTGAAACAGGAACAAGCCTGATGCGTTCCTGCTCATATTCAGCTTGATGGGGCGTTCCGATTCGTTCGCCCTTGGGGATAAAAGAAAAGAGGGGCGCTGCGATGGCGCGTTTTGACGGTCTGACGGTTCTCCTGACGGGAGCAACCGGCGGCTTCGGGGGCGAAATGGCCCGGCGCCTGGCGTCAGAGGGTGCAAATCTCGTATTGTCGGACCTTGATGCGCAGCGGCTGGAACAAATGGCCGCCGCCCTCGATGCGCAAACCGCAACGCTGGCCGGGGACATCACGAACGAGAGCCTTTCGGAGCAACTTGTTGCCCTGGCCTTGGCGCGTTTCGGCCGGATCGACATTGCCATCAACAATGCCGGCATAGCCCAGCCATTCGTCAGGTTTCACCTGATCCCCTCCGAGGACGCGCGCCGCGTCATCGAGGTCGATCTTTTGGGCGTCTTCTATGCGATGAAGCACCAATTGCCGGCGATGGAACGCCAGCACAGGAAAACCGGGCGCAAGGGCACGATCGTCAACGTGGCCTCGGTCGCCGGCCTTGTCGGGGCCCCGCGGCTGGCGGCCTATTCGGCAGCCAAACACGGGGTGCTGGGCCTGACGCGCACGGCGGCGGCGGAATACGCCGCGAAGGGGATACGCGTGAATGCGGTCTGTCCCTCCTTCTCGCGCACCGACATGGTGACGGACATGCTCAAACTCTCGCCAGCCAGTCCGGGCAAGGCGGAAGCCGACCTGACGCACGGCGTCCCCATGAAACGGCTGGCCGAGATCGATGAAGTGATCGAGATCATCCTCTTCGCCGCAGACCCCGCCAACAGCTTCATGACCGGTCAGGCCCTGGCTGCCGATGGCGGCATCACCGCATTATAGGTCAGTTCACCGTTTCACGAAAACGCCTAACTGATCTAACTGTCTGATTTTACGCAATTCCGGACCGAAAAAATCGATACCCAATCTTCGGACCGATGCTGTAGGCGGCGGGGCGACCACCTGAGCCTTACATCACGCCGCAGGCACGGATGAGCTTCAGAAGGCGCGGGAGCGAGGGCCGCGTGTTCATCGCGCAATAGGTCTGGCGGCTGGCGCCTCCGTAGCTCTCCTTGTGCCTGGCAAGTGTTTGCGAGGGATAGATGACGCGTTGCGCAAGCGCGTTGGTGTGGAGCAGGCGGAAGGCCCGCTTGGTGAGCCAGTCCTTGGGGAAGTCCTTTTCGTCGATTCGGTGAAAAGGCATCAGGCCGAGATAAAGCCGAGGCACACCCTCCGCCTTCAGCGCTTCGATGGCGTGGCGCACGAGAAAATGGGCGGCCAGCGGATCGGCATCCGGCAGCCAGCGGCGTGTCGCCGAAAGATAACCGACCGGTTCGCCCTCCCGGAACAGCGGATCGAAGAATGCGAAGGCGACCGGCTTGCCCTTCCTGTCGAGGAGAAAGAACTTGCGAACTTCCGGCTCATCCACCAGTTGCACCGGCCGTACGAGGAAGGAAAGCTCCCGCCTGCGGGTCGTGCGGGTACGGCGCCAGCCGATCGATATGGCTTGGAGGTCGTGCGGGTCGAACGCGGATGCCGGCATTTCAGCCGCACGATGCCCGGTACCCGACAAGCGGTTCAGGGCCGTCCGGAAACTGCGTTTTCGGGGGCCGGTGAAGTCGTAGGTGTCGAGATCGAGCCAACTCTCCAGCCCAAGCTCGTTGACGGAGAAGCCCCGCGCCGCAAGCAGCGACGCCATGTCGCGTGATGTCTGCCAGAACGTCACGTCCTGCATCGCAGCGACAAAGGCATCGACAAGGTCGGGCCATTGTTCGCAGGGCGCCAGCGGATCGCCCAGCACATAGGCCGTTTGACCGACCATCCTGTAGGCAAGAAAGCCTGCATGATCACCAAAATGGCGCATGCCAGGCTGGAAAGCCGCCGAATAGGCCAGCGCGAAGGAGCCATGCCGCCGCAGCGCATCGAGCCTGGCTTGCGGTGACGGGTTGAAGTCGGCCCGCCAGCTCGGCAGGGCGGCCATGTAGTTCATGTGCTGCACATCCGTCCACAGGCCCCCGTCGCCAACGCATGCATCTGTTTGGCCGGTTTGACAATATGGTCGCCGCCATTTCCACCACTTCCGGTTGCATATGCCGTGGATGCCGTTGACATTAAAGAAACCGGATGATTTCTTTAATGCCGATGGAGGTAGCGATGCAGACGGATCCACGAATTGAGCAGACCCATGAACAGGCGCAGGGCGGGGAGCGCATCCTGTTCGTTCTGAAGACCAAGGGAGCGATGACGGCGCAGCATCTGGCCAGCAGGCTGGGTGTTTCGGTGGTGGCGGTCCGCAAGCAGCTGGCACGGCTGGAAAGCGAGGGGATGACCACCTACCGCGAGATGACCGAAGGCCGGGGCCGGCCCGAAAGGCTCTGGCGGCTGACCCCCGAAGGGCATGAGCGCTTCCCCGACAGCCATTCCGAGCTGACACTGGAGCTGATCTCCGCCGTGCGCTCCGTATTCGGCGAGGCCGGGCTGGACCGGCTGATAGCGGCCCGCGAGGAAACGGCACGCAAGCTCTATGGCGACGCGATTCCGCACGGGGAAAGCCTCGAATCCAGGGTGGAGACGCTGGCCAGGCTGCGGCAGCGGGAAGGCTATATGGCTGAGGTGACGGACCTTGGCGACGGCGCCCTGCTGCTGGCCGAGAACCATTGCCCGATATGTGCGGCGGCCACGGCATGCCAGGGCTTCTGCCGGTCGGAGCTCGCTGTGTTCCGCGCTGTCCTGGGCGACAGCGTGTCGGTCACGCGCACCGATCACGTTCTGGCCGGCGCCAGGCGATGTGCCTATCGCATTGAACCGGCAAGCGGCAAGGGCACAGCCAACTGACAGGACACATGGAAATGTCGCAGTCACAGCACGGCGCAACGCCGGCCGTCGATGCCCGTTGGGCCGGCATCCTGAAAACCGGTTATCTCGGGCAATTCGCGCTTCTTTGCCTTGGCATCTGGCTCCATGCGGCCGATTCCCTGGTGGTGGCAACGGCAATGCCGGCAGCCGTGGCCGAGATCGGCGGCGACCGGTTCGTGAGCTGGGCGCTGTCGCTCTATCTCCTGGGCTCCATCCTTAGCGGAGCGGGGGCAGCCCTGTGCGCCACCGCCTTCGGGCTTCGCCGTGCCTTCGTGATCGCGGCATTGGTCTACGCGGCGGGATGTGCGACGAGCGCCATGGCCCCGGAGATCATGGTCATGCTGGCGGGGCGTCTCGCCCAGGGCCTCGGCGGAGGACTGCTCGTCGCGCTCACCTATGTCGCCGTCCAGCGGCTGTTCCCGCGTGAGATGTGGCCCCGCCTGATAGCCCTCATGTCGGCCATCTGGGGCGCGGCCGCCTTCACCGGCCCGCTGATCGGCGGCTTCTTTGCAGATCTCGGCCTGTGGCGCTGGGCCTTCTGGTCCTTTGGCGTGCAGGCGCTGGTTCTGGCGGTCCTGGTGCCTGCGCTCATGACACCGAGCACAACGCGCACCGTGCCTTCGCCCCGCTTTCCCCTGATGAGACTGGCCCTTCTGTCGGCCTCGGTGCTTCTCGTGGCCGCGGCGGGTGTCACGCTTTCCCCCGCCACATCGCTGCCGATGCTGGCCGGCGGCGCAGCCTTCTTCGTGCTGTTCCTGAAAAACGACGCCAGTCGCGGCACCGAGCGGATGTTTCCCGTTTCCGCCTTCTCCATGAATTCGCTGCTCGGCGCGGGCTTTGTCGCCAATCTGGCGCTGGGTGCGGCCGCCATGTCGCTGACCGTCTACGGACCGTTCATCCTCAACCGCCTTCACGGGGTGACGGCACTGGGCGTCGGGCTGATTATCGCAGCCGAGTCCGTCGCGTGGAGCCTGGCCGCGGTCGCCTTTGCCGGCACCGGCGAAGCGGGGGAGAAATTCCTGATCCGCATCGGAGCACTGATGATCCTGTTCGCCATTGCAGTGCTCGGACCGCTGATGGCCGGCGGGCCGATCTGGGCGGTCGCGCTGGCGGCGGTCGTCCAGGGCGCCGGTTTTGGGATGCTGTGGGGTTTTCTCATCCGCCGGGTCGTTGCGGCGGCGGCGGAAGAAGACCGCGACAGCGCCTCCGCAGCCATGCCCACGACGCAGCAGATCGCCTTCGCCCTGGGCGCCGCGCTTTCCGGTATCGTCGCCAACCAGGCCGGCTTCACCGAAGGCGGCAGCGCATCGATGGCCAATGTTGCGCTATGGGTCTTCGCCGCTTTCGTTCCGGTTGCGGCCCTGGGCGCCGCTGCGGCCTGGCGGGTGGCGAAAGACTAGGCCTATTTCTTGCGATCTCTGCCTCTGCCTGGAGACCCGGCGTGGGACGACGAGGTCACCGAAATCGGATCGCTGGCCGGGAAAGTGTCGTCAAGCCCTTCATCGAGTTCCTCGTCGTGCTCGTGATCCTTCTCAGGCTTCTTGGCGAACTCGTCGGGTGCGCCGGTGCGCGTGGCCCGCGTCACCGAAACCGGGTCGCTGGCCGGAAAGGTCTCTTTCAGGCCTTCTTCCAGTTCTTCGTCGTGCTCATGGTCCCCGCCCGGCTTTTCCTTCGCAAATTCGCCGGGAGCGCCGGTGCGGGTCGTTTGCGTCACCGAAACGGGGTCGCTGGCCGGAAATGTCTCTTCCAGCCCTTCTTCCAGTTCCTCGTCGTGCTCGTGGTCCTTTGCAGGCTCCTTCTTTCCCGCGTCCTTGCCCATCTTCTTGGTCGTGTCCGACTTGCGGTCCGCTTGCATATCAACGCCTCCATCTGCCTTGTGGAAACGCCCCAGCACAGGCCGGGTTCCACGGGAACGAACGGTGCCTGCCGGCTGCTGGCGAGCTCCGGGCGGACGGCCCGCCGGTGCCGATTTGCAGCGCCCGATAAAGTCGCCAAGGCAGCGCCCGCTTCCAACGCCGCGAGCTTCCATTGCCTGTATGATGATGCTTGTCGACCGGAAGCCGGTTCGTCTCAGCGGCACCGTCCCTGCAGAACCGCTCCAGCTTGCGTTCCAAGCCAGAAAATTCTCGACAAGTGCGCCGCCGTCTGCTATTTGCCGCCCCATTTCGCGGTGGTGCGCTGTCGCGAGACTATGGCCTGTGGAATTCAGGCACTTCGTATCAACGCTATGACAGGAAGACCCGGTGCAGGTACTCGTCCGCGACAACAATGTTGACCAGGCGCTTCGCGCGCTCAAGAAAAAGATGCAACGCGAAGGCATTTTCCGCGAGATGAAGATGCGTGGGCATTATGAAAAGCCTTCGGAGAAGCGTGCGCGCGAGAAGGCCGAAGCCGTTCGCCGCGCCCGTAAGCTGGCTCGCAAGCGCGCCCAGCGCGAAGGCATTGTCGGCGGGCGTCCAGCGGCGCGCTGAGTGCCGCTATTTCGTCCTTTTCCGGCTCTACATGGAAGGTGGCGCGATGAGCTTGTCGCAGCCGCCTTTTTTGTTGCATCACGTGTCGGGGTGAAATTCCGGGCGTGGCAGCCAACCATATGAAACGGATGGTAGGGTTCATGACTGGAGCGAGAACGGGATTGCAAATCAGTTTCCACAAGCTGGCGGGAACGCTGGCACTGGTAGCCCTTCTTGCCGGCTGCCAGGCGAGCGAGACGTTGAGCGATCTCAGCCGGATAGATACCGCACAGGGCTCGGCCGAGAATATCGGTTCCCTGACCGCCGTCATCCAGCGTACCCCCAACGATCCCGAGGCCTATAACGTCCGGGGCGCAGCCTATGGCCGGGCCGGCCGCTACCGGGAGGCGCTGGAGGATTTCGACAAGGCCATCGCCCTAGATCCAGGCTCCCACCGGGCTTACGCCAACCGCGCGCTCATCTATCGGTATATGGGTGAACAGCAAAAGGCGCTGGCCGATTACAACAGGGCAATCGAGCTCAATCCGGCTTATGATACCGCCTATATCGGACGCGGCGAACTCTATCGCATGGCCGGCCGGTCGAGCGACGCCTTCCGTGATTTCGAGCGCGCCATCCAGCTCGACACGGCCGACCCGCGGGCCTATCACCGCCGCGGCCTGCTCTACCAGGCCAGCGGTCAGCACCAATATGCCATCGAGGACTTCGCCACCGCCATATCGCTCGCGCCGGATCAGCCCTACGGCTACAATGGCCGCGGCCTTTCCTATCTGGCGCTTGGCGACGATGAAAACGCCTTCGCCGATTTCAACACGGCCCTCCGGCTCGACGGTGAGATAGCCGAAAGCTGGGCCAATCAGGCGCTTGTCTACGAACAGCAGGGCCAGATGGCGAAAGCGGCAAAGTCATATTCCCGCGCGCTGCAGCTCGACCCCGAGTACGCGCCGGCGCGCGACGGACTGGCGCGCACCCGCGCCTGAGCCGATCCCTTCGGAACAATGGTCGCCTGTTTCCGTTTATCCGCAACAACGGAACAGGAGTTGATCATATGAGGCAGAGGCTCATCGCGGCGCTCGGCGCGGCGTTTTTGCTGTCGGCCGGCGCACTGCCCACCGCCGCCCAGGACAGGATCGAGTTGGGAATGCTTGACTGCATCATCGGTGGCGGGATGAATATCGCCATCATCACTTCCGAAGAACTCTCCTGCACCTTCGATCCCGCCGATGATTCCAGCCCACCGGAAACCTATGTCGGCGTGGTCAACAAGTTCGGCCTCGACATCGGCGCCACCAGCGAAAAGGTCATGCGCTGGCTCGTCGTGGCTCCGACTGCCGATGCCTATGCACCGGGCGCGCTTGCCGGCGACTATGTGGGCGCAAGTGCCGAGGTGACCGCCGGTGTGGGTGCCGGCGCCAACGTGCTCGTCAGCCAGTCCGGTGAAAACCTCATGCTGCAGCCCATCAGCCTGCAGGCTCAGACCGGCCTCAATCTGGCCGTCGGCGTAAGCGGGCTCCAACTGCGCTCGACCGCTCAATAGGGCGCGGTACGGCTGTGCGACTACAACTTTCAACCGAAAGAAAAGCCCGGCTAGATTTTACGCAATTCCGGACGGAGAACCCGTTCTCACTTTTTCCGGAATTGCTCCAATGGCCGGGCTCTTCTGAAGCACTCAGTCTTCCATCGCCTTGACGATGTCCTCGGTCATCTTCTTGGCGTCGCCGAGCAGCATCATCGTGCCGTCCTTGTAGAACAGCGTGTTGTCGATGCCGGCATAGCCGGAGCCGAGCGAGCGCTTGACGAAGAGGCACGTCCGCGCCTTGTCCACGTCCAGGATCGGCATGCCGTAGATTGGCGAGGTCTTGTCGTCGCGCGCCGCCGGGTTGGTGACGTCATTGGCGCCGATGACATAAGCGATGTCGGCCTGGCTAAACTCGGAATTGATGTCCTCCAGCTCGAACACCTCGTCATACGGCACCTGCGCTTCGGCGAGCAGCACGTTCATGTGGCCCGGCATGCGGCCGGCCACCGGGTGGATGGCGTATTTCACCTCGACGCCGTGCGCCTTCAGCTTGTCGGAAAGCTCCCGCAGCGCGTGCTGCGCCTGGGCCACCGCCATGCCGTAGCCAGGCACGATGATGACCTTCTGCGCGTTCTGCATCAGATAGGCCGCATCGTCGGCCGAGCCCTGCTTGACCGTGCGGTCGAGGCCGTCATCGACCGCTACCGCGGTCTCGCCGCCAAAACCGCCGAGAATGACCGAGATGAAGGAGCGGTTCATGCCCTTGCACATGATGTAGGACAGGATCGCGCCCGACGAGCCGACGAGAGCGCCGGTGATGATGAGCGCGAGATTGCCCAGCGTAAAGCCGATGCCGGCGGCGGCCCAGCCCGAATAGGAGTTAAGCATCGACACCACGACCGGCATGTCCGCCCCACCGATCGGGATGATGATGAGGACGCCGAGCACGAGCGACAGAAGCACGATCAGCCAGAAGACGGTCGTGCTCTGGCCCGCAACCAGCATCACCACCAGCACGACCAGCGCAATCGCCAGCCCCGCATTGACGACGTGGCGCAGCGGCAGCAGGATCGGCTTGCCGGACATGCGCCCGTCCAGCTTCAGGAAGGCGATGATGGACCCGGTGAAGGTGATCGCGCCGATGGCCACGCCCAGCGACATCTCGACCAGCGCCTGCGCATGGATCGCGCCGACCTCACCGATGCCGAAGCTTTCGGGCGAGTAGAGCGCTGCGGCGGCCACCATCACCGCCGCAAGGCCCACCAGCGAGTGGAAGGCGGCGACGAGCTGCGGCATGGCGGTCATGGCGATGCGCTTGGCGACCACCGCGCCGAACGTGCCGCCCACCGCGATGCCGCCCACGATCAGCAGAAGGCCGCCGAAGGAAGGCGTGGCATAAAGAAGTGTGGTGGCGAGAGCGATGCCCATGCCCACCATGCCGTAGAAATTGCCCTGACGGCTGGTCGTGGGGTGTGAGAGCCCCCTCAGCGCCATGATGAAAAGAACGCCGGAAACGAGATAGAGGAAGGATGCAAGATTGGCTGTCACGTCACTTGTCCTTCTTCTTGTACATGGCCAGCATGCGCTGGGTCACCAGGAAGCCGCCGAAGATGTTCACGGAGGCGAGCACCAGCGCGACGAAGCCGAAGCCGGTGGCAAGGCCGGAGGCCGAAATGCCCACAGCCAGCAACGCGCCCACAACGATCACCGAGGAAATCGCATTGGTGACCGACATCAACGGCGTGTGCAGCGCCGGCGTCACCGACCAGACCACGTAATAGCCGACGAAGATCGCCAGCACGAAGATTGCCAGCCGGAAGACGAAGGGATCGATCGCCCCGCCGCTTGCCCCGTGCGCCAGCGTGCCGGCGGCGTCCGCCACTTCGGCCGACTGCATGCCTTCAACGGCGGCACGCACGCTGGCCACCGCCCGCTCGAGCTGATCGAGCGCCTTTTCAATTGCCGTGGGTTCCATTAGACGTCTCCCCCCGATTTGGGCGCGGCCGGCTTCCGGGCTGGCGCCTTGCGCGTGCTGGCCGCGCGCTTGGATCCCGTTTTGGCTTCGCCTGATTTAGCTTCGCCTGATTTGGCTGCGGCTGGCTTGGCCGGCGCGGTTTTCGCAGCCGCTCTGCGGGCCGGTGCCTTCTTCGGAGCGACCTCGAGGCCCGGCTCCGTGCCCTTTGCCGCCTTGGCCACCTGCGGGTCGGCCTTGGTCGCCGCCGCCGCGGCATCGGCGAAGTTCGGATGCACCACCTTGCCGCCATGGGTCAGCATGGTGGCCTTGACCAGCTCATCCTCCGGGTCGAGCGCAAATTCCTTCGTCTCCTTGTCGACCATGGTCTCAAGAAAGGCGAAGAGGTTCTTGGCGTAGAGCAGCGAGGCGGAAGCCGCCACCCGGCCCGGCACGTTGAGGTGGCCGATGATTTTCACATCATTGGCCGTCGTCACGACCTTGCCTGCGACCGCGCCCTCGACATTGCCGCCACGCTCGACCGCCAGATCGACGATCACCGAGCCGGCGCGCATCGACTTCACCATGTCCGCGGTCACCAGCCGCGGCGCAGGCCGCCCAGGGATGAGCGCCGTGGTGATGACGATGTCCTGCTTGGCGATATGTTCGGCGACAAGCTCGCTCTGCGCCTTCTTTTCCTCGTCGGTAAGCTCGCGCGCATAGCCGCCTTCGCCGGACGCATCCTTGAGCGCGTCCGTCATGATGAACTTCGCGCCGAGCGACTGGACCTGCTCGCCCGCCGCCGCGCGCACATCCGTCGCGGTAACGACAGCGCCCAGGCGGCGCGCCGTGGCGATGGCCTGCAATCCGGCCACGCCCGCTCCCATGACGAAGACCTTCGCCGCCGGCACGGTGCCTGCCGCCGTCATCATCATCGGCAGCGCGCGATCATATTCGGCGGCTGCGTCGATCACGGCCCGGTAACCCGCCAAATTGGCCTGGGAGGAAAGGACGTCCATGGACTGGGCGCGCGTGATCCGCGGCATGAACTCCATGGCGAGGCCCGTAACGCCGGCTTTCGCCATTGCTGCGATCTCACCCTCGTTGCCGTAGGGATCCATGGACGCGATGACGATCGCGTCCTTCTTGTATGTCTTGAGTTCGGAGGCCTTCGGGCGGCGCAGCTTCAAGATGATATCGGCCTTGGCCGCATCGCCGGCCGAGCCGATCTTCGCCCCGGCCTTCTCGAAATCGCTGTCGATGATGCGCGAAGGAAGCCCCGCCCCCTTTTCCACGATCACCTCGAAGCCCAGCCCGGTCAGCCGCTTCACCGTGTCCGGAGATGCAGCGACCCGTGGCTCATTGGCGTCGAGCTCCTTGGGCACGAATAGTCTTTGTCCCACCGTCAGTTCCTTTCGGTTGGACCGTCCCCTCCCCACATTGGCCCCGCTGGCGCGGGGCCGGCAGCATGCCTAGCGCAGCAGCCATGCCCCAAGAGCGCTGATGAGGACAAAGAGAACGGTACTGGAGAAAAAGCCTGCAGAAGTGAAAAAGCCGAAGGCCATCGCAATGAGGATGGCGATGATGATCAGGCTCGAATATTTGGTGATCGCCAAGAACAGATTATAGGTGCGCTCGTGTTCCTCGTAGTCCATTTCCGCACCCGTCTCGACCGGACCGGCCGGCTTATCGTCTGCCATCGCTAACCCCATGGGATAAGATTTGCGATGGGGAATAGCGAAAACGAGCGTCAAGGGCAATG
Source organism: Nitratireductor thuwali (assembly GCF_036621415.1). Classification (NCBI taxonomy): domain Bacteria; kingdom Pseudomonadati; phylum Pseudomonadota; class Alphaproteobacteria; order Hyphomicrobiales; family Phyllobacteriaceae; genus Nitratireductor; species Nitratireductor thuwali. The sequence continues at coordinate 1,415,470 of NZ_CP030941.1, forward strand.
GCAGGATTGCCGCATTTGGTACGCGTTTGGCTGTTTCACCGCTCGGGCCGCAAGATAATCGCCGCGCTTACACGCGGCCAAACCTGCTCCTATGACAGCCAGCGCTTGCGCCGCTTGTAGTGCTTGACGTTGCGGAACGAGCGCCGGCCTTCGCCGCCGACGCCGAGGTAGAATTCCTTTACGTCCTCGTTCTCGCGCAGCGCCTTGGCCTCGCCGTCGAGCACGATGCGTCCGGCTTCGAGGATGTAGCCATATTTCGCGTAGCGCAGCGCTACATTGGTGTTCTGCTCCGCAAGCAGGAACGACACGCCCTGCTCCTCGTTGAGCTTTCGCACGATCTCGAAGATTTCCTCGACGAGCTGTGGGGCAAGTCCCATGGAGGGCTCGTCGAGCAGGATCATCTTGGGCCGCGACATCAGCGCCCGCCCGATGGCGGTCATCTGCTGCTCACCGCCGGACGTATAGCCGGCCTGGCTGTTGCGGCGCTCCTTGAGACGCGGAAAGTAGGTGTAGACGAGATCGAGATCGCGGCGGATGGCGGCCTGGCCGTCCCGCCGCGTGAAAGCGCCGGTCAAGAGATTGTCCTCCACCGAAAGATGCCCGAAGCAGTGCCGACCCTCCATTACCTGGATGCAGCCCTGCCGCACCAGATTGTTGGGCGACAGGTTCTGGACCTGGTTGCCGTCGAAGACGATGTTGCCCTTGGTCACCTCGCCCCGCTCGGCCTGAAGCAGGTTCGAGATGGCCTTGAGCGTCGTCGTCTTGCCGGCGCCGTTCGCGCCCAAAAGCGCCGTGATGCCGCCACGCGGCACGGACAGCGAGACACCCTTGAGCACGAGGATCACATGGTCGTAGATGACCTCGATGTTGTTGACCTCGAGGATGGCAGGAGAGAGCTCTTGCTTTTGCGCCGCTGCGCTTTCGGGAGTGGTCATCGCTTACTCATCCAGCTTGGAACCGTGCGCCTTCGGCAACGCCGTCATCCCGGCTTCCCCTGTGGTCGGCCGGGATGACGTTGCTTCTATTTTACATCTCGCACTCTTCATTCACCGGCCAGGGCGCATTGGCCTCGGCATACTCCCTGGCCTTCTCTTCCTCCAGCGGCTCGATCGCGCTGCGGTCCGGTTGGATGATGTCGGACACTTTGACGAACTTGGAGCCGTCCCATTCGAGCATCCAGCCGCCGCCGTGGCCGGTATGGTCGGCGCACGAGGTCGAGAATGGCACCAGCATGCCTTCCGCTCCGAGTTCCTTGAGCCGCGCCTCGTCGAGCTTGATGTTCTCAAGCCCCCAGCGCACCTGCACGGCATCCGGCGTCTGCGTGTCGAACTCTTCCTGCGCGGCGCGGATGCCCTCGACCAGGATGACCGAGATCATGACCCCGCGCTGATAGAACACGGAATCGAACTCGCCTTCCGCCTGATTGATATGCGATTTACCGGCATCGACCACATGCCTCTTGATGTCCTGCATCAGAGCCGATTCGGAATTGGGAACGCTCCATGAGATGGAGCGATAGCCCTTGCCCTGGTCGCCTATCAGCTTGAGGTCCCCATCGTGGCCGGACCACCAGATCCCCACGAACTGATCCATGGGATATTTGGTTTTTGCCGCCTCGGTCAGGGCGCCGGCATTCATCGCTCCCCAGCCCCACATGACCACGAAGTCGGGCCGCTCGCGGCGGATTTGCAGCCACTGCGCCGACTGGTTCTGCATCTCGGTCAGGCCCACGGGAATGGGAAGCAGCGTGAAGCCGTGTTCGGCAGCCAGCTTCTCGAGCAACGGGATAGGCTCCTTGCCGAAGGGATGGTCGAGATGCAGAAGCGCGATCTTCTTGCCCGACAGGCTGGAAAGATCATTGTCCGAGATGTGGTTCAGGATCATGGACGCGCCATCCCAATAAGAGGAAGGCGGGTTGAAGGCCCATTGGAAAACCTTGCCGTCGGCCATGGCCGAGAAGCCGTATCCCGGCGCCAGGATCGGGATTTCGTCCACATTCGATTTCGGTAGCACCTGCAGCGTGATGCCTGTCGACCAGGGTTGGGTGACCACGGCATTAGCCTTGGTCTTCTCGTAGCACTCCACGCCCTTTTCAGTGTTGTAGCCGGTCTCGCATTCGTCATAGACCAGCTTGGCGCCGTTAAGGCCGCCGTCGCGTTCGTTGAGAAGCGTGATGTAGTCGCGCTGCCCGTTCATGAGGGGCGTTCCCGTCGCCGCGAAAGGCCCGGTGCGATAGGAAAGGTTGGGGATGTAGATCGATCCGTCCTGCGCGAGCGCCGGCGCGGCAAGTGCTATGCCCACCGCCATGGCCGATGCCGTCGCGGCTGCTTTCATCCATGTCTTCATGCTCATTCCTCCACTTGTCCGTTTTTCCTTATGGATGGGGCGAACCGGCCCCGTTCTCGCAGCCCTAATGCGGGAAAGGCCACAATATCAGTTTCTCCCGTATGACCGCCCAAAAGCGCGCCAGCCCGTGCGGCTCGACGATCAGGAAGGTGATGATGAGCGCCCCCACGATCATCACGTTGAGATGCTCCACCATGGCTGAATCGACCGGTATGCCGAACGTTGCCGGCACCGTGCTTATGATCACCGGCAGGGCGACGATCAGGATCGCGCCCAGGTAGTTGCCAAGGATCGAGCCCAGCCCGCCAATGATGGCGATGAAAAGGACCCGGAAAGAAAGCGGGATATCGAACAGATTGGCCTCCGCCGCGCCGCGCCACAGGAACACGAACAGCGCGCCCGAAACGCCGACGATATAGGACGACACAAAAAACGCCGTCAGCTTCGCCCGCATCAGATTGATGCCGACCAGCTCGGCCGCGATGTCCATGTCGCGCACCGCCTTCCACATGCGGCCGATGCGGCCGCGCGTGATATTGATGGCGAACAAGGTGATGACCGAGACGACGCCGAGCACGAAGTAATACTGGGTCATCGCGGTGGCGCGCGGACCGGCAACGGTGATGCCGAACATATCGATATTGGGCACCTGGATCGCGCCCGAAGCATTGTAGTTGTAGAGCCACGCCCATTTCTGGAACAGCCAGACCAGGAAGAACTGTGCGGCCAGCGTGGCGATGGCGAGATAGAACCCCTTGATCCTGAGCGACGGCAGGCCGAACAGCACGCCGACCGCCGCCGAGAAAAAGCCCGACATGGCGATGGCGATCACGATGTTCATTTCGGGGAATATGGTCAGCAGCTTGTAGCAGGCATACGCGCCCACCCCCATGAAGGCCCCGGTGCCGAGCGAAAGCTGTCCGGCATAGCCGGTGAGAATGTTCAGACCCAGCGCCGCCAGCGAATAGATGAGCACGGGGATAAGCAGCGCCCGGAAGGTGAACTCGCTCGCCGTCAGCGGAAACACGACGAAGGCAAGCAGCAGGATGAAGCCCAGCAGAAGAGCGTCCTGCCGCACCGGAAACAACGCGTGGTCCGCCTTGTAGGAAGTCTTGAACTGGCCGGCTGTGCGATAGAGCATGGCTACACCCTCCGGCCAAAATCGATGATGCCCGCTTTTCCGGCCATTCTACACCCGCTCGATGATGCGTTCGCCGAACAGGCCCTGGGGCCTGAACAGGAGGACCAGCAGCGCCAGCATATAGGCGAACCACGCTTCCGTGTTGCCACCGAGCAGGGGCTGGCCCCAATAGATCTCGAACAGCTTTTCCAGAATGCCGATGGCAAGCCCGCCGATGATGGCGCCCATGACGCTTTCCAGTCCGCCCAGCATGAGCACCGGCAGCGCCTTGTAGGCGATGACCTCCAGCGCGAAGGAAACCCCGGCGCGGGCGCCCCACACGATGCCCGTGGCAAGCGCGATGACGCCGGCGATGAACCAGACGATGACCCAGATCGTCGAGAGCGAAATACCGACCGAAAGCGCCGCCTGATGGTCGTCGCCGAGCGCCCGGATCGCCCTGCCGATCTTGGACTTGTTGAGGAAGACGAGCAGGCTTGCGACGAGAAGCCCGGCTCCGATCACCGCCGTCAGGTCCTTTTCCTCGATGGAGACGAACCCGCCGAACGGCTCGAACAGGATGCTGCCTGTCGGAATGCCGAGTTGCTCGGTTATCATCACCTTGTTCTCGCCGCCGAAGATGATCTCCCCCAGCCCGATCAGGAACAGGGTGATGCCTATCGTCGCCATGAACAGGATGATGTCCGGCTGGTTGACCAGCGGCCGGAGCACCACCCGCTCGATGGAGATGGCCAGAAGCAGCATGACGCCCAGCGTCAGCGGCAGGGCCAGAAGCGCCGGCACGCCCATCTCGTAAAGTCCGACCAGTGTCAGAGCCGCAAACACGACCATGATGCCTTGCGCGAAATTGAAGATGCGCGAGGATTTGTAGATGAGCACGAAACCAAGCGCGATCAGCGCGTAGAGTACGCCGCCCACAAGCCCTTCCCACAGGACCTGCAGCAGGAAATCAGGCGCGGCCGCCATGTCGGCGAACGGCTTCACGAAGATGGCGTTCAAGAGTTCCATCAATTGCTCCTCCCCAAGGCTTCCGAGGAAGCGTGAGCCGCCGACATGTTCATGCTATCCCATGATCCCTGGAAACAGCCCGATCAGGCCGATCAGGATGAGGTAGAAGGCGACGATGTAGTTCAGCAGCCGGGGCACGATGAGTATCAGTATGCCGGCGATCAGCGAGACGAGCGGCGTAAGCGACATGTCCATCATCATGGCATTTCCTTTCAATGCGGGACGCCCAGATAGGCGTCGATCACATCCTGGTTGTTCTTCACTTCGTCGGGCGTGCCATCGGCGATCTTCTTGCCGTAGTCGAGCACGACCACCCGGTCCGACAAGTCCATCACCACGCCCATGTCATGCTCGATGAGCGCGATGGTTGTACCACGCTGCTGGTTCACATCGATGATGAAACGGCTCATGTCCTCTTTCTCTTCCAGATTCATGCCGGCCATGGGTTCGTCGAGCAGAAGCAGGCTGGGCTCCATGGCAAGCGCGCGGCCGAGCTCGACCCGCTTTTGCAGGCCATAGGGAAGCTTGCCCACGGGAGTGCGCCTGATGTGCTGGATTTCAAGGAAATCGATAATCTCCTCCACCTTCTGACGATGCTCGATCTCCTCGTTGAGCGCAGGCCCGTGCCAGAGCATCTGCCAGACGATGTTGCGCTTCATCATGACGGAGCGCCCCGCCATGATGTTGTCCAGCGTCGACATGCCCTTGAAGAGCGCGACATTTTGGAAGGTGCGGGCAATGCCTTGGCCGACCGCCTCATGGGGCTTCATGGCGCGCCGCTCCCGGCCGCGGAAGGTGATCGCGCCCTGCTGAGGGGTGTAGAAGCCGTTGATGACGTTGAGCATCGAGGTCTTGCCGGCGCCGTTGGGGCCGATGATGGCGCGGATCTCGCCCTTCTTCACGTCGAACGAGACATTCGTAATCGCCTTCACGCCGCCGAAAGCCAGCGAGACGTTCTTGACATCAAGAAGCATGGCGCCCGCGGCGACGCCGTCGTCGGGCGCCGTCATCCGGCTGTGATCGGGAAGCTGGTTCATTCCGCCGCCTCCGCCATGCCGGGCCCGTCCGCCGCGACGGTGTCGGCGTCAATGATGCGAATGTTGGCGCTGATGATGCCCTTGCGCCCGTCCTCATAGGTAACCTGTGTCTCGGCGAAAATCTCCGGGCTGCCGTCATAAAGAGCTTCGATCAATGCGCCGTAGCGCTCGGCGATGAAGGAGCGCCGCACTTTCTGGGTCCGCGTGAGCTCGCCGTCATCGGCATCGAGCTCCTTGTGCAGAATGAGAAAGCGGCGGATCTGCGAGGCCGCCATCATCGGCTCCGCGGCCAGCCGGCGGTTGGTCTCGGCGACATGCCTGGAGATGATTTCGCAGACGCGCGGATGACCCGCCAGCTCCTGGTAGGACGCATAGGCGATGTTGTTCCGCTCTGCCCAGCTGCCGACCGCCTGCAGGTCGATATTGATAAAGGCGGCGCAGAAGTCCCGGCCGTGCCCGAAGGCGACGGCCTCCTTGATATCGGGGAAGAATTTCAGCGCATTCTCGATGTATTTTGGAGCGAACAGCGCCCCATTGGAGAGCTTGCCCACATCCTTGGCACGGTCGATGATCCTGAGCTGGCCGTCGCTGTCGAAGAAGCCGGCATCGCCGGTATGCACCCAGCCGTCGGGCGTCTTGGTTTCCCGCGTCGCCTCCTCGTTCTTGTAGTAGCCCATGAACACGCCCGGCGACCGGTACATGACCTCGCCATTTTCGGCGATCTTGATCTCAACCCCCGGCGACGGCAGCCCCACCGTGTCGGGCCGTATGTTCCCGTCCGGCTGGGCGGTGATGTAGACGGTCGCCTCCGTCTGTCCGTAGAGCTGCTTCAGATTGAGTCCGATGGACCGGTAGAAGCTGAACAGTTCGGGCCCGATCGCCTCGCCGGCGGTATAGCCGACGCGCAGCCGCGACATGCCGATGCGGTCCTTCAACGGCCCGTAGATCAGCAACTCGCCAATGCCGTATTTCACCCGATCCCAGACACCCACCGCCTCGCCATTCAGGATCTTCTCGCCGACCTTACGCGCATGGGTGAGAAAATGGTCGAACATCGCCTTCTTGGCCCGGCCTGCATCCTCCATCCGCACCATGATGGTCGTCAGCAACGTCTCGAACACGCGCGGCGGCGCGAAGAAATATGTCGGCGCAATTTCGCGCCGGTCCTCGTTCACCGTCTCCGCGCTCTCCGGGCAGGCGACGCAAAAGCCGGCCGTATAGGACTGCGCCACCGAAAAGACGTGATCGCCCACCCAGGCAAGCGGGAGATACGCGATGATCGTCTCATGTTCGTCCAGCCGATCGAACGTGTTGGCGTTGAGTGCCGAGCGCACGAGATTGTCGTGCGACAGCATCACGCCCTTGGGCCGCCCCGTGGTCCCCGACGTGTAGAGCATGACACCCAGGTCGCTGCCCTTGCCCCTTGCGATCTCCCCCAGCCAGGCATTGGCCGTATCGGGGTGATCGGCAAGCCGTTTCAGGCCGACCTCCCGCAGCGCCGAAAAATCATGCAGATGCGTGTGGTCGTAGTCCCGCAGGCCGCGCGGCTCGTCGTAGATGACCTCGGAAAGGCTCGTCGTTTGGTCAGCGATGGAGAGCAGCTTGTCGACCTGCTCCTGGTCTTCGACGACCGCGAACTTCACCTCGGCGTGTTCAAGCACATAGGCCATCTCCTCGGCCACCGAATCGGCATAGACCGGCACGGGCACGCCCCCCAGCGACTGCACCGCCGCGAAGGTCCAGTAGAGCCGCGGCCTGTTGGAGCCGATGACGGCAACCCGATCGCCGCGTTCGAAGCCAATGGATTGCAGGCCGAGCGCGAAGGCCCGCACCTCTTCCATCTGCTGACGCCATGTCCAGCTTTGCCAGATGCCGAAATCCTTGTGGCGCATGGCGGGCCGGCCACTGAACCGATCGGCGTTCAACAGCAGATATTTGACAAGCGTGTCGGGTGACGCGAAAGCTTGCGCCAATCCGTCCTCCTCCCATTGCGGCGGTTCACCGCCGCCCTTGCCGGGCGCTCCTCCGCACCCGGATTGTCTTTATACGGTGAAGTTTCCACGAAACCGGGCGGCAATCAACACGCCCCTTGACAGACGGGGGACGCTTTTGCCTTTATTGTCGGGCAGAAGTGGGTCTCCAGCGCCGATCTCAGATATCGTACCGGCTCAGCGCTTCCGGCCGCAATACCGTGATGCGCCCATGCGCCGAGCGGAGCAGCCCCTCCTCCTCCAGTTCCTTCAAGGCCCGATTGACCACCTGCCGCGAAACGCCGGCCAGCAATCCCAGTTCCTCCTGGCTGATCTCGATCTCGTTCTCGATGCGAGGATAAAGCACGGGATTGAAGAACCACGACAGGTTGCGCGCCACCCGCGCCTTGGGATGCAGGATGCGGTCGTATTCGATGGTGGCGATGAACTGCCCCATCCGCTCGTTGAGCTGGCGCACGAGGAAACGGTTGAAGCCGGTGCTGTTTTCATAAAGCCACATGAAGGTCGACCGCTGCATCATCGCGAGCCTCGTATCGCGGATCGCCACCAGGTCGTATTTGCGCGGCTCGTCCTTTAGCACTGACCCCTCGCCGAACCAGCTCCCGCTGGCCGCGCCGGCAAAGGTCATGGCCTTGCCATGGGCGGAGATCGCGCTGATTTTCACCAGTCCCACGGCGACGCCGGTCCAATAGTCGAGCTTGTCACCGCGATGGCAGATATAGCTGCCTTTTGGATAGTGGCGTTCGATAAGGCCGCGCGCGGCGCGGTCAAGCTCGCCTTCCGTCAGTTCACCCGACCAGATGGCGGCGCGGGCAGCATCTTCTTTTTGGCTCATGGCACTGCGCAATACGAGCACTGCCGCCCAGCGGCCGGCAGCGCGTTGCCTGTCTTGAAGACCGTCTGAGAACCCGCTGCGGCAAGGAGCAGACGCCGCGGTTTTCGGAGAACCGGAGCAGACCGTACACCAGGTCGGTCAGCAACCGGAAGTGCGCAAAACCGCATCAGGCGCCACCGCAGCAAAATTCCGAACCGCCTCCTACCGCTTATGGCCCTCATGGGTGCCCATGGCAAGCATGCCGTCAGGCAGCGTGATGCAGGAACTTCGCCGTGGGCAAAACCGTAAGGGGCGCGGTCTCGCCTTCAGCCCGCCGGCCGAACAATAGGCGCTGCTCGGCTTGCGTGGAATGGAAAAACGGGAACCGCGACACGATCGGACCGAACTCCTTCGCGCACTCGCCTCCGTAGAGCATGAGCGGAATGCTGATCGGGGGATACTCCCGCGGTGGGCTCATCTGGCTGGCACCGAAAATGCGCCGGTAGAAGGCCGTATGCTCCTGCCGGATCAGGCAGGCGCAGTAGGTTGAGCGGAAATACTCGTAGCCGACGATCACCAGCCGCAGTGAGATATAGGGCAGCACCCGGTATTCCTTGGCGACATCCGGGTCGGCAGCAAACATGCTCGGATTAATGATGCTGTCGCCCCGCTCGATGATCGGCCGGACAATGTCGCCGAACCCCTTGGTGACTGGGCCTTGCGGATTGTTGCGGTCGATCTGGTGGAGACGCACCGTGCTCACCAGACAATTGTCGATGTAGATGCCGAACACATGACTGTTTGGCAGTTCATCGAGATCGTCTTTTGTGGAGCGCGCCGGCGATTCGGAAACGAAGCCGTGGGGCCGATACGCCCTATAGCGAAGCCGGTACATCGCCTCGAGATCTTCACCGCTCTCGCAGCGCCGGTATTCCGTGCGTTCCAAGAGCGCCAGGACGTTGCGCACGAAAGTGGATGAACGACCGGACTGGCCGGTTGGCCGGTGCTCGCCGGACTCCATGCTCAGGTTGGCGGAAACGCTGGAACTCATGTCCGACCCCTCGACGATTGCAATCATAGGGTAGTACACCACCCAATTGTGTAAAGTATTTAAGTCGAAGTTTCACATTTACCATGTATTAGGGTTAACAATGGATTAAGCAGGCGGCGACTTCAGCGTTCAGGCCGTTCAGATGCACAGATTTTCAGGCAGATACGGGTTTGAACGATGCTTGCGCTTCGTGGCTGAAAGACCAGCGTTTATCGGACATGGTCCTTATGCCGGAGGCCGTCAGTGCCGATCCGAAAAGAAACCCCTGGACAAGCTCCGGTTGAACCTTGCCCGAAAGGAGCTTGAGCTGAGCGAAGGTTTCCACACCCTCCACCGTCACCGCCAGGCCGAGATTCCGGGAGAGTTCCACCACGCTCGTCAAAAGCCGCAGCGAACGCTCGTCGCTGGTGATGCCGGCAACGAAACTGCCGTCGATCTTGACCTTGTCCAGCGGCAGCATGTGCAGATAGCTGAGGCTTGAGTAGCCTGTTCCGAAATCGTCGAGGGCGATCGTAACGCCGAGCTTCTTTAGTTCTTCGAGATAGGCGCTGGTGGCGGAAGTGTCGTCCAGAAGCGCGGTTTCGGTGACTTCCAGCTCAAGGCGCTCGGGTGCCAGGCCAGACGCCGCCAGCGCGTTCTTCACCTTCTGGACAACGCCGGCATTGTGGAAGTCCTTCGCCGACAGGTTGACCGAAACGCGCAACCCGTCCGGCCAGCTCGAACATTCGGCACAGGCAATGCGCAGCACCATTTCGCTGATTTCGGATACGATTCCCATTTCCTCGGCCAGCGGAATGAAGGCGGCCGGCGAAATCGGACCCAGTTCAGGATGATCCCACCGGCACAGCGCCTCGCTTCCTGCAATCTGCATCGTATGCATGTCGATGATCGGCTGGAACACCACACGCAGGCTCCGCGTCTGGATTGCGGTGCGCAGGTCCGCCTTCAGCGTCTGGCGGTTTCTGAACGCGACGTCCATCTCGCGCTCGAAAAGCCGCCATCCATTCTTTCCGAACTCCTTCGCCTGGTAGAGCGCCAGATCCGCCTTGATGATCATATCGTCGACATTCGCCTCATCCGCTCGCGAGAGCACCGCCCCGCTGCTTGCCTGGATGCGCAGCATGTGGCCGGCAACGTCGATCTCGCCGCTGAGCGCCTCGAAGACGACATCCATGCGCATGGCGAGATCATCCGCGCCATCGACATGATTGAAGAAGATGGTGAACTCGTCGCCACCAAAACGGCTGACTTTGACGTCGCCCTTGGCGAATCCGGCGATACGTTCGGCGACGCAGTAGATCATGCCGTCGCCGACGGGATGCCCCAACGTGTCGTTGATGCTCTTGAAATCATCGAGGTCGAACACCGCCAGGGCGCAATACCGGCCCTGGTCGCCGCCTTCCAGCAGTTCGGACACCACTTCATGAAAATAGGCCCGGTTGGGCAGGTTCGTGAGGCTGTCGTAGCGGGCCATGAAGCGGATCTTCGCCTCGGCCTCAACCCGCGCAGTCACTTCCTCGAAGGTCAGGACGCCAAGTTCGTCGCGGCCTTCCCGCGCCGAGAATTCCAGGTAGCGCCCATCCAGAAGGCGCAGCAAGACTTTTCTGTCGCGGCCCTCGCGCAGCGCTTTCGTCAGCTGCCGCTCGGCATACTCGAAGTCCTTGCGATCCAGCAGCCCGGCGGCCACGCCCCTCGTGAGCAGCGCCTTGAGCGACCGGCCCATCATTTGTGTGGGAGAACGGAATTGCAGCGTATCGACCGCCTGCGCATTGGCGACGACCACCCGCCCTTCCGGGCTGAACATCACCAGTCCGTGGGACATGGTGTTGAGGGCCCTGTTGAAGCGCTGCGCCAGGCGGGATGACCGCTTTTCCTCGCTGATCGCGTGAAACAGCACGGTGCGCACCAGATGCGCCATCTTCATGACCACGACCATGAAGGGCGCGATGAACAGGCCTAGTATGAAATGGTAGATGTCGCCCTTGAGCATCAGCCCGAGCGCCATCGGGAAAACAATGGTCAATGTCAGGATCGAGACCATCTTGGTCGAGCCGTAATTGCGGCCGGCAATGGTGATGGCGCCGCATAAGACAGCAGAGACAGCAGCGAGCTCGCTGAATGGGTCACTACCAAAGAAGATGGCACTGAAGCCGAACGTGCCGACGATCAAACCGTGGATCGAGCCCCAGAGGATATAGCGCTGTTCCCAGCGGAGCGCCGACGCGTAGTCGGAGATCAGTGCGTGGTCCACGCGTGTGATCAGCCAATAGCGCCCGAAACCGGCACCAAGCATGAGCGGAGCCATGACGAGGTGCGCGATGTCTCCCGTCTTGAGATAGAGCAGAACGGCGATGGACGCAAAGCAAAGCGCACCAATCGGCAGCACGCCCACGTCCTGGAACAGCGACCGGATGTACCCGACGTAAACGTCTTCAGAAATGTGTGCCTTGCCGTTTTTCACTACCCGCACCCATTACGCGGGCTCAGCTATCGCACAGGCGAATTAAGAAAGCTTTATAGCTGATATCGCTTATGATTCGATCATTTGTGCGTTGCAAAAATACACTATTCCGCAGCCTTCAGCAATGGGTCGGGCCCGTCATGCTCCAGCCGGTCGACCAGACGCGCCCTTTCCTGCTCCGCCTTTTCGGCATTGGCTTGCTTGACGTGCCCATATCCCCGGATGATCGCCGGAACGCTGGCGAGCGCCGCGGCGGCTTCGATCCTGTCGGCGCGCAGCGACTTCTCGATCAGGTCGAGGTCGGCTTCATACCGGCTCAGTATCTGCCGCTCCATGCGGCGCTCGGCGGTATAGCCGAAGACGTCCAGCGCCGTCCCGCGCAACCGCCGCGCGCGAGCAAGCAGCGAAAATGCGTTCATCATCCACGGGCCATAACTGGTCTTCCGCAGATGCCCGGCGCTGTCCCTGCGGGCAAAGGCAGGCGGCGCCATGTGGAACTCCAGCCTTTCGAAGCTTTCGAATTCCGCTTCAAGCTGCCGCTTGAAGGAGCCGTCCGTGTAAAGCCGGGCCACCTCATACTCGTCCTTGATCGCCATCAGCTTGAACAGGTTCCGGGCTGCGGCTTCCGTCACTGCCGTTGAACCGCGCGCCGCGGCCTCTTCCGCCCGGCGCAATCTCTCGATGCGTTGGCGATAGCGCTCGGCATAAGCCTTGTTCTGATAATCCGCCAGGAAAGACGCTCGGCGATCGACAATCTCATCCAGCGTCTTTGAAAGGCCCGACACATGGGAAGGCGCCGCGCGCGTCACCACGTCGCGCACATGGTCCGGATCGTGCGCCGCCCTGCGGCCCCAGTGGAACGCGCTGATGTTCATCGACACGGCCTGACCATTCAGTTCGATGGCCCTTTCGATCGCTTCCGCCGACACGGGCAGGCCGCCGAACTGGTAGGCCATGCCCAGCATGAACATGTTGGCGCCGATTGAATTGCCGAACAGCACGGTCGCCGCCCGCGTTGCGTCAAAGAAGTGCGACTTGCCTTCGCCGGCCGCCTGCGCCACCGCCTTCTTGAGCCGTTCGACCGGCAATGAAAAATCTGCCGACCGCGCGAAGTCGCCGGGCATCACCTCGGCGGTATTGGTCACAACGATCGTGTGATCCTGCCGCACCGTCGAAAGTACCTTCTTGGCGCCGGAAACGACGAGATCGCAGCCCAGCACCAGATCGGCCTTTCCGGCGGAGACATGGATCGAGTACACCTGCTCCGGCGTCCGGGCGATGCGCAGATGCGAGAATACGGCGCCGCCCTTTTGCGCAAGCCCGGCCATGTCGATGACGCCGGAACCTTTGCCTTCAAGATGGGCCGCCATGCCCAGTATAGCTCCGATCGTGACGACGCCGGTGCCGCCTATGCCGTCGATGACGCCGGCCCAGCCATGTTCGCCCAGAGGAAAGAGCGCCGGCTCCGGCACGCCGTCAAGGGGATCGTCGCCACCCGCTGCGCCTTCAAGCTTCTTGAGCTTCGCCCCGTGCACCGTCACGAAAGACGGGCAGAACCCGTTGACGCAGGAGAAGTCCTTGTTGCAGCTCGACTGGTCGATGCGCCGCTTGCGGCCGAACTCGGTCTCCACCGGCTGCACGGAGACGCAGTTGGACTTGACGCCGCAATCGCCGCAGCCCTCGCAAACCAGCTCGTTGATGATGACCCGCTTGTCGGGATCGGGAAACGTCCCGCGCTTGCGCCGGCGGCGCTTTTCAGCAGCGCATGTCTGGTCGTAGATCAGTACGGTAACGCCCTTCGTCTCGCGCAAGCCGCGCTGGACGTCATCCAGATCGTCCCTGTGATGGATCGTCGTTCCCGCGGGAAAGCGGATCGTTCGCTCGTATTTCTCCGGCTCGTCGGAGACGACCGCGATGCGCGAGACACCCTCCGCGCGCACCTGCTCGGCGATCATCCCTACGGTCAGGCCACCCTCATGAGGCTGCCCGCCCGTCATGGCGACCGCATCGTTATAGAGGATCTTGTAGGTGATGTTGATCCCGGAGGCGATCGCGAAGCGCAGCGCCAGGGAGGCGGAATGATTGTAGGTCCCGTCGCCCAGATTCTGGAAATAATGCTGTCTCTTGGAGAACGGCGCCTGGCCGATGAATTGCGCCCCTTCGCCGCCCATCGCGGTAAAGCCGACCGTGTCGCGGTCCATCCACAGCGCCATGAAGTGGCAGCCGATGCCTCCGCCGGCAATCGAACCTTCCGGTACGCGCGTGGAGCTGTTGTGCGGGCAGCCGGAGCAGAAATAGGGCGTGCGGGTGGCCACGTCCTTTGTATCGGCCAGCATTGCCTGGAACTGGCGCAGCCGGGCGACCCGCGCGGATATCTCCTCCGATGGGCCGATGACCTTCAGGATGCGCTCGCCGATGGTGATGGCGATGTCGTTGGGATCAAGGCCGCCCGTGGGCGAGAACAGGCGCTCACCGCGCTCGTCCGTCTTGCCGATGATGAGCGGATGATTGGCCGTCGCATAGAGGTTTTCGCGCAGTTGCACCTCGACCAGCGAGCGCTTCTCCTCGACCACGATAACCATGTCGAGCCCGCGCACGAACTCGGCCATGTGCTGGTAGTCGAAAGGCCAGGGGCAAGCCACCTTGAACAGCCGCAGGCCGATCTGGCTCGCCCGCTCCTCGTCGATGCCCAGATCGTCCAGCGCCTGCCGGACGTCGAGATAGCTCGTCCCGAGCGTCACGATGCCCAGCTTCGGGTTCCTGCCGCCGGAAAAGACGATCCGGTTGAGTCCGTTCGCCTGCACGAAGGCCGCCGCCGCCGCCCGCTTGTAGTCGTGCAGCCGCGCCTCCTGCCCGAGTTGGTTCACCTCGTGGCGGATGTGCAGGCCGCCGGGCGGCAGGTCGATCTCCGGCAGCACGATGTCGAGCCGGTCATGCGCGACGTCCACGGAGGCCGTGGATTCGATGTTGTCCTTCACGCATTTGATCGCCGCCCAGGTGCCGGCAAAGCGCGACAGCGCGTAGCCGTAGAGCCCGTAATCGATCAGTTCCTGCACACCGGCCGGATTGAGGATCGGCACCATGGCGTCGACGAAGGCGAACTCGCTGGCATGGGCGACGGTGGAGGATTCCGCCGTATGGTCATCGCCCATCAGGGCCAGCACGCCGCCGTGCTTTGAGGAGCCCGCCAGGTTCGCGTGACGAAACACGTCGCCCGTCCGATCCACGCCCGGACCCTTGGCATACCAAAGCGCAAAGACGCCGTCATACCGCCCCTCGCCCAGCAGTTCCGTCTGCTGCGACCCCCAGCAGGCCGTCGCCGCCAGTTCCTCGTTGAGCCCAGGCTGAAAGATGACATTCGAGGCGGCAAGCTCCTTGCGTGCCTTCCAGAGCTGCAGATCGAAGCCGCCGAGAGGCGAGCCGCGGTAGCCCGATACGAATCCCGCCGTGTTCAAGCCCGCCTGCCGGTCACGCTCGCGCTGCATCATGAGCATGCGAACGACCGCCTGCGAACCCGAGACGAAGATGCGCTCCTTCGCAAGATCGTACTTGTCCGTCAGCGATATGTCATGCAGCGTCATAGACCGCTTCCTCCTTGACGGAAATGGTAGGCCATGGCTCTAACCATTCCGATATTTTTCTACCGCCTTGACGGCCGGTCAAACGAAATCGCCCGTTTGGAAAAATCCGCAAGACTGCCCGCTTCCTCGGGGCTGCCACGACATTTTGTTTTGCGGCATGGGCGGAACGCGAATGATTCTGTTCCGGCCTAAAAACGCGATTTGTCTTAGGTGGCGCTCCCGCCCGAAAGAGCAAATCGTGCAAATGCCGCGATTTTTTGTCCCGCTCACTTTTTCCCTTCCCGTAAAGCTGCTAAACACCGCCCGCTCGCCGGGGGGCAGCATGCAAAACAAGAGAAAGCTCCCGACAGGCGGTGCCGAGGGGAAACCGATGAAGTCTTACATGCCGCGCAGACCGATCTGCCGCACAGGGAAGGTATAGGCCGTTGCGCGCGATTGCTTTGATCGTCCGCGTCATCAGCGGACTGAACGCCTTGGTTGGCAACATATTTTCCTGGCTGTCCCTGGCGATCGTGCTGGTCTGCTTTACCGTCGTCGTCCAGCGCTACGTATTCGCCACAAGCTATGTGTGGATGCAGGATCTCTATATCTGGCTGAATGGCGCCATGTTCACCGCCGTGGCCGGGTTTGCGCTGCTGCGAAACGATCATGTGCGCGTCGACATATTCTATCGTCCTGCGAGCATCCGGCGTAAGGCCGTGATCGACATCATAGGCGTCATATTCTTCCTGCTGCCCTTCTGCTGGGTCGTTTTCGCCTATGGCTGGCCGTTCGTCGCCCGCTCCTGGCGCATTCAGGAAGCTTCGGCCAATGTCGGCGGGATGCCGGGCCTGTTCATTCTGAAGACATTCATACTGGCTTTCGCGGGCCTTATCGCGCTCCAGGGAATCGCCATGGTGCTGAGGTCGATCCTCGTCCTCAACGGAAAAGAAGAATTGCTGCCGGAAAAGCTCCGCTACGAGCGACAGGATACGGCCCCGGCGGAGGTCAGCGTCTGATGGATCCGGTCTTTGTTGGCGAGCTCCTTTCGGGGCTCATGTTCTTTGGCATCATCGGCTTCCTGCTGCTCGGGTTCCCGGTGGCTTTCACCCTTGCCGGCGTCTCGCTGATGTTCGGCTTCGTGGGCATGTGGTTCGGGGTCTTCGATCCCTCGAACTTCGGCAGCCTGGCCAATCGCTATATCGGCTTCATGACCAACGAGGTTCTGGTCGCTGTCCCGCTGTTCATCTTCATGGGCGTCATTCTCGAACGCTCCAAGATCGCCGAGCAACTGCTGCTCACCATGGGCAAGCTGTTCGGCAATCTGCGTGGCGGGCTTGGCATGTCGGTCATCGTGGTGGGGGCGCTGCTGGCTGCCTCCACCGGCGTGGTCGGGGCAACCGTCGTGACGATGGGCCTGATCTCGCTGCCGGCGATGCTCCGCGCCAACTACGACCCGCGCCTGGCGAGCGGCGTGATATGCGCCTCCGGCACGCTGGGCCAGATCATCCCGCCCTCGACCGTGCTGATCTTCATGGGCGACATGTTGTCCGGCATCAATTCGCAGGTGCAGATGGCCAAGGGTAACTTTGCGCCCACGCCGGTCTCCGTCGGCGACCTCTTTGCCGGCGCGCTGCTTCCGGGCATCCTGCTGGTCGGGCTATACCTTGCCTGGTCCGTCGCCAAGGCCATCTTCGATCCCGAATCGTGCCCCGCCACGCCCGTGCCCCCAGATGAAAAGAAGGAGCTGCTGGGCGAGATCGCAGTAGCGCTGGTGCCGCCGCTGCTTTTGATCATGACCGTGCTCGGCTCCATCCTCGGTGGCATAGCGACCCCCACCGAGGCTGCCTCGGTGGGCGCCGTCGGCGCCATGGTACTGGCAGCCCTGCGCTGGCGGCTCTCGTTCCGCGTGCTGCGCGAGGCTGCCATCTCCACCGCCTCGATCACCTGCATGGTGTTCATCATCCTGTTCGGCGCCTCGGTGTTTTCCATCGTTTTCCGTCTGATGGGCGGTGACAGTCTGGTGCATGAGTTCCTTACCAACCTGCCCGGCGGTACGCTGATGGCCGTGGCGGTGGTGATGCTGATAATGTTCCTGCTGGGCTTCATCCTCGACACTTTCGAAATCATCTTCATCGTGATCCCGATTACCGCGCCGATCCTGCTTGCCCTGGATGTCGATCCGGTCTGGCTGGGCGTGCTCGTGGGCGTGAACCTGCAAACAAGCTTCCTGACGCCGCCCTTCGGCTTCGCACTGTTTTACCTTCGGGGTGTCGCACCCAGTTCGGTGTCGACGGCCATGATCTACAGGGGTGTCATCCCCTTCGTGGTTCTTCAGCTCATTGCCATCGCGATCATGTTCGCTTTCCCGCAGATCGCCACCTGGCTGCCGAGGGCGATCTACAATTGACCGCTATCGCGGCGATCCTGAAACCGAACGGCTGGATGCACAGCCCACAAAAAAGCCCGGGACAGACCCGGGCTTTTTCAGTTCGGTGAGACTTTCGTTCAGATCTTGAAGAACTTCTCGCGCGCCTGCATGTAGGCGCCGTCGGTGCTCTCGCTGCGGGTACGCAGCACGCTGAGCGCATCAAGGAAGCTTTCGGTGGTCTTCTTCGTCAGCGCATCGTCGGAATCACGCAGCTCCGTCAGGATTTCCACGGCAGCATCGGCGCCGGCCTGCAGGATGTCGTCCGGGAAGGTGCGCACGATCACGCCGTGCTCATCGACCAGGGTCTTCAGGGCACGGGGATCGTTGGCGTAGAAGTCGGAAGCGACCTGGTCATATTCGGCCTGCGAGCAATCCCTGATGATTGCCTGAAGGTCCGTAGGCAGCTCCTGGTATTTCGCCTTGTCGACGACGAGTTCGGTGGCAAGGCCGGGCTCGATAAAGCTCGGGAAATAGTAGTTCTTGCAAACTTGGTAGAAACCGAGTGCGAGGTCGTTGTAGGGGCCGACGAATTCCGCCGCGTCGAGCGTGCCCGACTGCAGCGCCTGAAAGATTTCGCCCGCCGCCATGTTGGTGACGGTCGCGCCAAGCTTCTCCCACACACGGCCGCCGAGCCCGGGAGTACGGAAGCGGATGCCCTGGACATCGGAGAGGCCGGTCAGCTCGTTGCGGAACCAACCGCCTGCCTGCGTGCCCGTGTCTCCCGACAGGAAGCCCTGGACGCCGAACTGGTCGTAAATCTCGTCCCAGAGTTCCTGGCCGCCCATGTAGCGTACCCATGCGGCCATCTCGCGGGAGGTCATGCCGTAGGGAACGCCCGTGAAGAACGACAGGGCGATGCTCTTGTTCTGCCAGTAATAGGCGGCGCCGTGGCTCATTTCGGCGGATCCGTCGATGACGGCATCCAGCGACTGCAGCGGCGGCACCAGTTCGCCCGCGGCATAGACCTGGATTGTCAGGCGGCCGCCGGAAGCGGCGGTGATGCGGTCAGCAAGGCGTTGCGCGCCCACGCCCAGCCCTGGAAAGTTCTTCGGCCACGTGGTGACCATGCGCCAGGTCTGGTTGCCCTGCGCAATGGCTGGCGTTGCAAGCGCGGCCGCACCGGCGCCCGCGCCAGCCAAGCCTGCCTTCTTGATAAATGAACGGCGATCCATGGAATACCTCCCGGAAATGAGGATCGATTTTTACAGACGGACACGGGGCGCTGTGGCATCACGCGCCATCCTCCCCCGGAGCCGGGCCGTATCAATACACGCGTCTTGCGCCAAGTCCAGTTGAGCGGACGCCTCCATCTTGCGGTTTGGTAAAATCTGCACGCGAATGCCGCAACCGCAGCGAAAGCAGTTGGAAAGCCGCCGCGCGGCAATTAGATGTGACCGAGATCACCGAAGCGCCAGAACGAGGCCGAACAGGATGCTCCAGCCGCTCGTCGCCGTCTCCACCGACGTCAAGGAATTCGAGAAATACACGTGGCATGCCGCCCCGGACCAGTATCTGGAGGCGGCCCTGTCGGTCGCGGGCGTCCTGCCCGTGCTGGTCCCTTCCTTTGGTGAGCGTCTAGATCTCGAGAGCCTCCTTTCATCCGTGGACGGAGTGATGCTCACCGGCTCGAAGTCCAATGTGAGCCCGCGCCATTACGGCATGGAAGCGGACGAAAGGAACGGTCCCTACGACGAGCGTCGCGATGCGACGACGCTGCCCCTGATCCGCAGGGCGATCGAACGTGGCGTCCCGCTGCTCGCGATCTGCCGCGGCATTCAGGAGATGAACGTGGCGCTTGGCGGCACGCTCGCCGGCGAAATCCAGGAGCGCGAGGGGGCGATGGACCACCGGGCGCCCGAAAGCGACCGTCAGGACGATCGCTTCGCCATCCGGCATCCGGTTCATATCAGGGAGGGGTCGTGTTTGGCGGATGTCTTCGGCCCCGTCGAGATCAACGTGAACTCGGTTCACCGCCAGGGCATAGACCGTCTGGGGCCGAACCTTGCCATCGAAGCGGTGGCCCCGGATGGCGCCATAGAAGCGGTCTCCGCCATAGGCGCCAAGGCCTTCGCGGTCGGCGTACAGTGGCATCCCGAATACTGGGCAGCCACCGACACCGCGTCCCGCAGGATATTCGAAGCCTTCGGCGAAGCCGTCCGGGCCCACGCAAGCGCGCGCAGACCCGCAGCGGCGGCCGAGTAGCCTATTCGGCCGTAAGCAACATCAGCGGCGAGGCGGGCTTGACCGATTCGAAGGCCACGCCGTCAGCAGCGAAAAACCGGGCGATCTCCCTTCCGTCCGCCGCGGCGAAAACCACGTCGCCTTCGTCGTCCCTCTTCCATATCCGCGCATCGGCCAGGCGCGGAAGCAGCCGGTAGCAGCCTTCCTCGGCCTTCAGTTCGGCCGCATTCAGACCGGTTTCCACGCCCTTTTCGACCAGGCAGCTTTCGTCCCGGCCAGAAACGATGAGCCGGTAGCGCGAAAGCCGCCCCTTTTCAGCCACGGCCTTCCCGGCCTCCGACACACGATCCTCGGGCCAGATCGCAAAGGACGCGCCGGCAAGAGCGCCAACCAGCAACAGGGAGGTCATCGTCTTCACAAGCGAACTCCGCACCTTCTACGGCATCGGCGCATAATCCGAATCGATTTTTCGGAAAGTCCGGCGTAGATCCTAAATGTCAGAGCGTCCTTGCCTAGCGTCCGAATGGACGCAGGGCGCTCTATAAGTGCGCCATTATTGCCGCCCAATGTTAACCGAACCTTGCGTCGCTTCAGCGCCGGGCCTGCACGTGCTCAGTCTCCCGAACCGGCGTGACCGGCTTGCCTTCCTCGAACCAGGCGATGAGGTTGTCGACGACGAGATCGGCCATTGCCTGACGGGTGACGACCGAGGCGGAGCCCACATGCGGCAGGAGGGTCGCATTCTCGCAGTCGAGCAAAGCCTGCGGCACATTCGGCTCGTCGGCGAAGACATCGAGACCGGCGGCCAGTATCCCGCCATTGGCCAGCGCCTCGGCCAGCGCGTCCTCGTCGACGGTGCTGCCGCGCCCGATATTGACGAAGACGCCGTTCGGCCCGAGCGCCTTCAGGACCTGCGCGTTCACCGCCTTCTCCGTCGCCCCGCCGCCCGGCGCGACCGAGATCAGCGTATCGACGGCCTCTGCCAGCGAGATGAGTGTCGGATAATAGGCATAATTCACATCGTCGACGGGTCGGCGGTTGTGATAGCTGACGGGTAGGCCGAAGGCTTCGATGCGCCGGGCGATGGCCCGCCCGATGCGCCCCATGCCGAAAATGCCGACGCTGCGCCCGCGCAGGCTGCCTTTGGTGAGCGGATATGGCCCTTCCGAACGCCATTTCCCGGCCCGCAGATAGTTCTCCGCGCGCGCCAGCTCGCGTACCGCATTGAGGAGCAGCCCGAGCGCGGTATCCGCCACCTCCTCGGTCAGGACATCCGGCGTATTGGTCACCATGACGTCCTTCTTGCCCGCATGCGCAGCGTCCACGGCGTCGTAGCCAACCCCGAAATTGGCGATGATCTCGAGCTTGGGAAGCGCGTCGATGAAACCGGCGTCGATCACCGTCGACGAGGCGATGCCCCTGACCTTTGCCTTCATCGCATCCGTCAGAAGCGCGGGATCGGCGCGCTCGATCCGCACCAGCCGGAAGCGGCTCTCGATGCGCTCCACAGCGTGCGGGTGAAGCTTTCCCGGTACAAGTATTGCAACGTCCTGCGTCTGGCTCATCATGGTCTCCTCTCGATCAGCCGGCACGATAAGAGGGGCGGCTGCAAAAGAAAAGGCACCCGGCAATGTATCCATTGTGCCATGCCACATCACTTTTCGCCTCGGTTGGGCCGCTGCCGGATTGCCTGGCACCCGCTTCATGTGCTTGTTTATTCGAGACTCGAAAAAAATCATGGTGCGAAGTTCAAGACCGGTCTGGTCTTTGACGGCGCGGGAGGAATGAAATGTATCTCGGGCTCGACCTCGGCACTTCCGGGGTCAAGGCGCTGCTGATCGGCGGCAATCAGGAAATCATAGCTTCGGCCAATGCCCCGCTGGAGGTGATGCGGCCCCATGCCGGCTGGTCCGAACAGGACCCGGCGGACTGGATCGCGGCGACGCAAGCCGCCATGGACCAGTTGAAACGCTCGCATCCGGAGGAACTGGCGGCGGTACGCGGCATCGGCCTTTCCGGCCAGATGCACGGCGCAACCCTGCTGGACGCGGCGGACAAGCCCCTGCGCCCCTCGATCCTTTGGAACGACACGCGCAGTCATGCCGAGGCCGCCGCCCTCGACGCCGATCCCATCTTCCGCGATTTGACCGGCAACATCGTCTTTCCAGGCTTCACCGCGCCGAAGCTCGTCTGGGTGAAGGCCAATGAACCGGAGCATTTCGCGGCCACGGCCAAGGTGCTGCTGCCCAAGGATTATCTGCGGCTCTGGCTGACCGGAGAGCACGTTTCCGAGATGTCCGATGCCGCCGGCACCGCCTGGCTCGACGTCGCCTCCCGCCGCTGGTCTCCCGAACTCCTGGCCGCGACCGATCTCGATGAGAGCCATATGCCGGATCTGGTGGAAGGCACCGAGGTTTCGGGGCGGCTGCGGCGGGAAATCGCCAGCCGCTGGGGCATGGCCGATAGCGTCGTCGTGGCCGGCGGCGCGGGCGACAACGCCGCCTCCGCCTGCGGCGCGGGCACGGTCGCGCCGGGCTCGGCATTCGTCTCGCTGGGCACCTCGGGCGTGTTGTTCGCGGCCAATGAAAGCTACCTGCCCAACCCGGCAAGCGCAGTGCATACATTCTGCCACGCCCTGCCCACCACATGGCATCAGATGGGCGTCATCCTGTCGGCCACGGACTCGCTCAACTGGCTTGCCGGCATCTGCGGCCGCAAGCCTGCCGAACTGACCGCGGAACTGGGCGACACGCTGCGCACGCCGGGCAGCGCCACCTTCCTTCCCTATCTGTCCGGCGAGAGAACGCCGCACAATGACGCCGCCATTCGCGGCGGCTTTGCCGGCTTGTCCCATCGGAGCGATCGGCCCGCATTGACCCAGGCGGTGATGGAAGGCGTCGCCTTTGCCTTCCGCGACAATCTCGAAGCGCTGAAATCCGCCGGCACCGAGCTTGCCCGCGCTACCGCCATCGGCGGCGGCTCGCGCTCGACCTATTGGCTGAAGGCGATCGCGACCGCGCTGAACTTGCCCATCGACATCCCCGCCGAGGGCGATTTCGGCGCCGCGTTCGGCGCCGCCCGCCTCGGCCTGATAGCGGCGGAGAAGGCTGATCCCCTGTCGGTCTGCACGCCGCCGGCCATTGCCGCCACCATCGAGCCCGATGCCGAACTCGGGCCGGCTTTCGAAGCAGCCTACCAACGCTACACCAGACTCTATCCCGCACTACGAGGAGCAACGACATGAGCACGGGTTTCTTCGACGACATCGCCAAAATCGCCTATGAGGGACCGGACAGCGACAACCCGCTGGCCTTCCGGCATTACAATCCCGACGAAAAAGTGCTGGGCCGGCGCATGGAAGATCACCTGCGCTTTGCCGTGTGCTACTGGCACAATTTCGTTTGGCCGGGCAACGACCCCTTCGGCGGCCAGACCTTCGAGCGCCCCTGGTTCGGTGAAACGATGGAACTGGCCAGGCTCAAGGCCGACGTTGCCTTTGAGATGTTCGACATTCTCGGCGCGCCCTTCTACACCTTCCACGATCACGACGTGCGCCCGGAAGGCGAGACCTACAAGGAGAGCGTCGCCCGGCTGGACGAAATTGCCGACTATTTTGCCGGCAAGATGGAAAATGGCGGCCCCAAGCTGCTTTGGGGCACCGCGAACCTGTTCTCGAACCGCCGCTATATGGCGGGCGCGGCCACCAATCCCAATCCTGAAGTCTTCGCCTACGCCGCGGCCACCGTCAAAGCCTGCATGGACGTGACGAAAAGGCTGGGTGGCCAGAACTACGTGCTGTGGGGCGGGCGCGAAGGCTACGAGACGCTTCTCAACACCGATATGGGACGCGAGCTGGACCAGCTCGGCCGGTTCCTGACGATGGTCGTCGATTACAAGCACAAGATCGGCTTCGAAGGCACCATTCTGGTCGAGCCCAAGCCACAGGAGCCGACCAAGCACCAGTACGATTTCGACGTCGCCACCGTCTACGGCTTCCTCAAGCGCTACGGGCTTGAGAACGAGGTCAAGGTGAACATCGAGCAGGGCCACGCAATCCTCGCCGGCCACTCCTTCGAGCACGAGCTGGCGCTGGCCGGCGCGCTCGGCATCCTCGGCTCCATCGACGTCAACCGCAACGATTATCAATCCGGATGGGATACCGATCAGTTTCCCAACAACACGCCTGAGGTGGCGCTGGCTTATTACCACGTCCTGCAGCAGGGCGGGTTTACCACGGGCGGCACCAATTTCGACGCGAAGCTGCGCCGCCAGTCGCTCGACCCCGAAGACCTCATCGCGGCCCATGTGGGCGGGATGGACGTATGCGCGCGCGGCCTCAAGGCCGCCGCCCGCATGGTCGAGGACAAGGCCCTAAGCGGACCGCTGGAGGAGCGCTATGCCGGCTGGCGGGATGCCGAGGCGCAGGCCATGCTCAAGGGCGAGCGCACGTTGGAGCAGATCGCCGACCGCGTTGCGAAGGAAGGCATCGAGCCGCAGCCGGTTTCCGGCCGTCAGGAGCGCCTGGAGAACATCGTCAACCGCTACGTCTAGAAACTTCCGGAAAAGCCGGAGCAACGTCAGAGACTTGCCGTCCGCTCCACATCTTAGAGCGGTTCAGGTTGTATCTGAATCGGAGGGGATTCCGATTTCGGACGTTTTGTGATTCAAGATGCTGGCTGGAGTGGAGGCCAGCATCGGATGACGCGACCTCTTTCGAATGATTTGCGTGAACGTGTTGTCAGGGCGGTCGAGGCCGGCGAGAGCTGCCGGTCGGTGGCGGCTCGTTTCGGCGTTGCCGTCTCGTCGGCGGTGAAGTGGTCTCAGCGCTACCGTGCGAGCGGGTCTGTGGCGCCGGGCAAGATGGGCGGGCACCGCAAGCGCGTGTTGGAGCCGCACCGTGCCTTCATCGCCGAGCGGATCAGCCAGACGCCGCATCTGTCGCTGCACAAGCTGAAGGAAGAGCTGGCGGCGCGCGGCGTGAAGGTGTCGCACGATACGGTGTGGCGCTTCCTGCGCCGCGAGGGGCTTCGGTTTAAAAAAAACACTGTTCGCCCTTGAGCAGGCCCGTGCCGATATTGCCCGCCGGCGGCAACGCTGGCGTTCTTGGCAGTCCGGTCTCGATCCGACACGGCTGGTGTTCATCGACGAGACCTGGATCAAGACCAACATGGCGCCGCTGCGGGGCTGGGGGCCGAGAGGCAAGCGCCTGCGCGGCTTTGCCCCGCACGGCCACTGGCGCACGCTGACCTTCCTCGGCGCTTTGCGCCACGACCGGCTGACGGCGCCTTGCGTCTTCGACGGACCGATCAACGGCCCGTGCTTCCGCGCCTATGTCGAGCAGCAGCTCGTGCCGGTGCTCAAACCGGGCGACATCGTCGTCATGGACATGTGTGGACGCCCCCGTTGGTGCAAGAAGAATCTTTTCGAAGAGCGCGGAGCGTGGTCAGGTGCTGACATGTGTCCGGCCTCTGATGCGGCGTTCTACATGCCGCGGGCCCGTATGGGAGTTCGCGGAGCGGGTCCAATTCAATCTCGCGTGCTCAAGGCACGTATCCATGATCTGGTTTTCCCGATCCCGTCTCGTTGACCGTTGCGCCATACTCTCCGTTCGACCTTCTCACACCATGGCAGCCCGCTCGAGGAGCGGTATAGAGCGGACTATCCTGCTATGGCCGGCGTTCGATAGGTTCCGCCTCTGGCCATCAATGCCCACACGATGCGCGCCGTCTTGTTGGCCAAGGCGACGATGACCAGCATGGGTGGCTTGCGCTCAAGCATCCGCGAAAGCCACGGATCCCCGGTCGATCCCTTCCGCATGGCCCAGCGCACGGCGGCGCTGGCCCCAATGATCAGCAGCCGTCGCAGGGTTCGCTCGCCCATTCGAGACGTCTCGCCGAGCTTCTGCTTGCCGCCCGAAGAACGTTGCAGCGGCGTTAGTCCGAGCCATGCCGCGAAGTCCCGGCCTCTCTTGAAGGTCTGAGCGGACGGGGCCAACGCGGCAAGCGCCGTCGCGGTGACCGGTCCTATACCGGGAATGGTCATCAAGCGCCTGGCTTCCGCATCCTCTCTGGCGCGCCGAGCGACCTCTCGGTCGAGCTCGGCCACTCTCGTATCCAGCGCCCGCAACTGCTCAACGAGTAGAGACAGGATCGGGCGGGCGGCTTCGGGGATGGCGGAACCCTTATCCTCAATCGTCGCGATGAGCTTGGCCACGTGGAAGAGGCCTTGCGCAGCCACAAGTCCAAATTCCGCAAGATGGCCGCGTATTGCATTGATCGTCTGGGTCCGCTGGCGAACGACAAGATCGCGGACGCGGAACACCATTGCCGCAGCCTGCTGCTCTTCGCTCTTCACCGCCACGAACCGCATGGTCGGCCGTTGCGCAGCTTCACAGATTGCTTCGGCGTCAGCCGCATCGTTCTTCTGACGCTTCACAAATGGCTTGACGTATCCCGGAGCGATCAGCCGGACTTCGTGCCCGAGCTTCGCGATCTCCCGCGCCCAGTAATGGCTGCCGGCGCACGCTTCCATGGCAACCGTGCAGGCCGGCTGATCGACAAGAAAGCGAAGTACCTGATCGCGGCGAAGCTTCTTCCGGAACAGCACAGCTCCCGACCCATCTGCGCCGTGCGCCTGGAACACGTTCTTCGCCAGGTCCAATCCGATTGTGTTAACTTCCAACATGGACGCCTCCGTTCAAGTGATGATCAACGACACCACTTTGGCACAGCGATGCCGTGAGGGGGCGTCCACCCCATCAATCTCGGCTCGCACAAGTCGGCCGCCGTCCGGCAGATGATCAAAGCCGCCGGCGCAAGGCTCTGGTATCTGCCCCCATACTCGCCCGACCTCAATCCGATCGAGCAGGCCTTCGCCAAGATCAAGCACTGGATGCGCACGGCCCAAAAGCGAACCATCGAGGAGACATGGCGGCACATCGGCGGCCTCGTCTCCTCAATCCAGCCCAGCGAATGCAGCAACTACTTCCTCAATGCAGGATATGCTTCCGTCAAAACCTGAAAGGCTCTAGCCGACTGAACAGCAAGCCCGCATCCCACCGGATGCGGGCTTATTTTTTCATAAGAGTGTCGCCAAATATTCATGCAACGGCCTTTCTCCCGTCAGGTTTGGGCGCCATCTATCGCGCAGTGAATCGAATGAGGCGTACCATGTCATCAGACAAGAACGTTGAAGCGCAGATCGAAGCGTTGTTGGCAAACGACGACTCGATTTCCGTCATCGAATCGCTGCTCGCCCTCCCGCGTGTCGCCGACAGCGATCCGCTGGCCGACGAATGGGAGCGAGCCATGCACGCACGGCTGCAAGCGCGTCTGTCGCGCAAGATGCGCGGCATGATCGGCAAGCGCTCCGCGTCTAACCAGAGCGCGGCGTAGCAACACGAAAGCACTGGCCATCGCCAGGCTACTGGAGCGCCAGGAAATCCTCGATCAGGGCGGCAGCCTGTTTCAACAGCGGAAGTATGGTGCCGTGCATCTCGTCACAGGAAAAACGCGCCGCCTGGGTGGAAACATTGACGGCCGCGCAAATCCGCCCCGCCCGGTCGCGCACCGGCACGGCGATCGAGCGCAGGCCGATCTCCAGTTCCTGGTCGACGATGGCGTAGCCTGCCCGCCCGGCCTCGGCCACAAGCCCGGCCAGCGCCTGCCGGTCCGTAACGGTGTTGGGCGTGTTGGTGCCGATCGACGCCTTTTCGAGAAAACCGGCGAGTTCGGCCGCATCCAGTCCTGACAGCAGCACCCGCCCCATGGAGGTGCAGTAGGCGGGCAACCGAGCTCCAACGGCAAGCTGCACCGACACGATGCGCCGCCCCGCCGCCCGCGCCACATAGACGACGTCCTCCCCATCCAGCACCGCCGCCGAACAGGACTCGCCCAGCGCCTCCGAAACCCCGCGCAGGATGGGCGTCGCATAGCTCCAGACCGAGGCTTCGCCGATATAGGAACGCGCGACCGACAGGAGCTTGGCCGAAAGAACGAACCGACGCTCCCGCTGCTCGGCATACCCTTCCGCGACCAGCGTCAGCAGAAGCCGGCGCGCTCCGGCGCGGGTAAGGCCTGCCAGTTCGGCAACTTCGGTCAGCCGCAATCCGCCCGGGGCGCGGGATAGGATTTCCACCACCGCCAGCCCCTTCGCCAGCGAGCCCACATGATCGCGTTGTACGGCCACATCTTCCTGCATGGTCAGCCGACTTCCTGCCATTGACGCCCTCCGTTGACTCGTTTCCTCGATCAGCGTAAATAGTATTGCATATAATACTTTTGTTCGCAATACGAACATACAAGGAGAGGTTGATGGCGCGCATGATGCCCCTGGACGAGGCGGTGCGGCAGAATCTTCGCCCGGGCGACACCGCCGCCTTCGAGGGCTTTACCCACCTCATCCCCACCGCCGCCGCCCACGAGGCGATCCGCCAGAAAATCGGCAACCTGACGCTCATCCGCATGACGCCGGATGTGGTCTACGACCAGATGATCGGCATGGGTCTGGTGAAGAAGCTCGTCTTCTCCTACGCCGGCAATCCCGGCGTCGGCCTCCTGCGGCGCATGCGGGATGCGGTGGAGAACGGCTGGCCGCAGGCGGTCGAGGTGGAGGAGCATTCCCATGCTGCGATGGCCAACGCCTATGAGGCGGGCGCGGCGGGCCTTCCCTGCGCAATCTTCCGCGGCTATCGCGGTGCCGAGCTCGCCCGCGTCAACCCGAACATAAAGTCCGTCACCTGCCCCTTCACGAGCGAGCAGCTTGCTGCCGTCCCCGCGATGAGGCCGGACGTCACCTTCATTCACGCCCAGAAGGCCGACCGCAAGGGCAATGTGCTGGTCGAGGGGATCATCGGCATCCAGAAGGAAGCGGCCCTGGCCGCCAGACGCACGGTCGTGACGGTCGAGGAGATCGTCGACGATTTCAGCAACGCCCATCCCAACCTGTGCATCCTGCCCCACTGGACCATCGATGCGATATCGCTCGTGCCCGGCGGCGCCCATCCCTCCTACGCCCATGGATATTACGCCCGCGACAACGCGGCCTATCTGGAATGGGACGAGGTTTCCGCCGACCGCGAGCGGTTCCATGTCTGGATGGAGGAAAATGTCCTGAACGCGCGGCCCCAGGACTTCGCCAACCGAGTGGAAAAGCTGAGGACGGCGCAATGACCCGACAGGATTTCACCCCGAACGAGATGATGACCATCGCCGCCTCGCGCGCGCTGACCAATGAGGACGTATGCTTTGTCGGCATCGGTGCACCTTCGGCGGCCTGCAATGTCGCCCGCCTCACCCATGCGCCCGACATCACGCTGATCTACGAGTCGGGCACCATCGGAACCGCGCCGGACGTGCTGCCGCTTTCCATCGGCGACGGCGAATTGTGCGAGACAGCGCTGACCACCGTTTCCGTGCCGGAGATGTTTCGCTACTGGCTGCAGGGCGGCCGGGTCTCCATAGGCTTCCTCGGCGCGGCGCAGCTCGATCGTTTCGGCAACATCAATACCACGGTCGTCGGTGACTATGATAAGCCCAAGGTGCGGCTGCCGGGCGGCGGCGGCGCGCCGGAGATCGCCACTTCGTCCGGCGAGGTCTACATCACCATGGCGCAGTCGAAGCGCGGCATGGTGGAGAAGATCGACTTCTATACCTCCTTCGGCCACGGCGATGGCGGCGACCACCGCCAGCGCCTCGGCATCGACACCAAGGGGCCGACGCTGCTGATCACCGATCTTGCCATATGGAAGCCGGACCCGGAGACGAAGGAATTTACCGTCCTCTCCCTCCACCCCGGCGTCACCCGCGAACAGGTGCAGGAAACCTGCGGCTGGACGGTCAAATTCGCCGACCGGCTGGAAGAGACGCCGCCGCCGACACCGCTCGAGCTTTCCACGCTCAGGGACTTGAAGGCTCGCACCGAAAGGGCGCACAAAGGCGCCGAAGCGCCTGGTGCGAGGAAAGGATCGAAAGATGGCTGAAGCCTTTATCTGTGACTATATCCGCACACCCATCGGCCGCTTCGGCGGCGCGCTTTCCTCCGTCCGCGCCGACGATCTGGCGGCACTGCCGATCAAGGCGCTGATCGAGCGCAATCCCGGCATCGACTGGGCCGCCATCGATGATGTGTTTTACGGCTGCGCCAATCAGGCGGGCGAGGACAACCGCAACGTCGCACGCATGGCGGTGCTGCTTGCCGGCCTGCCGGTCCAGGTGCCCGGCTCCACCGTGAACCGCCTCTGCGGATCGGGCATGGACGCGGTCACCATCGCGGCGCGCGCCATCAAGGCGGGCGAGGCCGACATCATGATCGCCGGTGGCGTGGAATCCATGAGCCGCGCGCCCTTCGTCATGCCCAAGGCCGAAACCGCCTTTTCCCGGAATGCCGAGATCTACGACACGACCATAGGCTGGCGCTTCGTGAATCCTGTCCTGAAAATGCAGTACGGTGTCGATTCCATGCCGGAGACGGGCGAGAACGTCGCCGAGCAGTTCAAGATCAGCCGCGCCGATCAGGACGCCTTCGCCGTGCGTAGCCAGGAAAAGGCCGTCGCCGCCCAGGAAAACGGCCGGTTGGCCAGGGAGATCGTTCCCGTCACCATACCCCAGCGCAAGAGCGATCCGGTCGTGGTCGGGAAGGACGAGCATCCCCGCCCAGGCTCGAGCGTCGAAAAGCTCGGCAAGCTGCCCACTCCCTTTCGCGAGAACGGCACGGTGACCGCCGGCAACGCCTCTGGCGTAAACGACGGCGCCGCCGCCCTCATCGTCGCATCCGAGGAAGCGGCGAGGAAGTACGGCCTCACACCCATCGCCCGTATTCTCGGCGGCGCTACGGCCGGCGTCGAGCCCCGCATCATGGGCATGGGCCCGGCCCCAGCCAGCGAAAAGCTCTGCGCCCGGCTCGGCCTCAAGCCTTCCGACTTCGATGTCATCGAACTCAACGAAGCCTTCGCTTCCCAGGGCATCGCCGTCCTGCGTGAGCTCGGCATTCCCGAGGACGCACCCCATGTCAACGCCAATGGCGGCGCCATCGCGCTGGGTCATCCGCTCGGCATGTCCGGCGCCCGCATCACCGGCACCGCTGCCCTCGAACTGCGCGAGAAAAATGCAAGGCTGGCGCTCGCCACCATGTGCATCGGCGTCGGCCAGGGCATCGCGGTGGCCCTGGAGCGGGTTTAGAGCGGTTCAGGTTGTATCTGAATCGGAGGGGATTCCGATTTCGGACGTTTTGTGATTCAAGATGCTGGCTGGAGTGGAGGCCAGCATCGGATGACGCGACCTCTTTCGAATGATTTGCGTGAACGTGTTGTCAGGGCGGTCGAGGCCGGCGAGAGCTGCCGGTCGGTGGCGGCTCGTTTCGGCGTTGCCGTCTCGTCGGCGGTGAAGTGGTCTCAGCGCTACCGTGCGAGCGGGTCTGTGGCGCCGGGCAAGATGGGCGGGCACCGCAAGCGCGTGTTGGAGCCGCACCGTGCCTTCATCGCCGAGCGGATCAGCCAGACGCCGCATCTGTCGCTGCACAAGCTGAAGGAAGAGCTGGCGGCGCGCGGCGTGAAGGTGTCGCACGATACGGTGTGGCGCTTCCTGCGCCGCGAGGGGCTTCGGTTTAAAAAAAACACTGTTCGCCCTTGAGCAGGCCCGTGCCGATATTGCCCGCCGGCGGCAACGCTGGCGTTCTTGGCAGTCCGGTCTCGATCCGACACGGCTGGTGTTCATCGACGAGACCTGGATCAAGACCAACATGGCGCCGCTGCGGGGCTGGGGGCCGAGAGGCAAGCGCCTGCGCGGCTTTGCCCCGCACGGCCACTGGCGCACGCTGACCTTCCTCGGCGCTTTGCGCCACGACCGGCTGACGGCGCCTTGCGTCTTCGACGGACCGATCAACGGCCCGTGCTTCCGCGCCTATGTCGAGCAGCAGCTCGTGCCGGTGCTCAAACCGGGCGACATCGTCGTCATGGACATGTGTGGACGCCCCCGTTGGTGCAAGAAGAATCTTTTCGAAGAGCGCGGAGCGTGGTCAGGTGCTGACATGTGTCCGGCCTCTGATGCGGCGTTCTACATGCCGCGGGCCCGTATGGGAGTTCGCGGAGCGGGTCCAATTCAATCTCGCGTGCTCAAGGCACGTATCCATGATCTGGTTTTCCCGATCCCGTCTCGTTGACCGTTGCGCCATACTCTCCGTTCGACCTTCTCACACCATGGCAGCCCGCTCGAGGAGCGGTATAGAGCGGACTATCCTGCTATGGCCGGCGTTCGATAGGTTCCGCCTCTGGCCATCAATGCCCACACGATGCGCGCCGTCTTGTTGGCCAAGGCGACGATGACCAGCATGGGTGGCTTGCGCTCAAGCATCCGCGAAAGCCACGGATCCCCGGTCGATCCCTTCCGCATGGCCCAGCGCACGGCGGCGCTGGCCCCAATGATCAGCAGCCGTCGCAGGGTTCGCTCGCCCATTCGAGACGTCTCGCCGAGCTTCTGCTTGCCGCCCGAAGAACGTTGCAGCGGCGTTAGTCCGAGCCATGCCGCGAAGTCCCGGCCTCTCTTGAAGGTCTGAGCGGACGGGGCCAACGCGGCAAGCGCCGTCGCGGTGACCGGTCCTATACCGGGAATGGTCATCAAGCGCCTGGCTTCCGCATCCTCTCTGGCGCGCCGAGCGACCTCTCGGTCGAGCTCGGCCACTCTCGTATCCAGCGCCCGCAACTGCTCAACGAGTAGAGACAGGATCGGGCGGGCGGCTTCGGGGATGGCGGAACCCTTATCCTCAATCGTCGCGATGAGCTTGGCCACGTGGAAGAGGCCTTGCGCAGCCACAAGTCCAAATTCCGCAAGATGGCCGCGTATTGCATTGATCGTCTGGGTCCGCTGGCGAACGACAAGATCGCGGACGCGGAACACCATTGCCGCAGCCTGCTGCTCTTCGCTCTTCACCGCCACGAACCGCATGGTCGGCCGTTGCGCAGCTTCACAGATTGCTTCGGCGTCAGCCGCATCGTTCTTCTGACGCTTCACAAATGGCTTGACGTATCCCGGAGCGATCAGCCGGACTTCGTGCCCGAGCTTCGCGATCTCCCGCGCCCAGTAATGGCTGCCGGCGCACGCTTCCATGGCAACCGTGCAGGCCGGCTGATCGACAAGAAAGCGAAGTACCTGATCGCGGCGAAGCTTCTTCCGGAACAGCACAGCTCCCGACCCATCTGCGCCGTGCGCCTGGAACACGTTCTTCGCCAGGTCCAATCCGATTGTGTTAACTTCCAACATGGACGCCTCCGTTCAAGTGATGATCAACGACACCACTTTGGCACAGCGATGCCGTGAGGGGGCGTCCACCCCATCAATCTCGGCTCGCACAAGTCGGCCGCCGTCCGGCAGATGATCAAAGCCGCCGGCGCAAGGCTCTGGTATCTGCCCCCATACTCGCCCGACCTCAATCCGATCGAGCAGGCCTTCGCCAAGATCAAGCACTGGATGCGCACGGCCCAAAAGCGAACCATCGAGGAGACATGGCGGCACATCGGCGGCCTCGTCTCCTCAATCCAGCCCAGCGAATGCAGCAACTACTTCCTCAATGCAGGATATGCTTCCGTCAAAACCTGAAAGGCTCTAGCCTTCGCGCCATTCGTCCTGTCGCCACTTGTGGCCGCTTATAGCTACCTGGGCTGCATGGGAGCGCGCAATGGCCACAGATATCGTTGTTAGCGCACGCATGGTGCCGAGACGAAGCAGGAAGCAGCCGCCGCCCTCGCGGAGATGGGCCTGTCCGTGGCCGATTACGTCCGCATGGCCCTCATCCTTGTCGCGCGCGACAAGGCAGTGTCGTTCCCGGTGAAAGTGGCGAATGCCGCAACGGTCAAGGCAATGAAGGAACCGGACAGCAACAGCAGGAAGAAGCGCGCCAAGGATATGCCCAAGCTGCGAACGTACTGACACCACTGATCGAATAGCGCCAACCGGCCTCAACCAAGCGGAATATCGTTTCCCGCCTTGCCTTCCTGATAGGCGCGCGACAGCGCCTCATATGTCGCGGAGAGCGTCGCGACTCGCCCCTCCACCGCTTGCCGCTGCGCCTCCGGCAGGGCACTCGCGAGTTCGCGTATGGCGCGGCCATCCCAGAATGCGTTGCTGGAATTGTAGCCGCCGGGCTCCAGCGTGAAGACCTCCTTCAATATCTTCAGGTCGTGCGGAATAGCGAAACTGTCGCGGGAATCCATGTGGCTGAAGAGGTAATAGAAATTGTCGAACCCGGCCCAGGTGATGGCCGAAAGGCACAGCGAGCAGGGTTCGTGCGTTGACAGGAAGAGGCAGTCCTTCGTATCCGGCCGCGCGTCCCTTGGCAGCTCATAGAACCGTTTCAGCGCGTGAACCTCGCCATGCCATAACGGGTTCTCGATCTCGTTGTTGGTCTCCGCGACCACCACCGAGAAATCGCTTTTCCTCAGTATCGCCGCCCCGAACAGCTTGTTGCCCGCCCTCACGCCTTCGACCGTCAGCGGCACGATCTCCCGCTCGATCACATCGAGCAGACGGTGGACGAAGGATGCATCCTTCATGGGTTCTCCCCAACATGGATCGTGAAAGGCTCGTCGAAGAAGAACTCTTCGAGATTGTTGCCTTCGCCGCCCCGGTCAATGACGAGGAAATCCTGCTCTTGGCCGATCGGCGTCAACACCGCATGCCAGACATTGCGCGCATAGTTCACGCCCTGCCCCGGCGCGGTGATGAAGGCCAGCGGCTCGCCGGGAACGCCGTCATTGTCCGGGCACACCGCGACGAGGAAGGGACGCCCCGACAGCGGCATGAAGGCCTGGCTGCCGAGCGGATGCCGCTCGACCATGCCGAGCGTCAGCGGCATCGCATAGGGCTGGCCCCTAAAGATATTGATCAGCACCCGCGCGCCCTCGCCGACCGCCTCCACGCGCGCCAGATCGTGAAAGCGCCGGCAATTGCCCTCATTGATGAGAAAGCTGTCGGCTCCCTCCGTCTCGATGACGTCGCCGAAAGGCGCGAAAGCCTCCCGTGTCAGCGATTGCGCTTCGATGCGCTTCATGGGTCGAGCTCCTTCAACGGAACGGCGTACCGAGCTTGGGATGGCGATTCACATCCTTGTAGAGCAGATAGCGGAACGGGCCCGGCCCGCCCGCGTAGCAGGCCTGCGGGCAGAAGGCGCGCAGCCACATGAAGTCGCCCGCCTCCACCTCGACCCAATCCTGGTTCAGCCGATAGACCGCCTTGCCCTCCAATACATAGAGCCCGTGCTCCATGACGTGGGTTTCGGCAAAGGGAATGACCGCGCCCGGCTCCAAGGTTACGATCGTCACATGCATGTCGTGGCGAAGATCGTCCGCGTCGACGAAACGCGTGGTGGCCCATCTGCCCTCGGTCTTCGGCATCGGCGTGGGCGCAATATCCTTCTCGTTGACGAAGAACGCCTCCGGCGCCCCGATGCCTTCTTCCATCGGCTCGTAGGCTTTGCGTATCCAGTGGAATCGCGCCGGCTCGCTGCCCGTGTTAAAAAGGCTCCAGCCGGCGGAAGGCGGCAGATAGGCATAGCCCCCTTCGCCCATCACATGCTCGCTTCCCTCGTGGGTGACGACCACTTCGCCGGACACCACGAACAGAACGCACTCCGCCGTTGAATCGGGCTCCGGGCGCGAACTGCCCCCGCCGGGCGCCACTTCCACGATGTACTGGGAGAACGTTTCGGCAAAGCCGCTTAACGGCCGGGCGATGATCCAGCAGCGCGTCTCTTCCCAGAACGGCAGCCGGCTCGTCACGATATCGCGCATCACCCCCCTTGGAATGACCGCATAGGCATCGGTGAAGACGGCCCTGCCCGTCAGAAGCTCATCCTGCCCCGGATGCCCGCCGGTCGGCGCATAATAGCGGCGCGCGCTCATATCGTTCTCCTCATGAAGGCAGCAGGTCCCTGAGCCGGTGCCAGGCGATACGCTCCACCTGGCCGCAGGCCGTGGCGAATTCGGTTTCGCGGTCGTTGGCAATGCGCTGCTGGAATGCCCGCAGAATGCTTTCCTTGCTGTTGTCCTTGACCGCGATGATGAAGGGAAACCCGAAAGTCTCCACATATTGCGCGTTGAGACGGCTGAATGTCTCGCGCTCCTCGTCCGTCAGCGCATCGAGACCGGCCGAGGCCTGCTCCCGCGCCGATTCCGCCGTAAGGCGCTTGGCCGCGGCAAGCTTGCCCGCCAGGTCCGGGTGGGCGGTGAGAACGCGGAGCCGCTCCTCGTGGCTCGCGGAACGAAACGCCCGGCACAGCGCATTGTGCAGCCCTTCGGGGCTGTCGTGGGCGGGGCCCAGTTCCAGCCTGTGCGCCCGCTCGGCAATCCATGGGGAATGTTCGAACACGCCGCCGAACCGCTCGACGAATTCGGCCAGCCCCATGCGGCTGGGGCGCACCCTCGGCGCCTCGTAGGGGTGCGTCGTCATCCAGTGGGCGGCAATGTCCGCTCGCCGTGCGAGCCACACCCCGTCATGCCCCTTCACATACTCGATGAAGCGCTGCAGGGCGGCGGCCCGGCCCGGTCGCCCCGCCAGACGGCAGTGAAGTCCGATGCTCATCATCGCCGGCCGGCCGGCGGCGCCTTCAGAATAGAGCGTGTCGAAAGTGTCCTTGAGATAGGCGTAGAACTGGTCGCCGGAATTGAACCCCTGCGCCGTGGCGAACCGCATGTCGTTGACATCCAGCGTATAGGGAATGACGAGCTGCGGACGCGTGGCATTGCCCTGTCCGTCATGGTCGAGCCAATAGGGAAGGTCGTCGTCATAGGCGTCGGAGATCCAGTCGAAGCCACCTTCCTCGATGGCGATCCTGACGGAATTCACGGAGGTGCGGCCGAGATAGAGCCCGCGCGGCCGCTCGCCGACCACTTCTGCATGCAGCCGGACAGCCTCGGCAAGATCGGCCCTCTCATCCTCCTCCGCATGATCGCGATAGTCGATCCAGCGCAAACCATGCGAGGCGATCTCCCACTCAGCTTTCTTCATTGCCGCCACCTGCTCGGGAGAGCGGGCGAGCGCGCTTGCCACGCCAAACACCGTCACCGGCACCTCCGCCGCCGTGAACATGCGGTGGAGCCGCCAAAAACCGGCGCGCGCGCCGTATTCGTAGATCGATTCCATGTTCCAATGGCGCTTGCCTGGCCAGGGCGCGGCACCCACGATCTCGGAAAGAAACGCCTCGGACGCCGCATCGCCATGCAGCACGCAGTTTTCGCCGCCTTCCTCATAGTTGACGACGAATTGTACGGCTATACGCGCGCCGCCGGGCCATTTCGGGTTCGGCGGATTGGCTCCATAGCCACGCATATTCCTGACGTATCGCATCACGCTTTGTCTTCCCTTCCCAATGGCTTTTCCCGCTGGCCCACCGCCGGTTCGCCGGGCCGCAGGATAGCCGATCGCCCGAGACCGTCATTCCCTTGAAAAATTTGAAAGACTTTTTGCGGCTCTCTCATCGCACCCCCCTTATGCTCGCCGATGATTTGCCGCACAATCGGTCAGGAACAAAACAATGAATGCAAAGGGATATCAGATGGGCAAGCCCGCCGAAGGCCGGCTGACGACGCATGTGCTCGACACCGCCTCGGGCCAACCCGCAGCAGGCATGGAAATCGCGCTCTACCGGTTCAACGGCGAGGGCCGGACGCACCTCAAGACCGTCACCACCAACGCCGACGGGCGCTGCGACGCGCCGCTTCTGGAGGGCGGCGCCTTCGCGCCGGGCGAATATGAGCTCATCTTCGAAGTCGGCAACTATCTGCGCAAGCAGGGCGTGACGCTGCCGGCGCCGGCCTTCCTCGACCGCGTGCCGATCCGCTTCGGCATCGCCGACGACGTTCACTACCATGTGCCGCTGCTCGTCTCGCCCTATGGTTATTCCACCTACCGGGGGAGCTGAATGCCCAAGACGCGTCATCAGATCCGGTTCCTCCTGAACGACCGCGACGTCTCGCTGGCCGATGTCACGCCGGATGAAACCCTGCTCGACTATCTGCGCCTGCGCCGCCGCCTGACCGGCACCAAGGAAGGCTGCGCCGAGGGCGATTGCGGCGCCTGCACGGTCCTGGTTGGCCGCATTGCCGGAGACGAGCTCCTCTACGAGGCCGTCAATGCCTGCATCCGCTTTCTCGGCTCGCTCGACGGCTGCCATGTGGTCACGGTCGAGCATCTGAAGCGGACGGACGGGACGCTGCATCCGGTGCAGCAGGCCCTGGTGGACCATCATGGCTCCCAATGCGGCTTCTGCACGCCGGGCTTCGTCATGTCGCTCTACGCCCTCTGGATGCGCTCCCCCCAGCCGGGCGACCAGGCGATAGACAAGGCCCTTCAGGGCAACCTCTGCCGCTGCACCGGCTACGAGCCCATCGTCAAGGCCGCACGGGCGATCGCCGGCTACGGCGCGCCACAGGCCGATCCGCTGCATGGCGAGCGGGCGCGGGTGCGCGCGCGGCTTTCGGCCTTGGCTGATGGAAGCCGCGTCGAGATCGGCGAAGGTGCAAACCGCCTCCTCGTGCCGTCCGATGTCGACGACCTGGCCGAAATCCTGCAGGCTGAACCCAACGCGACCATCGTCGCCGGCTCCACCGATGTCGGCCTGTGGGTCACCAAATTCATGCGCAATATCGCGCCTGCCGTGTTCATCGGCGGGCTGGGCGCGTTGCGAGCGATCGAGGAGGACGCGGCCAGCATCACCTTCGGTGCCGGCGTCAGCTATTCGGACGCTTTCTCCGTCCTTTCAGGCAGGATACCGCCGCTGGGCCGGCTGATCGACCGCATCGGCGGGGACCAGGTGCGCAACATGGGAACCATCGGCGGCAACATCGCCAATGGCTCGCCTATCGGCGACATGCCGCCGCCGCTGATCGCGCTGGGCGGCTCCCTCACCCTGCGCAAGGGCGATACGCGCCGCACTATCGCGCTCGAAGACTATTTCATCGACTATGGCAAGCA
Source organism: Nitratireductor thuwali (assembly GCF_036621415.1). Taxonomy (NCBI): domain Bacteria; kingdom Pseudomonadati; phylum Pseudomonadota; class Alphaproteobacteria; order Hyphomicrobiales; family Phyllobacteriaceae; genus Nitratireductor; species Nitratireductor thuwali. Next base: position 1,454,450 of record NZ_CP030941.1, read on the forward strand.
GGATCGGGCGCCGGGAGAGTTCGTAGAGAAGATCCATGTACCGCTGCCCGACCCGGACGCCCGCTTTGCGGTGTGGAAAGTGTCCAAGCGCCGCGACGAGGACATCACCGCCGTGCTGGGCGCCTTCAATGTCACCGTGCGCGACGGGTCCGTCGCGCAGGCCCGCATCGCCTATGGCGGCATGGCCGCCACGCCAAGGCGGGCAAAGGCCGTCGAAGCGGCACTCGTCGGGCGGCCGTGGTCGCAGGAAACGGTCGATGCCGCCCTTGCCGCCTATGAGGCGGATTTCACGCCTATCAGCGACATGCGCGCATCGGCCGAATATCGCATGATGGCGGCGAAGAATCTTCTGCGGCGCTTCCATCTGGCAACGTCCGGTGGCGCGATGCCTCTGGAAGTCGCCCGCTATGAGGTGGCGTAATGACCAGACACGAGCCGCTCGACCTCAAGAAGGCGGAAATCTCCGGCGGTGTAGCCACCGACCGCCGACACGATTCCGCCCATAAGCATGTTACCGGCGAAGCCGTCTATATCGACGACATGGCAGAACCGGCCGGCACGCTACATGCCTATCTAGGCTTGTCGGCGGTTGCCCACGGCGTCATCCGGTCGATGGATCTCGACGCAGTGGCCGCCGCGCCCGGCGTGGTCACCGTTCTAAATCACCAGGACGTGCCCGGCACGAACGACATCAGTCCGACCGGCCTCAATGACGAGCCGATTTTCACGCCGGACAGGGTGCAGTTCCTCGGCCAGCCGGTTTTCGCCGTCATCGCCGAAACGCGTGAGCAGGCACGCCGGGCCTGTACCCTGGCCAGGATCGAATATGAGGAACTGCCGGCGCTGATCGACATCGCACAAGCCGGTGAAGACGCCCGCCTCGTCACCAAGCCGCTCACCCTGCAGCGCGGCAGCGTGGGCTTGGCGCTCCGGGCAGCGCCCAGGCGCGTCTCCGGCCGGATCCGCGTCGGCGGGCAGGATCACTTCTACCTTGAAGGCCAGATCGCCTTCGCCATGCCGGGCGAGGATCAGGACGTGACCGTCCACTCCTCCACGCAGCACCCGAGCGAGGTTCAGCATATGGTCGCCCATGCGCTGGGCGCGCCTTCCCACGCCGTCACCGTCGAGGTGCGGCGCATGGGCGGCGGCTTCGGCGGCAAGGAGACGCAGGCCAATCTGTTTGCGGCGGTCGCCGCCATCGCCGCGAAGAAGACGGGAAGGCCGGTCAAGATCCGCCCCGACCGCGACGACGACATGACCGCCACCGGCAAGCGCCACGATTTCCTGATCGACTACGATGTCGGCTTCGATGAGGAAGGGCGGATACTGGGCGTCGATTTCACCTACTCGGCGCGCTGCGGCTTTTCCGCCGATCTTTCCGGTCCCGTCACGGACCGGGCGCTTTTCCATTGCGACAACACCTACTACTATCCTTCGGTCCGGGCAGTCTCTCGCCCGCTCTATACCAACACCGTCTCCAACACCGCCTTTCGCGGTTTCGGTGGCCCGCAGGGCATGCTGGGTGCCGAACGCATCATCGATGAGGTGGCTTTCGCGCTGGGCCGCGACCCGCTGGAAATCCGCAAGCGCAACCTCTACGGCGAGACCGACCGCAACGTGACGCCCTATCACCAGACGGTCGAGGATAGCGAAGCCGCGCACGTGATCGAGGAACTGGAGATCAGCGCCGGCTACGCGGACCGCCGGCGCGAGATCGCCGAGTTCAACGAGCGCAGCCCCATCGTCAAGCGGGGCATTGCGCTGACGCCGGTCAAGTTCGGCATCTCCTTCACCGCGACCCATTTCAACCAGGCCGGCGCGCTTGTGCACGTCTACACGGATGGCTCCATCCATCTCAATCATGGCGGCACCGAGATGGGACAGGGCCTCTACGTCAAGGTCGCCCAGATCGTCGCCGAGGAATTCCAGGTCGATATCGAGCAGGTGAAGATCACCGCAACGACCACCGGAAAGGTGCCCAACACCTCGGCCACCGCTGCCTCGTCCGGTTCCGATCTCAACGGCATGGCCGCGCAAAACGCCGCGCGCCAGATCAAGGACCGCCTGATCGATTTCGCGACAGGCCAATATGAGGTTCCAAAGGAGCAGATAGAGTTCCTGCCCGGCCGGGTGCGCGTCGGCAACCAGGAAATCCCTTTCGCCGAACTGGTGCGCCAGGCCTATATGGCCCGCGTCCAGCTTTCAGCCGCCGGGTTCTACAAGACGCCGAAGATCCATTGGGACCGCGACAAGGGCAAGGGCCGTCCCTTCTACTATTTCGCCTATGGCGCGGCCTGCTCGGAAGTCTCGGTCGACACGCTGACGGGCGAGTATGTCATCGAGCGCACCGACATCCTCCACGAGACAGGACGCTCGCTCAACCGGGCCATCGACATTGGCCAGATCGAGGGCGGCTTCATTCAGGGCATGGGCTGGCTGACCACGGAAGAACTCGTTTGGGACGACAAGGGCCGGCTGCGCACCCATGCGCCCTCGACCTACAAGATCCCGCTGGCCTCCGACCGGCCGAAAATATTCAATGTGGAGCTGGCCGATTGGGGTGAAAACCGCGAGAAGACCGTTCACCGCTCCAAGGCCGTCGGCGAGCCGCCTTTCATGCTGGCCATGTCGGTCCTGCACGCCCTGTCGGACGCCGTGGCAAGCGTCGCCGGTCACAAGATCTGCCCGAGGCTTGATGCGCCGGCCACGCCTGAACGCGTGCTGATGGCGGTGGAGCGCCTGAGAGCGGAGGGTTGACTATCCAACGCCGGCGCTGCCGGGAAACCGAAAGCCCATGACAACGACCGCCGACCGCCTCCAGACCTTCCTCGACGCCGCGCCTGCTGCGGCGCTGATCGAGGTGCGCGAGGCGAAGGGATCGACCCCGCGCGAAAAAGGGGCATGGATGCTGGTTTCCCCCGAAGCCATCTTCAACACGATAGGCGGCGGCCAGCTTGAATTCCTGGCGATAGACAAGGCCCGGCAGCTGATCGAACGGAACATCAGGACCGGAGCGCTCGACATTCCGCTCGGCCCCGAGATCGGCCAATGCTGCGGCGGCCATGTCGGCCTCGACATCCGCATCGTCACCGACAGCGAACGCGCCCGGATGCTGGAGCGCGCCCGCGCCGATGATGCAGCCCAACCCCATGTCTACCTGTTCGGCGGCGGGCATGTCGGCCATGCGCTGGCACGGGCGCTCGCCCTGCTGCCCGTCCGTGCGGTTGTGGTGGAAACGCGCCAGGAAGCGCTCGAGGACTTCCCGCCCGACGTCGAAACACGGCTGACCGCCATGCCCGAGGAGATGGTGCACGCCGCCCCGCCGGGTTCTGCCTTTGTCGTGCTCACCCACGATCACGCGCTCGATTTCCTCATCGTCTCCGAAGCGCTGGCGCGCGAGGATGCGGCCTATGTCGGCATGATCGGCTCGAAGACCAAGCGCGCGACCTTCAAGAGCTGGTACCTGAAAAACGGCGGCAGCGAGAGCCGCCTTACCCGGCTCGTGACCCCCATCGGCGGGAGCCATCTGCGCGACAAGCGCCCGGCGGTGATCGCGGCCATGGCGGCCGCCGAGCTGATGGCCGCACTGGCGTAGAGCCGTTACCGCCCCGTCAGCGCCTCGCCGATCAGGCGCTGGCAGCGCTCCGCCATGAAATCGACCAGCAGCCGCACCTTCGGGTCCTGATATTTCTTGTGCGGATAGACCGCGGCCAGCTTGATCGGAACCGGCGGCGTTTCCGGCAGGACGACTTTGAGCCGCCAATCGCGCAGGAAAGGCTCTATCTCGAAGCGCGGCTTGTTGATGATGCCGCGTCCCGAAAGCGCCCAGCCGGTGATGACATCGCCGTCATCCGTGTCGAACGGCCCCCGCACCTCGAATTTTCGCGGGCCTTCCGGCGTCTGCAGGGTCCAGAAATATTCGCGCAGGCCGGGAAACCGCAGCATCAGGCAATCGTGCCCGTCCTCCACCAATTGCTCGGGCCGTTCCGGCGTGCCGCGCCGCGCGAGATACTCGGGCGAAGCGGCCAACACCCGCTCGCAATCCATGATGCCCCGCATGCGCAGGCTGGAATCTTCGAGCAGCCCCAGCTTGAAGGCCACGTCGATGCCTTCCTTCATCATGTCGACCTCATGGTCGGACAGGCGCAGCCTGACCTCGATATCGGGATAGCGGTCGCGGAACTCCGGAATGCCGCTCGCGATCATCCGCCGCCCGAGCCCCAGCGGCGCCGTCATGCGGATGATGCCGCGCGGCTGCCCCGAAAGCGCGGCGACGGAAGCCTCCGCCTCCGACACCGCCTCCAGCACCTTCTTCGCACCCTCATAGAACACCCGCCCCTGCTCGGTCGGCATGAGTTGCCGCGTGGTGCGGTTGAACAGGCGCACGCCGAGATACTTTTCCAGCTCCTTCACCCGGTTGGAGGCGACGGCCGGGGAGATGCGCATGTCGCGCCCGGCGGCCGACAGATTGCCGAGTTCCACCACCCGCACGAAGACTGCTATGTTGTCGAGATAAGCCATGCTGGCATTTCAATCCTGTCGCGAAGGTATTTTCCAGAAAATTTTGAAAGTCATCGTGCCGGCGCCCCCTTTCCGTTTGCCGCTCATTCCGGGATACCAAGGACCATGGATAATGACCGATTTGATGAGACAGGGCGATCCGCTGGCTAGGCGCGCTGTACAGGGCGATGCAGCCCATCGTCCAAGCAGCGCAACGACGTCCAGCGGTTCGTCCTGTCTCACCCGAAGGGCCGGGTTATTGTGCGCCGTGGCGGCGTTGCCCCACGCTTGTGATGCAAAGGCATCACGGCGCGCGGCGCGCCTTGCCACGGCGCACAATCCCTCCGGTCAAATCGGCCGTTATCCATGGTCCTTGGTATACACCTCGCGTCAAAAGGAGCGGGAACGAACATGAACGACATCGCCGTCATCTGGGACTGGATCGGCTTCATAGTGCGCTGGCTGCATGTGGTGACCGCGATCGCCTGGATTGGCTCGTCCTTCTATTTCATCGCCCTCGATCTGGGCCTGCGGCGCGACGGACCTCTTCCGGAAGGCGCGGCCGGCGAGGAATGGCAGGTCCATGGCGGTGGCTTCTACCATATCCAGAAGTATCTGGTCGCGCCCGCCGCCCTGCCCGAGCATCTGACCTGGTTCAAGTGGGAATCCTATTGGACCTGGCTGTCGGGAGCCGCGCTTCTGGCAATCATCTACTATGCCGGCGCCGATCTATACCTGATCGACCGCAACGTGCTCGACATCTCCGTTCCCGTCGCCATCCTCATTTCGATGGCTTCCATCGGGCTCGGCTGGGTTCTTTACGACCTTCTGTGCAAGTCGCCGCTCGGCCGCAACGACACGACCCTGATGCTGGTGCTCTACGCCATCCTGGTGGCGATGAGCTGGGGCTATACTCAGCTTTTCACCGGCCGCGCCGCCTTCCTGCATCTGGGCGCCTTCACCGCGACCATCATGACCGCCAACGTCTTCCTCATCATCATTCCTAACCAGAAGATCGTGGTTGCCGATCTGAAGGCCGGCCGGAAACCGGATCCCAAACTCGGCGCGCAGGCAAAGCAGCGTTCGCTGCACAACAACTACCTCACCCTGCCCGTGGTTTTCCTGATGCTGTCGAACCACTACCCGCTGGCATTCGGAACCGAGTTCAACTGGGTCATCGCCTCGCTGATCTTCATCGTGGGCGTTCTGATCCGGCACTATTTCAACACGGCCCATGCGGGCAAGGGCCACCCGCATTGGACCTGGGGCGCGGCGGCGGTGCTGTTCGTCATCATCATGTGGCTGTCCACCGTTCCCGCCGTCCTGACGGGAGAGCGGCAGGTCAGCGCCGCCGAGGAACGCTTCATCGCCTCTGCCCACTTTCCCGCCGTCCGTGACACGGTGATGGGCCGCTGCGCCATGTGCCACGCCGCCGAGCCTGCCTATGACGGCGTGCCCGTCGCACCCAGCAACGTCAAGCTCGACACCGACGCCGAAATCGCCGCCCACGCCCGCGAGATCTACCTTCAGGCCGGCCGCAGCCACGCCATGCCGCCCGGCAATGTGTCCGGCATGAGCGAGCAGGAACGCCGATTGCTGGTAACGTGGTTCGAGGAAGCACGGTAAAGGAAATCATGCCCCAAACGCTCATCCGCGGCCGTGTGCTGACATTCCTCCGCGAACCGCAAGGTCCGGGCGATCACCAGGCCTATTCCTACGAGGAAGACGGCGCCGTCCTGATCGACGGCGGCAGGATCGTCGCCAGCGGAGCCTATGGCGAAGTCAGCCGCGCGGCCGCGCCCGGCTGCACGACCGCCGACCACCGCCCGCACCTCATCATGCCCGGCTTCATCGACACGCACGCCCATTTCCCGCAGATGCAGGTGATCGCGAGCTTCGGAGCCGAACTGCTCGACTGGCTCAACAAATACACCTTCCCCGAGGAAGCGCGTTTCGGCGATCCTGCCCATGCAGCCGGCATCGCCGAATTCTTCCTCGACGAACTCGCTCGCCATGGCACGACCACCGTCGCCGCCTATTGCTCGGTTCACCCGCAAAGCGCCGACGCCCTGTTCGAGGCCGCCGCCCGCCGCGACATGTGCATCATCGCCGGCAAGGTGATGATGGACCGCAACGCCCCCGACAATCTCGTCGACACGCCCCCGACCTCCTACGACGACACGCAAGCGCTGATCCGGCGCTGGCACGGCAAGGGCCGCGCCCGCTACGCCATCACGCCCCGCTTTGCCATCACCTCCAGCCCTGAGCAGATGGAGATGGCCGGCGCGCTCGCCCGCGAACATCCCGATCTGCACATCCAGACCCACCTGTCCGAAAACCGCGACGAGATCGCCCTTGCCTGCTCGCTCTATCCCGAAGCGCCGGATTATACGGGGATCTATGAGCGCTACGGCCTGACCGGCCCCAAAAGCCTCTTCGGCCACTGCATCCATTTGAGCGAGCGCGAGGCCGACGCGCTTTCCGAAAGCGGCTCGGTTGCCGTCTTCTGCCCGACGTCGAACCTCTTCCTGGGTTCCGGCCTGTTTGACTACCAGCGCTACCGCCGCCGGGCGAAGCCCCTACGCGTCGCAGTCGCCACCGATGTGGGTGGCGGCACCAACTATTCGATGCTGCGAACGATGGACGAGGGCTACAAGGCAATCGGCTTGCAGGGCGAGAAGCTGAACCCCCTGTCCTCCTTCTGGCAGATAACGCGGGGCAATGCCGAGGCGCTCGCCCTCGCCGATGAGATCGGCACGCTGGGCAACGGCACCAGCGCCGACATTGTGATCCTTGACGCCGGCGCCACCCCGGCCATGGCCTTGCGCATGGAGCGGGCAAAAACCCTTGCGGAAGAGCTTTTCGTGCTGCAAACCCTCGGCGACGACCGTGCCGTGGTGCAAACCTACGTCGCGGGCAAGGCCATGAAAGGGAGCACGGGCGGCGGTGATGGCATCAGGGATTGAACCGAAGAAATTCTTCGCCTCGCTCTTCGAGGCCGCCGTCGCCGCGGCAGACCCCGAGAAGACGATCCGCGATTTCCTTCCTGAAAAGCCTAAGGGCCGCACAATCGTCATCGGTGCCGGCAAGGGCGCCGCGCAAATGGCGCAGGCCTTCGAAAACGCGTGGGACGGTCCGTTCGAGGGAGCCGTGGTCACCCGCTACGGCTACGGAGCGCCCACCCGCCGCATCAAGGTCTACGAAGCGGCTCACCCGGTGCCGGACAAGGCAGGCCTCGAAGGCGGCAGGGTGCTCATGGAACTCGTCTCCGGCCTGAGCAAGGACGATCTCGTCATCGCCCTCGTCTGCGGCGGCGGCTCGGCGCTCCTGCCGGCCCCGGCGGGAAACCTGACGCTGGAAGACGAAATCGCCGTCAACGAAGCGCTGCTTGCCAGCGGCGCGCCGATCGCCGCCATGAACACCGTGCGCAAGCACGTCTCCGCCATCAAGGGCGGGCGGCTGGCCGCCGCCGCCCATCCCGCGCGCGTGGTCTCGCTCGTCGTCTCGGACATCCCCGGCGACGATCCCGCGCTCGTGTCCTCCGGCCCTACCGTGCCCAGCGCGGCCACCCGCGCCGAAGCGCTGCAGATCGTGGAAACCTTTCGGCTCGACCTGCCGGAATCGGTAATGCGCCACCTGAACTCCGATGCCGCCGACGCTCCCTTGCCGGATGATAGCCGTTTCGCTGGAAACGAGGTGCAAATCGTCGCCTCGGCTGCCCGCTCGCTGGAAGCGGCCGCCGCCGCCGCGCAGCGCCATGGCATCACGCCCGTCATCCTGTCCGACGCCATCGAAGGCGAGGCGCGCGAGGTGGCCGGCGTCCACGCCGCGATCGCCCGTGAAGTCGCCCTGCGCGACCGGCCCTTCAGGAAGCCGGTCGTCATCCTGTCGGGCGGCGAGACCACCGTCACCATCAAGGCGAAAGGCGGACGCGGCGGGCGCAACGGCGAGTTCCTGCTGGCCCTGGCAATCGGCATGGATGGCGTGACGGGCATTGATGGCTTCGCCGCCGATACGGACGGCATAGACGGCTCTGAAGACAATGCCGGCGCCTTCGCCGACCACACCACTGCCACCCGCCTGCGCGCGGCCGGTCTCGATCCAAAATCCCTGCTCGCCGCCCACGACAGCTGGGGCGGCTTCGATGCGCTGGGCGACCTGTTCGTTCCGGGGCCGACCGGGACCAACGTCAACGATCTGCGGGCAGTGCTGGTGAGATAGCACTACCCGCTCATCAGTGCCTTCACCTTTCGCAGATCCTCGGAAAACCGCTCGCGCTCGCGCTTCTTGTCGACCGCATTGGGGATGCGCAGCAGATAGGACGGGTGCACCGTTATCACCACCGGCACGCCCTCCACGCTCTCCACCACGTCGCCGCGCAGCCTCATGACAGGGACCTGCCTGCCCACCAGCGCCCTGGCCGCGGTTGCGCCAAGCGCGACTGCCACGTCCGGCTTAATCAAGGTCAGTTCCTGGTCGAGCCACCAGCGGCAGGCCTTTATCTCGCCGGCGTTCGGCTTCGAGTGGATGCGACGCTTGCCGCGCGGCGCGAACTTGAAGTGCTTGACGGCGTTGGTGACATAGGTCTTTTCCCGATCGATCCCCACTTCTTGAAGGATCGCGTCGAACAGGCGACCCGCCGGCCCCACGAAAGGCCGTCCTTCGATATCCTCCTTGTCGCCCGGCTGTTCACCGACGAAGAAGGCGCTCGCCATTGGTCCGCCCTCGCCGAACACCGTCTGCGTCGCATGCTTGTAGAGGTCGCAGCGCGTACAGCCATCCGCCTCCTCGCGCAGGGCCTGCAGGGAGTTGAACGGAAGTTTTCCGGCGGGACGGTCGCCCATTTATCCTCCAATAGCCGCTTCAGCGCAAAAGCTGCACGGCCACCGAAGGTTCCAGCGCGCGGCGAAATGAGCGGCGGACACGCGTGAAGATCAAAGATCTGGGAGCGCCGTTGAACCGGATCAGGCCGAGGGGTTTCAGGCACCGGAAGCGCTGGGACGCGCCTTTGAAGCCGGCACTGGCCCTTCTTGAAAAGGACTTTCAGAAGGAGATGTCGACTACGCCGCTTTCCCCCTCTTCGCTGCCGAAGGCAAGCCTGCGGCCCTCCCGGTCCCAGGCCATGGCAGTGATCGCGGCCTTGCCGGGCCGGCGTAGGAGCACTTCCTTCGCATCCGCGCAGCGCGCGGCCAGGATCATGCCGTCGCCGTAGCCGATCGCAACGATGTCCCCGGTGGGGTGAAACGCAACCTGGGTGACTACCGTATCGCCCCGGGTGCCAAGCTCCAGCGGCGCCTTTCCCATTGGGCCGTCCTTGGCCTGAAACGGCCAGACGATGGCCGCCGGCGCACCCGACGTCGCCAGCCATCTGCCCTTGGGCCCCCACGACCAGCTTTTCACCTTCGAAGGATAGCCGGCCATGCGCATGTGCTTGCCATCGGCCAGCTTCCAGCCGTGCAGCGCGTTCTCCTGCATTGTCGTGACCAGGAACTTGCCATCCGGCGAAAAGGATACGCCCGTGTGCGCGCCGGCCCATTCGAGCTCCACCGGCTTGCCCTCAGTCGCGGGAAAATGCAGCGTCGTGCCATTGTAGCGGGCGACCGCCAGCCGCATGCCCTTGGGGGCGAAGGCCAATCCCTCGACCGACCGCGCATGGGCGAACGAGCGCGTCTTGCCGTCGGAAAACCGCACCACCGCTTCACGCCCCGCTGCAAAGGCCACCGCGCCCTGCGGCCCGGCGGCCACGCTGGTTATCCATTTGCGGCCATGCTCGGCCATCACCTCCACGCCGCCGTCGACTGATACCGCCGTGACCCGCCCGTCTTCGCCGCCGCATATCAGGCGCCCGCCGCCGAGCTCGGGCGTCGCGGCCAGCAGGCCGTCATGCGCCTCGGTCCATTTGTGGCCGTGGTCGAGCCTGTGCACGAGGCCGTCGGCCAGCGCGAAGTGCGGAATGTCGTTCAGCCAGGCTGCTGCGATGCAATGGGCATCGAGATCGAGCGGCGCAACAGTTGGCATGCTCAGGCCCGGCAGGCTTCGAAAGTGCGCTGGAGGCGCTCCATGTCGAGGTCGCGGCCGATGAACACAAGCCGGCTTTCGCGCTTTTCGCCCTCTTTCCAGGCGCGCTGGTGATCGCCTTCGACGATCATGTGCACCCCCTGCACGACATAGCGTTCCGGATCGTCGGGAAAGGCGATGATGCCCTTGAGGCGCAGGATATTGGGGCCATCCATCTGCGTCGTCTTTTCCATCCACGGGAAAAACTTCTTCGGGTCCATCTCGCCGGCCCGCAGCGAGATCGACTTCACACCCGCATCGTGGATCGGCGAAGCTTCGGCGTGATGGTGGTGGTGGTGGTGACCGTGATGGTCATGATCGTGATCGTGATCGCAATCCGGTCCGCAGACATGGTCCGGATCGTCGTGATCGAGAAAATGCGGATCGTTGTCCAGTGCCCGCTTCAGGTCGAAGGCGCCGCGATCCAGCACCTCGTCGAGGGCCACGCCGGCCCGCTCGGCCCGGTGGATCCGTGCCGAAGGATTGATGGCGCGGACCGTCGCTTCCACACGCCTGAGCTCGTCCTCGTCGACCAGATCGGTCTTGTTCAGGACGATGACATCGGCGAAGGCGATCTGGTCCTCGGCCTCGTTGGAATCTTTAAGCCGCAACGGCAGGTGCTTGGCATCGACCAGCGCCACCACGGCGTCGAGCCTGGTCTTGGCCCGCACGTCGTCGTCCATGAAAAAGGTCTGCGCCACGGGCGCCGGGTCGGCAAGGCCCGTGGTCTCCACGATGATGGCGTCGAAGCGCCCCGGCCTGCGCATCAGCCCCTCGACCACGCGCACGAGGTCGCCGCGCACGGTGCAGCACACGCAGCCATTGTTCATCTCGTAGATTTCCTCGTCGGATTCCACGATCAGATCATTGTCGATGCCGATCTCGCCGAACTCATTGACGATGACCGCATATCGCTTGCCGTGGTCCTCGGTAAGGATGCGGTTCAGGAGCGTCGTCTTGCCGGAGCCGAGATAGCCGGTCAGCACCGTAACCGGAATTTGCGCGTTCTGTTCGGACATGAATTCCCTCTCGGGCAAAAGTGATGGGTCGGCGACCATATAGGATGCCAGGCAGGATTTTGCACGGGAGAATCCGCGCGCGGGGCTCGGCCCGATCATTACCAAAGCTTCATTCGTCTTTACCGCCTTCGCGCCCTATTCTCCAGCAAGACAACGCAGAAACAGAGAGCGGACGATGATCACGCGGCGCAGTGCCTTCGCCTTCCTCGCAGTCACCGCCGGCGGGGGAACGTTTCTTACGGCCGGGCTTTTGCGCAAGATGCGGCCGGCGGTCGCGGCGGAGCCGCTCATCACGGGCGCAGGTATCTGCTCCATCATGCCCGAAACCACCGAAGGTCCGTTTTACTTCGACCCCGCACAGGAGCGCTCGGACATCACGGAAGGACGCCCCGGCGTGCCGCTGCGGGTGCGCCTGCAGGTGGTCGACGCCGCCTGCACGCCTGCTCCCGGCGCGCGGGTGGACATCTGGCATTGCGACGCCGAGGGCCGTTATTCGGGCTATCCGCGACAGCCCGGCGGGGTCGACACCACGGGCGAAACCTTCCTGCGTGGCACGCAGTTCGCCGACGGAAACGGCATCGCCACCTTCACCACCATCTATCCCGGCTGGTATCCGGGCCGCACGCCGCATATCCATTTCAAGGCGTTTCCCGACAACAGCAGCGTATTGACCGGACAGATGTTCTTTCCCGACGCCGTCAGCCGCGACATCTATGAGAACATCCCGCCCTACAACGACCGCGCGCTGGACGGCATCACCTGGAACGCGCGCGACGGCATCGCCCGGCGCGCCGGCGATGCCGCCCTTGCGGAAATGGCGCGGGCGGGCCAGCGTCTCGATGCGGCGCTCGTCGTCGCCGTGGCAGGCTGATCTCTTATCCCTTCAGCGCAGCGAGATCGAAACGGTCGACATCGGCAAGAAGACCGAGAAAGCCGTCGACAGCGTGATCGAGGATCGCCTTGCCCGCCGCCGCGCTCGCCGCCGCCGCATTGCCCGTCACACCTTCTGGCGATAGATCCCGCGCCTTCCAGCCGAAAGCATGCGGGCCGTAGGCGCGCAGATGTTCGAAGTCGGACGCGAACCTTTCCTGCGCCGATTTGAAATCCCGCGCCTTGCCCATGTCCACCAGATCGGGCCGCAGCGCCAGCATGACGGAGGTCTCGATGAGCCCGCCATGGATGCCGAGCGCCCGTTCCTGTGGGGTCACGACCTCCGGCGGATAGCCGAAACGCGTCCAACTCGTGGCGACCGCCAGCATGCGGTGCCGCACGCGCAGTTCCGTCGCCACGATCGTCATCAGCGGCGCGTTGCCTCCATGGGCGTTGAGCATGACGAACTTGCGCACGCCCTCGGCATTCAACCTCTCGCCGATGCCGATCCAGCGCTCGACTGCTTCGCCATAGGCGAGCGTTTCCGTTCGCTCGTCATCGCCATGCTCGATGGAATAGCCGATCTTCTCGACGGGCAGGAAGGTGACCGGCAGCCTGTCCGGCAGGCGCTCGGCGGCAAGCCTCGCAACCCCATCGGCGATAATCCAGTCGGTCTGCGGCGGCAGATGGGGTCCGTGCTGCTCGGTCGCGCCCAACGGAAGGACCGCGATGCGTTGATGGTCCGCCAACCTCTTTCCTCCCTGTCCCCGCGCGTTGTCATAAGAATGATACGCCGATTTGGCATTAGCCTGGAAAGTATCCGATGCGCCGGCACGCTAGCGCATCGGCCCGGAAATCGGAATCGGTTTTCGGAAAGCCGGTGCGGTAGGGAATGTCCGGTTGCCATGATCGAGGGGCCGGCTATGCTTTCGCCGGGGCGCGCGCTTGGGCCATGTCGGGCTCGAAGCAAGCCAGAGAAGGATGGGTTGATGGCAAAATCGCCTAAAGGTTCGGTAATAAGCCGGCTGCAATCGGCCGCGCGCCTGTCACGCACCGCGCTCGCGGAAAAGCTTCTCGACCAGGGTCTTTACGCCGGGCAGGACAAGATCATGCTCGCGCTGTTCCATGAAAACGGCCAGACCCCCAGCGAGCTGGCCGCAAAGCTCGGCGTGCGGCCGCCGACCATCACCAAGACCATCAACCGCCTGGCCGCCCAGGGCTTCCTCGAAAAGCGCGCCTCCGAACAGGACGCTCGGCGTGCGCATGTCTTCCTCACCGAGAACGGCGAGCAGGCGATCCGCGCCATCGAGAAATCGGTGCGCAAGACCGAGAAGCAGGCCCTGAAAAGCCTCGACAAAAAAGAGCAGAAGGCGCTCGTGAAGCTGCTCGCCCGCATTGAGGCCAACCTTTCCAAGGGCGCCCCGCCGGTCGAGGAGGAGATCGAAGAAGAGGCCTGAGGACGTCCCGAACATTGATAAGGCATCCTTACGGTTGATCTTGATCTTGCCGAACGATGAGGCACAATGGCGCCCGCGTTCGCACTCTCTCATTGTTCTCATCCGACTGGTCGTTCATGACAGATTCCACATCGGCGGACGGCGGCAGCCGCCGCCAGCCACAGCCCGAAACCGCGACCCCGGCTTCGGCGATCGGGCTCATTTTTCTGTCAGGCATCGTCCTGTCCTGCCTCGATGCGAGCGGCAAATATCTGGTGACCTCCGGCCTTGCCGCTCCCTTCGTCGCCTGGGTGCGTTTCGCGGTTCACGTCGTCCTCGTCCTGATCCTGCTCCAGGCGTGGCGGAACCCGCGCATGTTCCACGTCAAAAGCCTGCCCTGGCAGATCATCCGCGGCTGCTTCCTGTTCGGCTCGACAGTACTCAACTTCCTGGCGTTGAAGACGCTTCAGCTGGCCGAAACAGTGTCCATCTTCTTCTTCGCGCCGATGGTCATCACCGCGCTTGCCGGTCCGCTGCTCGGCGAATGGGCCGGCTGGCGGCGCTGGATGGCGATCGTCGTCGGCTTTATCGGCGTGCTGGTGATCACCCGGCCCGGTCTCGGCGTTTTCGGCCTTGGCCATCTCTACGCCATCGGCGCCATGAGCTGCTATTCCCTCTATGTGATCCTCACGCGCCGCATGAGCGCGACCGAATCGGCCGAAAGCCTGATCTTTTACTCCGCGCTGACGCCGGTCGTCCTGATGTTTCCCGCCGTCCCGCTCTACGGCGTCGTCCCGCCGGAGCCGCTGCAGTGGGTCCTGCTGCTGGCGCTCGGCGTCTTCGGCGCGACGGGTCATTGGCTGATCATCAAGGCATACCGCCAGGCGACCACCTACGCGCTGGCGCCCTATCCCTATCTGCAAATGGTCTGGATGATCGCCTTCGGCTACTTCCTCTTTGGCCAATTGCCGGATCTTTGGACGCTGGGCGGCGCCGCCATCATCGTGGCGAGCGGCCTCTACATTGTGCACCGCGAGCATCGGCTGCGGCTGGCCGGCCGCTCCGTTCCGAACGCCGAGACGGAGCCGCTCGCGAAAAAGCTTTGACCTTGAACGGCCCGATGGCATAAGGCCGGTTAAACGGTTTAAAGCGGCGCATCGCGCGGGAGGGATACGCTGGCGCAGAAGATCAAACTGTCGACGATCGCCGATGCTCTCGGCGTTTCCACGGCAACCGTATCCTTGGCTTTGCGCGACAGCCCGCTCGTCGCCGACGCCACGCGGCTGCGCATCAAGGAGCATGCGCGCGAGATCGGTTATATCTACAATCGCCGCGCCGCCAGCCTGCGCACCTCGCGCTCCGGCATCGTCGGGGTCGTCGTTCACGACATCATGAATCCCTTCTTCGCCGAAATCCTGCGGTCCATCGAGACCGAGCTGGACCGCTCCCGCCAGACCTTCCTCCTGTCGAACCATTACGACCAGCTCGAAAAGCAGCGCACCTTCATCGACACGCTGCTGCAGCTCGGCGCCGATGGCGTCATCATGTCGCCGGCCATCGGTACACCGCCCCAGGACATCCTGCTCGCCGAGGAAAACGGCCTGCCGGCGGTACTCATCGCGCGTTCGGTGGAGGGCGCTGCGGTGCCCGTGTTCCGCGGCGACGATTCGTACGGGATCGGCCTGGCGACCAATCATCTGATTTCGCTCGGCCATACCCGGATCGCCATGATCGGCGGCACCGACCAGACGTCCACCGGCCGCGATCGCTACCAGGGCTATGTCGCCGCCATGGAGAAGGCGGGCCTGGAGGTAAAGCCGGAATGGCGCTTCCCAGGCCCCCGCACCAAGCAGGCCGGCTTCGAGATGACCGGCGCTTTCCTGGCGCTCAAGGACAAGCCGACCGCCGCCGTCTGCTGGAACGACCTCGTTGCGATCGGCCTGATGAACGGCATTGCGCGCGCCGGCCTCGTTCCAGGCGTCGACATCTCGGTTACGGGCTATGACGACCTTGAGGAAGCAGCCATCGCCACGCCGGCGCTGACAACCGTCTGGAACGGACAACGCGAAGTCGGCCGCCGCGCCGCCCGCGTGCTGCTCGACCGCCTCAACGGCATCGAAGTCCATCCCGAACAGGTGCTGATAAAGCCCGAACTGCACGTGCGCCAATCGACCACGCAGCCAGTGGAACGTTGAACTCCTACTGATGCGCCATGCTCGCCCGCGCCGCGCCCACCTGCGGCGGCACGCGCGCCAGTTCGTCCTTCAGCAGTTCGAAGATGTCCAGCGCCATGCGCAGATTGAACCTGCGTTCGTCGAAGAACATGCCGTAGCGCGCCTCGATCTGGCCCGGCAATATCTGCGTGCAGCCATTGAGATAGACCGCAGGATTGTCGAGCGCGTAGGCGGGCAGCGGCGACAGCGCCATGCCGCTCGACACCAGCCGGCTCGCCGTCAGAATGTCGTCCACCTCGCCGACGATGTCGTAGACGACCTCGTGCTGCCGCAGCCAATCGCGAGATACGGCGCCGAGCGGAGAATGCGGTGAGGCCAGCACGACGGGCAGGCCATGGCTCTCCGGTTTCATGAAATCCAGAAGGTGCTTCTCCCCCACCCATTTCATGGTGAATTCCGTCGACAGGTCGGGAGCGATCTCCGACGGGTAGAGTGCGCGGAAAACCGCGTCGAGCTCGCCTTGCTCATACATTTCCTCCAGCCGTCTGGAATCGGCGATCCGCCAGGACAGATTCTCCTTCATCTTGCCGAACATTCCGGCGCGCTCCATCAACAGCGGTGCGCAATAGGTGCAGACGCCGATCTTCAGCTTGGACATGTTCTTTTCGTAGCCCACCGTCTTCAGCCGGCGCTCCAGCGTCAGCATCTGCCTGATGAGGCGGGAAATCTCTTCCTTGACGACGATCTTGTTGCCGACCTTCTTTATCAGCGATGTGCCGATGGCCCGTTCCAGCCGGCCCAGATGCATGCTGATGGCCGGCTGGCTGATGCCCAGCTTCAGCGCCGCCCCGGTCAGGCTCTTGGTTTCGATCACCGCTTCCGCCGCACGCAATGTCGCGAAGGAAAGCCCCTCCTGTTTATGAACGTTCATATTCCGCACCTCTTCCCGATGAATATGAAGGGCGAGCCCTTCGTGCCTGTTTCAAAACGTATGCGGCATTCAGCCCGCCCTTCGAGAGCAAATCTCCGCCTTCACGAAGGACGCGGTCCCTCGCGGCACGAATGCCAATCCAATTTCCGTAACTCCGCCGGCCGACCGCTCGCGGTTCGCGCCGAAGACTGGAACGACCAGGCTGCCGGAAAGAACGCCGAAGAAGCGCCCATGCACGGCAAGCTGATTCAACTGTAACGAGACAGGGGAATACGCCCCCACGACGAACTTCTACATCGCCAAGCGCCCCCTTCTTGTCTTGACCGAGTAGAGCAAGATTAACGCATTAGTTGTGTTCACACAACCTATACGAGCACACTTGCGCACAGGCAGCATGGCGAAGGCTTGTCTGACATAAAATGGTTGTTAAACAAACAGTTAATGCCGCATTGGAAGAGGAGAAGAAGGCAGCAAGGCGATCGCCGCTATCTCGATCTCGGGCCATGGAACTGCCAGACTACAACCTTTAGGTGCATGTTCGAATCACATGCTGATTCGAGTCATGCCGCCCTCCTCTCGCCTTGGCGGCAACTGTAATGATACGCGTGGCGGCAATCGCGGCTGTCGAGCTAATGCACGTCGCTGCGGCAATTGTCGTGATCCGCCAGGATCTGGATGACGCGGCATTCGCATACTTGGCCATGACCGCATCCCTCCACCATCCGCTGCAACTCGCCCCTGAGCGCCGTCAGGCGTTCGATGCGCTGTTCGATCTCGCGCAGGTGACGCACGGCGATACTGTCGGCGTGATGACACGAGCTCTGCGGCTCCTCCGTCATCGCCAGAAGCTCGCGAATATCGGCCATGTCGAACCCCAGCTCCCGCGCATGGCGTATGAACTTCAGCCGGTTCAGGTCGTTGTCGTCGAACTGGCGCCGATTGCCCTCGCTGCGCGCCGGCGCGGGCAGCAGGCCGATGCGCTCGTAAAAGCGGATCGTCGGCACCTTCACGCCACTCCTGCGCGAAGCCTCGCCGATCGTGATCTCGTATGCGGGCATTTTTTCCTTGCTCCTATAGCCGCTATAGGAATTAGGCGTCTCTTCGGGCGATATCAAGGAACGAAGAATGACGGCAGAACCCACGACCGAACGACGCTACCGGGTAGAAGGCATGGATTGTGCTGGTTGCGCCCGCAAGATCGACACGGCCGTCCGCCGCGTCAAAGGCGTCGACGAGGTCAACGTTTCCGTTGCCGCCGGGAGCATGACCGTGCGGCACAACGGCGATCCGGCGGCGGATGATGCGATAGCCAAGCAGGTCCGAAAGCTCGGCTACAGGCTGTCGCCAGTCGCCGGCGGCACGCGCGAGGCCGCGACGCCAGACACCTGCTGCGCGGGGCGCACCGGCGCCGGAGACAATGACGACGCAAAGCGAGGCGGCCAGGTGCAGCCAACCGGCCTGGCTCCTGTCGTCGCGGGAGATGCGTGGTGGAAGCAGCCGCAAGCCCGGTTGGCCATCTTCTGCGGCCTTGCCCTCGGCGCCGCCTTCGGGCTCGCGCGGTTCTTCCCTGGCCTCGACGTCTATCTCTTCGGCGGGGCCATGCTCATCGGGCTCATGCCCGTCGCGCGCCGCGCCTTCGCCGCCGCCACGACCGGCACCCCATTCTCCATCGAAATGCTCATGACCATCGCCGCCGTGGGCGCCGTGATCATCGGGGCGACGGAGGAGGCGGCCGTGGTCGTCTTCCTGTTCCTGGTGGGCGAGTTGCTTGAAGGCGTGGCCGCCGGCCGCGCCCGCGCCAGCATCCGCGGTCTGAGCGACCTCGTGCCAAAGACGGCGCGGCGCGAGACGCCCGCAGGAGCGGTCGAAGAGGTCGACGGCTCGCTTCTTCAGGTAGGCGACGTCATCGTGGTCCGCCCGGGCGACCGGATCGCCGCCGACGGCGAGGTCCTGACGGGCTCGAGCGCCGTCAATGAGGCGCCTGTGACCGGCGAGAGCACGCCCGCGAGCAAGGACCCCGGAGACGCGGTCTTTGCCGGCACCGTCAATGGCGATGCGGTTTTGCGCGTCAAGGTGACCGCAGCCGCCGAAAACAATACGATCGCCCGGGTCATCAGGCTGGTCGAGGAAGCGCAGGAAAAGCGCGCGCCGACGGAACGGTTCATCGACCGCTTTTCCACCTACTACACGCCGCTGGTCGTTGTGCTGGCCGCGCTGGTGGCCACCATGCCGCCGCTGCTTGGCGGCGAACCGTGGAGCGAATGGATATATAAGGGCCTCGCCATCCTGCTTATCGGCTGCCCCTGCGCGCTCGTCATCTCCACGCCGGCGGCAATCGCGGCCGCCCTTTCGGCCGGCGCCCGGCGGGGCCTCCTGATGAAGGGCGGCGCTGTCCTCGAAGAAGCGGGGCGCCTCAAGGCCATCGCCTTCGACAAGACCGGCACGCTGACCGAAGGCCGGCCGGTCGTCACCGACATTATCGCCTTCGCCGGCACGGCGGAGGAAACGCTGCGGCTTGCAGCCGCCCTTGAGGCTGGCTCCAGCCATCCCCTGGCGCTCGCCGTGCTGGAGAGGGCCAATGCCGACGGCGTGAAGCCCGCCGCAGCCGAAGACAGCGCCGCCGTGGGCGGCAAGGGCGTCAAAGGCGTCGTCGAGGGTGAGGAAATCTTCTTTGGCTCGCCGCGCGCCGCCGCAAGCCTTGCCGAGCCCTCGGACGCGCAGCAAGCGCAGATCGCCGCCCTCAACGATCAGGGCAAGACGGTCTCCGTCGTCGTCGCCGGCAAGCGCCTGCTGGGCGCGATCGCCATGCGCGACGAACCACGTGAGGACGCGGCAATCGGGCTGGCGCGCCTCAAGGAAGCCGGCATACGGACGCTCATGCTGACCGGCGACAACCGCCGCACCGCCCAAGCTATCGGCGATGCCCTGGGCATCGAGGTTCGCGCCGAACTGATGCCGGAAGAAAAGGCACGCATCGTGGCCGAGCTCAAATCCGACGGGCTGAAAATCGGCAAGGTGGGCGACGGCATCAACGACGCCCCCGCGCTCGCCACCGCCACTATCGGCATCGCCATGGGCGGCGGCACCGACGTGGCGCTGGAGACCGCCGATGCGGCCACCCTTCACGGCCGTGTCGCCGATATCGCCGCCATGATCGACCTTTCGAAGCGGACCATGGCCAATATCTGGCAGAACATCGCAATGGCGATCGGGCTGAAGCTGGTGTTCTTCGTCACCACCATCCTCGGAATCACCGGCCTGTGGCCCGCCATCCTCGCCGACACGGGCGCGACGGTGCTGGTAACCGCAAACGCCATGCGCCTGCTGGCCTGGAAGCCTCGTTCCTGACTCCTTGTTAAGCCCCGCGCGGCGCGCCGATGCGCGCGCGGTGCGGGGCGAACAGGCAGGCGAGCGCCAGTATGATGCCCGACACCGTCGCGATCATGCCTGCCGCGCTCACCGCATTGTCGGCGCCCAGCCACAGGGGGCCGTAGCCTGCCAGGACATAGCCTAGCACGGCCGAAAGCGCCGCAAACGCAACGCTCCACCCGATCTGGGCTTCGAGGCGATTGGTCATCAGCCGGGCGGCCGCCGGCGGGCAGATGAACATGGCTATGACGATGATCGACCCCACCGCGTCGAACGCGGCAACTGCGGCAACCGCGGCCACGACGACGAGCCCGAGGCTCACAGCGGCCGTTGGAATGCCGACGGCGCTCGCAAACCCTTCGTCGAAGGTGGATAGCTTGAGGGGCCGCCAGAAGATCAGCGTCAGCAGCGCGATGAGCCCGGCAGCCGCCGCCATGCGAAAAAGCTCCGGCGGCAGGTCGGCAAGCGCCGTCGCGTCCGTCAGTGACGACCAGCCTTCCGCCGAGAGCCAGATAAGACTCTCCAGATTTCCGTATAGGGCGTGCTCGACGTCCAGATGCACCGCGCTCGTGTCGCTCTGCTCCAGAAGCAGGACTCCGCCGGCAAACAGCGAGGTGAACGTCACGCCCATCGCCGCCCCCGGCTCGATCTTGCCGATCCGCTTGATCGCTTCGATGATGATGACCGCGACGATCGCCGCACCGGCCGCCCCCAGCAGCATCGGCCAGGTGGAGACGACGCCGGTGATCAGGAACGCCACCACGATCCCCGGCAGCACCACGTGGCTGATCGCGTCGCCGATCAACGCCTGCCGCCGCAGGATCAGGAAGTTGCCCGGCAGCGCACAGGCAATCGCCGCGAGTATGCCGATCAGCAGCGGCGTCAGGCTGAGTTGAACGAATTCTGCGCCCATATTCACCTCTTTTCAGCCCATAACCGCCGTCGGCGGGCCGATAACGCGGTCGATTTCCGCGATTTCGTCCCGTGTCAGCACCGTTTCGATGGGTGTCAGCCCGTCATAACGGGCGGCGACCGCCTCGTCGGCATAGAGCTGGCGCGCGACCGCCCAGCGCTTTTCGTCACGCAGCGCCTTGGCCGCCTTCGCCCGGCCTTTTTCCGTGGGAACTTGATCTTGGCGGATCAGCCCCTCGCGACGAAGGACAGAAAGCGTCAACTGGTCGAAGATCGGCTCGCCATGCGCCAGAGCCAGCAGGCCCTGCCGGCGGTGCACGCGGAGTTGGAAGCGCCGGCGCCGGAACAGCGCCGCCAGCATGCCGCGCCGGGGCGCGAACAGGAGCGACAGCACGAACAGCCCGAAGCTCACCAGGACGATGATCGGTCCGGTCGGCAGATTGGGCGCGGAGGCTGAAATGGCCGCGCCCACATAGCCCGAAACGCCGCCGACCGCACCGCCGATCCAGATGACCCGATCGGTCCTCTCGGTCCAGAACCGCGCCGTCACCGGCGGGATGATCAGCATCGCGACAATCAGGATGAGACCCACCAGCTTCAGGCCAATGACGGTGACTGCCATCACCAACCCCATCATCGCCAGGTCCATCCTGCGCACATTGATACCGGCGGTAGCCGCGAATTCCGTATCGAAGGCAACCAGCGTCATCGGCCGCCGCAACAGGACGATCAGCGCCACCGCCACAGCCCCGCCGACCGCGATCACCACTGCATCCCGAAACAGCATGCCGGCGGTCGAACCGAGCAGGAACCCCTCCAGTCCAGCCTGATTTCCGCTCGACATGGACTGGATGATGGTGAGCAGCACGATACCGACCCCGAAGAAGACCGACAGCACCGCGCCTATCGCGGCATCCTCGGCCAATCGGGTACGCTGCGTTATCCACTCGACCGCAAGAAGACCGAGACCTGCGGTGGCCGCCGAACCGAGCAGAAGCCCGATCAGGTTCCGGCCATCGCCTCCGAAAGCGACCATGATCATGAAAGCCAGCCCGACTCCTGGCAGCGTCGCATGCGCCGCGGCGTCGCTGACGAGCGCCCTTTTGCGGAGGAACAGGAAGGTGCCGCCGCTGCCCGCCGCTATGCCGAGAAGTGCCGCCCCGAGCGCAACAAGCGCCGCGTTATAGCCCGACTGCAGGATGAGCGCGTCTAAGAAGATGCTCGACATCGGACGATCAGCCCACCGGCAGCTTCAGTTGGTCTATGTGCGCCGTGGCGAGCCTGCCGCCATAGGTCTTCTGCAGATTTTCGGCGGTGAACGCCGTCGCCACCGGCCCTTCCGCGATCTTGGATACGTTGATCAGAAGCACATGGTCGAAATAGTCGGCCACCGTCGCCAGATCGTGGTGAACGCACACCACCGTGCGCTGCTCCGCCTTGAGCGACTTCAAGACATCGATGATCGCCTTTTCCGTCGCGGCGTCCACGCCGGCAAAAGGCTCGTCCAGGAGGTAGAGATCGGCGTTCTGCGCCAGCGCCCGCGCCAGGAAGACGCGCTGCTGCTGCCCGCCCGAAAGCTGGCCGATCTGGCGATCGGCGAAATCGTCCATGCCCACCCGCTCCAGGCAGGCAAGGGCGCGCTCGCGGTGGCTTCGCCGCACAAGGCGCAAAAGGCTCAGTTCGCGATAAAGCCCCATCAGAACGACATCGATGACACGCGTGGGGAAATCCCAGTCGACGGAGGCCCGCTGCGGCACATAGGCAATGCGGTTCATCGCCTTTTCGACCGGCTGGCCGTACACCGTCACCTGTCCGGATAGCCGCGGCACGATGCCGAGCGCTGCCTTGAGCAGCGTCGACTTGCCGGCACCATTCGGCCCGATGATGGCCGTCATGGATTGCGCCGGCACCACGGCGTCGACCGAAAAGACGGCCGGCTTTTCGCCATAGGACACCGTGAGCTCGTGGACGGCGAGCGGACTGTCCGCCATATCCGCGGCCGATGCCACCGGTCCCTTGCCGGCGGCGATCTCGACGGGTTGGGCCGCCATGGCCATCGTCAGCTCCCCGCCGACAATCGGCCCAGCCGGCCGCGTTCGGGCGCATCGCCGCCGAGCGCCCGGGTGATGGTCGTTACATTGTGATCGATCATGCCGAGATAGGTCCCTTCGTAGCTGCCCTCAGACCCCATGGCGTCGGAAAACAGCTGACCGCCAATGACGACCTTGTGCCCCTTGGACGCGGCACCCTCGATCAGCGCCCGCATGTTACGGTCCGACACCGACGACTCCACAAAGACGGCGCCGATCTTGCGATCGACCAAGATGTCGACGAGCTCCGAGATACGGTTGAGCCCCGCCTCGCTCTGCGTGGAGATGCCCTGGATGCCCAACACCTCAAACCCGTAGGCTCTACCGAAATATTTGAAGGCATCATGCGCTGTGACCAGCACGCGCGATGCCTCCGGCACACTGGCCGTAACCTTCCTGGCATAGACGGCGAGATCCGCGATCTCCTTCAAATGCGCCTCCGCATTCTGCATAAAGACCTCCCTGGCCTCTGGCCGCTCCTCGATTAGAGCGTCTCGCACCGTAACCACGACCTTCGACCAAAGGTCCGGGTCCATCCACACATGCGGGTCGAATTTGTCCTGATAGTCATCGTGCGCCAGAAGAAGGTCCTTGGGCAGACTTTCCGCAACGGCGACCACTGCCCGCCCTTTGCTCAGCTTGTGCATGAAGTCTTCCATCTGGGCTTCCAGGAAAAGCCCGTGCCACAAGACGAGATCGGCCTTGGTCATCGCCAGGATGTCGGTGCGGGTCTGGCGATAGGCGTGCGGATCGACGCCCGGCCCCATCAGCGCCTTCACCTCGACCTCGTCGCCGCCGACCTGCCGCGCTGCATCGGCGATCATGCCCGTCGTTGCGACGATCGAAAGCGGCTGCTGTGCAAGCGCGGGCTGCGCACCGAGTGCCAGGACGCATAAGGCAGCGATGGAAAGAACCCGCGCCAAGAAGGTCCGCCGCAAACCGTCAATCATCTTCATGTCCCTCGTCTCCCGGAAACTCGTCACGCAACTGCAACCGATTTGCAACGCGCATACAGGCAAATAGTGCAAATGCAAATGATTTGCAAGTGACGCGGTTTACAGGGGATAACGCATCAGGCCGATGCAGGTTCACTCCCGCGATCACGGCTGCGCGCGAAAATGTGATTTCAGCAAGGCTCGACAGAAACGACAGGGCGCGCTATCAGACACGGGTTGAAGAAAATTATGTAATGATTTCAGTTTGTTATCACGTATATCTTTTACTTTGACGCCAAGACAACTGTGGTGAATGCCTGTTTCGGAGCATTGACGCGGTGGTCAAGGCGGCTGCCGACGGAACCATACTGGACAAATGGCGGATCAAAAAACAGCCGCTACCTGTCATCCTATACTGCGACCTGGGATCGCTTTTTAGAACCGATTGCTATTGCAATATCTCCTCCCAGGAGCGGGGCTGCGGAACGGCTCAGGCCGTTCCGCAGCCCCATTTTTCGAACGGATGTTTCCATCTTATCCCGTCTGCCTGGCCATCGGCGTCAGCAGGGCCGTGCCAGCCCGCAAACAACCGTTCCGGCGACGCTCCGGCAAGGCTGACGGTCGCGGATAAAATGGCCAGGCCGACCCGCCTGCGCGCTTTCCTCGATGTCCTCCTGGGAAAGCCTGAGATCGAAAAGCGAATCCGCTTCGGCCCGTGAGCGGACCTAACTGCGGCCGTAAACGTCCTCGACGCGGACGATGTCGTCCTCGCCCAGATAGTCGCCCGTCTGCACCTCTATGAGCACCAGCTTGAGAATACCGGGATTTTCCAGGCGGTGCATTGCGCCGCAGGGGATGTAGGTCGACTGATCCGTCGTCAGCATCATCTCCTGCTCGCCATTGACCACCCGCGCCGTGCCCGACACCACGACCCAGTGCTCGGCCCGATGGTGGTGCATCTGCAGCGACAGCCGGGCGCCCGGCTTCACCTCGATCCGCTTGATCTTGAAGCGCGGCCCCTCCTCCAGCACGGTATAGGAGCCCCAGGGCCGAAAGACCGTGCTGTGGATGCGGTATGTCTCGTCGCCCGCATCCTTCAGCCGGTTATAGAGAAGCCTCACATCCTGTGCATGCTCGCGGGAAGCGACCAGCAAGGCATCAGGTGTGTCGGCAACGACGAGATCGTCGACCCCGACAAGGCCGATCAGCCGGTTGCTGCCGCGTACGACGTTTCCGTGCGAACCGACGGCGCTGACGACGCCGTGAATCCGGTTGCCGCTATCGTCGCTTTCAAACTGCTCGCCCAGAGCCGACCACGAACCGATGTCGTTCCAGCCGATGTCGCAGGCGACTACCGAAACGTTGGGCGCCTTCTCAAGAACCGCATAATCGATGGAATCGGCGCGCGCATGGGCAAATGCCTGGCCGTCCAGCAGCACCTGATCGGAGTCTTCCCCCGCAGACCTGCGCGCCTTTTCAAGAGATTCGCGGCATGCCGAAAGGATGTCGGGACAATGCTCCTCCATCCCCTCCATCATCGTCTTCGCCTGGAAACAGAACATGCCCGAGTTCCACAGGAAGCGGCTCGACGCTATATATTCGCGCGCCGTCGCCTCGTCGGGCTTCTCCACGAAGCGCACGACATCGGTCCGGTCGGCCTCGATATATCCGTAGCCGGTTTCCGGTTGGGTCGGTTTGATGCCGAAAGTGACGATGCGCCCTTTTCCGGCGAGCACCGCCGCCTGCTCCACCGCTTTCACCAGCGCCGGCGTATCGGCGATCATGTGATCGGCAGGCAGCACGCAGAGGATCGCCTCGCCGCCCAGGGTCTCGGCCGCCTCCAGGCTCGCCACGGCGATCGCAGCGGCCGTGTTGCGCCCGACAGGCTCCAGCAGGAATCGCGAGCGGCCAAGGTCCAGCCCCAGCTGCCGATACTCGTCCTCGATGGCGAAAAACAGGTCGCGGTTGGTGACCGTGATCAGGTCCGACACGCCGGGCAGCGCGATGGCGCGCAGCAGCGCATGCTGGATCAGCGACAGGCCGTCGCCCAGCCGGATAAGCGGTTTGGGATGGTTTTCCCGTGAAAGCGGCCAAAGGCGCGAGCCCGCGCCTCCGCAGATGATGACCGGTACGATGCTCGTCATGTTGCCTGCCAATCAGGTGAACGAAAAACCGCGCCGCACGGATGACGCAGGAAATCGCGGCAAGCGTAGGGCCGGCTGTTTGAAATAGGATTAATAGCCGGCTGAGCCCTGCTTGTCCTCCTGCCCTTTTATCTTGAGGCCCGCCACCAGCATGCGTGCCGACGAAAAGAACTCGCGATAAAGGATCGAGCCGAATATCAGAACGGTCGTGACAATGGCAGCCAATGGCGAGATGAACCAGGCCACCATGCCGATGGCGAAATAATAGGCCCGGATGCCCTGGTTGAAATTGCGCGCGCCCAGCGTGTTCAGCGCCGTGATCACGTAGATCTCTTCCTTGTCGCTTTTCTCCGCATATTCTGCCGCGCCGAGCATGATGCAGAAATGGTTGAACTGGCGCAGCGACAGCGTGAACGCCATGAAGGCGAGCACGAACATCACAAGTACCAGGATGAGATGCGTTTCGACATCCGCCTTGGTGATCGCCTGTTCCGGCTGGATTACATTCACCGCCTCCACCACCGAATTGACCTGCCCCAGCACCGCGAACAGCGCCAGGATGATGAGCACAGTGGTCGAGGCGAAGAACGAGACGGAGCTCATGAGATTGCCCGACAGGATCGCATCCATGGGCGTTTCACGGTGCACCGCATTCTCCACCCAGCGGCGGCGGTGCCTGCTCATGATCATCGAAAGCGAAGGCCGCACGGTCTCCAGCAGTCCTGCGAGGACCGTGTAGAGAAACCAGCAGGCGATTGGGAAAAGCGATCCAGCCAGGGTCACGCCGTGTCCTCGGATTGTTCGGTTCTCCTTGTTACTCCGAGCGCAGTGCTTCTTTCAACGCATGCCACGAAGCTTTCGGCGTGCGCTGCAGCGTATCGAAATCAACATGGACGAGGCCGAAGCTCTTTTCGTAGCCCAGCGCCCATTCGTAATTGTCGAGCAGCGACCAGATGAAATAGCCTTTCAGCGGCACCCCGGCATCGATGGCCTGACGAACCCTGGCCAGATGCTGGTTGAGAAAGTCGATGCGGGCGGGATCGCCGACCGCGCCGCCGGCAAGCCGATCCGCCGAGGCCATGCCGTTTTCCGTCACATAAATGGGCAGGCCCTTGGCATAGTCCCGATGCACCCGGTCAATGAAGAATGCGAGCCCGTCCGGATAGATCTCCCAGTCCATCAGCGTCTTTGGAAGCGGTCCCTCGACCTCCTTCAGCGCGGGGAACTGGCCGCTCCCGTCCGGGGCGATGAGCTTGCGCGTGTAGTAGTTGATGCCTACCCAGTCGACCGGTTCGGCGATGATGTCGAAATCACGCTCGTATCCTTCCGGCATATGCGGCCTGAGCCCCGCCAGAACCTCCTCCGGATAGGATTTCTTGAAGACGCCATCCAGGAACCAGCGGTTATAGATTCCGTCGTAGAGCCTGGCGGCTTCTGCCGCCTCCCTGCTGTCGTCGGCGGGCGCCGCATATTCGAAATTCGTCACGAGGCCCAGATTCTCCATGCCCAGCGCCCGCATCGCCTGGATCGAGCGCCCGTGCGCCAGGAGCACATGGTGCATGGCCCGGGCCGCCGCCCGTATGTCCCGCAGCCCGGGGGCATGATGCCCCAAGAAATGGCTGAGCCAGGCAACGCACCAGGGCTCGTTGATGGGCGCCGCCGCATGGATGCGGTCGCCCACGCGGCGCATGACCACATCCGTGTAGTCGGCGAACCATGCCGCGATGTCGCGGTTGCGCCAACCGCCAAGATCAGCCAGCGGCACCGGCAGATCCCAATGATAGAGGGTGGCGAAAGGCTTGATGCCGCGCTCCAGCATGCCGTCGACAAGCCGGTCGTAGAAGTCGAGCCCTTCCGCGTTCGCCTTTCCCCTGCCCTCCGGCAGCACGCGCGCCCACGACATGGAGAAGCGGTAGGCGTCCAGCCCTGCGTTGCGTATCAGGTCGAGGTCTTCGGGCCAACGATGATAGTGATCGCACGCCACCGACCCATTCTCGCCGCGCGCCGTGTTGCCCGGCGTGGCGGCGAAGGTGTCCCAGTGGGAAACGCCGCAGCCGCCGAAGCGTGAGCCCTCCATCTGGTAGCTCGACGCGGCGACGCCGAAGAGAAAATCTTTCGGGTAATCCGCCCTCCTGCAATCGATTACATCAGGTCCGCTATTCATCTGAAATCCTTTTTGAATGCTTCTGCCGTGCTGGAGGTCGGTTTGTTGGGAGGTCGCCTATACCCGGAATGCGCGGCGCCCGCCAGCGCTCTGTCTCAGCGGGCCGGTTGTTGTTCCGATCACCAGTTCGGCCTCCCACAACTCCTGCCTGGGCGCCGCATCGGCGGGCGCGTCGATCCGCTCCAGCAGAATTTCTGCCGCGCGGCGTCCCGCCTCGCGGATGGAGGAGCGCATGGCGGTGAAGAACGGGATGCCTCTGCCCCCGCCCTCGCTCGGTGCCTGGAGAAAGGAAAGGTCGTCGTCGAAGGCGATGATCGACACGTCCGTCCCCGCCTTCAGCCCCAGTTCCCCCATCGCCCGGATCACGCCCATCGCCGGCAGCACGCTCGCCACCAGGAATGCCGACGGCGGGTCGGCGCTCTCAAGCAGCTTCCTGGCGACGCGGTAGCCGTAAGGCTCCACCATGTCCGCCCCGAACATCAGGCCGGCGTCGAGCGGCACGCCCCGCGCCTGATGGGCGTCTTCATAGCCGCGCCGGCGCCTGCCGGCGAAGTTCATCGCTTCGATACCGTTGACGAGGGCGATGCGCCGGTGTCCGAGATCGAACAGGAACTCGGCCGCCCGGCAGAAGGCCCGCCGGTTGTTGACGTCCAGCCAGGAATAGTCGCTCGCCAGATCGTCGCACCGGCCATGGACGACGAATGGCAATCCGAGCGAGTTGAGCAGTGGAATGCGCGGATCGTTGGTCACCGGGCCGTGGACCACGACTCCGTCGACGCGGCTTCGGCTGGCGAAGTCGCGATAAACGTCGGCTTCATCCTCGCGGGCCACCACCTTGATCAGCATTTCATAGCCGAATTGGGCATACACCTCGCCGGCCCCCGCCATGAAGTCGGAAAAGTGCGGGTTGATCATCATGTGCTCGGCCAGCGGCACGACATGGCCGATGGCGCGGGCCTTTCCCGTGGCCAGGCTGGCTGCGCTGGCGCTCGGCCGATAGTTGAGCCGGTTGGCCGCCTCGACCACCCGGGCGCGCGTTTTCTCGTTGACTTCCGGAAAGCCGTTGAGCGCGCGCGAAACGGTGGTCGGGGAGAGTCCCAACACCTGCGAAAGCCGTTTCAGATTGACCGCTCCACGAGCCACCGACGCAATTCCCTGCCTTCAAACCGCTTTGGAACTATTTCTTATCATCTGAAACAAATCAAGGCCAGCAGCAGGATGGTGCTGGGGCTTTCACCGGCCTATCGCGAAAACTGCTGACAAATCCGTGAGTTCACTGCTGATTGCATCGACACGTCTTGACTCAACTGGCCGGAAGGTCAATGCTAGGATATCCAAAGCGCTTTGAAAGCTTTGGCAATATTGTCGACGGTGTCTCGCCGGTAAACGGCGCGGCCAGATTCGGATTTCTGGCTCTTATGCAGGAGCCGATTGTGGAGGAAACCAATGATCAGACCGAGGATTTCGGGCACGGCCGCTTGCGCGCTGACGCTGGCGCTTGCCTGCGGCGCGGCGGGAGCCCAGGAACTCAAATTCGCGCCTGGCGAGGACAATCGCTTCAACTGGGACAGTTATGAAGAGTTCAAGGCCGAGAACGATCTATCAGGGCAGGAGCTGACCATATTCGGTCCCTGGCTATCCGCCGACGAGGAACTGTTCGAGTCGATTGTGGCCTATTTCGAGGATGCGACCGGCGCGACCGTCAACTATTCCGGCTCGGATTCTTTCGAGCAGCAGATCGTCATCGACACGCAGTCTGGCAGCGCGCCCAACATAGCCATTTTCCCGCAGCCGGGCCTTGCCGCCAATCTCGCCGAAATGGGCCACCTGGCCTCGCTTGGCAGCGAGACGGCGGATTGGGTCAAGGAGAACTACGCCGCCGGCCAGTCCTGGGTCGATCTCGGTACCTATGCCGGCCAGGACGGGACAGAGAACTTCTACGCCTTCCCGTACAAGGCCGACGTCAAATCGCTGGTCTGGTACGTCCCCGAGAATTTCGAGGACGCGGGCTACGAGATCCCGGAGACCATGGAGGAGTTGAAGGCCCTCACCGAGCAGATCGCGGCGGACGGCGAGACGCCGTGGTGCATCGGCCTTGGCTCTGGCGGTGCCACCGGTTGGCCGGCGACCGACTGGGTCGAGGACATGCTGCTGCGGACGCAGCCGCCGGAGGTCTATGACCAATGGGTCGCCAACGAGATTCCTTTCGATGACGAGCGTATCGTCGCCGCGATCGAGGAATTCGGCTGGTTCGCCCGCAATGAAGACTTCGTCGACGGCGGCACCGAGGGCGTCGTTTCCACGGATTTCCGCGACAGCCCCAAGGGCCTCTTCTCCTCGCCGCCCAAATGCTACATGCATCACCAGGCATCTTTCATTCCGAGCTTCTTTCCCGAGGGTACGGAACTCGGCCTCGACGCCGACTTCTTCTATATGCCGGCTTATGAGGGCAAGGATCTCGGCAAGCCCGTGCTCGGCGCGGGGACGGTGTTCGCCATCACCGAGGATTCCGATGCCGCGCGCGCTTTCATCGAATTCCTGAAGACGCCCGTGGCTCATGAGTTGTGGATGGCGCAGTCCGGCTTCCTGACCCCCTACACCGCGGTCAATGCCGATGCTTATGCGAACGAGCCACTCAAGAAGCAGGGCGACATCCTGGCCAGCGCCACCACCTTCCGCTTCGACGGCTCGGACCTGATGCCAGGCCGCATCGGCGCCGGCGCCTTCTGGACAGGGATGATCGACTATGTCGGCGGCAAGTCGGCCGAAGATGTCGCGTCGGACATCCAGAAGGAATGGGAAGCGATCAAGTAGCAAGAGCAGATCGAAGGGGGCGGTGCGCCGCCCCCTTCGCCTCTGTTTCCGGCAGAACAAGAAGAACGCGTGAGCCGAGGGGAGAAACGTGGCTATTTCAGGAACAATGGCGCCTTCGCCGCCTACCGCCCTGTCGCGGCTGATCTCGCATCTCGTCACGGCGCTTCTGACACTCGTCATCATGATCGCCGGCATCGTGATCAGTGTCGCGATAGCCGTCGCCGCCTTCGCCGCCATCAGCCTCCTGCTCCCCGATATCAAGCTGTTGACCGCCACCTTGGTGATGATCCTCGGCGTCGCCGCCTGCTTCGGCTATTTCTGGGGCTCAAACAAGCTTCTCGACACCCTCTATCCTGCCCGCGGCGAGAATGTCGGCGCCAATCTGACCAAGGCAAACGCCATCCGGCCATGGCTCTTCCTGGGCCCCGCGATCGTCATTCTGGGCCTCTATCTGGTCTACCCGGTCGTCAACACGGTGATCCTCAGTTTCCACGGGCCGAGCGGTGAACACTGGATCGGTCTTTCGAACTATCGCTGGCTGGCTGGCGACCCCGCATTCCGCGAAAGCATGCGCAACAATATACTCTGGCTGCTCGTCGTGCCTGCCGCCGCCACCTTCTTCGGCCTCATATCGGCGGCGCTCACCGACCGCATTTCCTGGGGCAACGTGGCCAAGAGCCTCATCTTCATGCCGATGGCCATTTCCTTCATCGGCGCCAGCGTCATCTGGAAATTCATCTACGATTATCGCGCAGCCGGCTCGGAACAGATTGGCCTCCTCAACGCCATCGTAACATCGCTCGGCTTCGAGCCGCAGGCATGGATCACGATTCCCTTCTGGAACAATTTCTTCCTCATGGTCGTGCTGATCTGGATCCAGACGGGCTTCGCCATGGTCATCCTCTCCGCCGCCCTGCGCGGCATTCCCGAAGAGACCATCGAAGCCGCGATCATCGACGGCGCATCACCGTTCCAGATCTTCTACAAGATCAAGGTGCCGCAGATATGGGGCACTATCGCCGTCGTCTGGACCACCATCACCATTCTGGTGCTCAAGGTTTTCGACATCGTGCTTGCCATGACCAACGGACAATGGGGCAGCCAGGTGCTGGCCAACTACATGTTCGACTGGATGTTCCGCGGCCTCGACTTCGGCCGGGCCTCGACCATCGCTCTGGTCATCATGGCCATGGTCATACCGATCATGGCCTGGAACATCCGCGAAGCCCGGAAGGACATCAAATGAGCACGGCCGTCGGCACCCGTCCCGCCCTTTCCTGGGCCGTTAACCTTACCGTCCTGTTGCTCGTCGCGATCTGGACTCTGCCGACCTTCGGCATCCTCGTCTCCTCGCTGCGCGACAAGGACCAGCTTGCCGTCAGCGGCTGGTGGACGGCGCTCACGACGTCCGAGCAGAACGTCATCGCGCGCGCCGCACCTCCCGAAGAGGCGGTTGAGCAGAACGGGCAATGGGTGATATCCGGCAATCTGTTCGAAAGCGGTTCGGGCCGCGTCAGCGCCTTTGGCACCTCGTCGCGGGAACCGGCCGCCTATGAACCCGGTGAACAGGTCGAAATGCGCGGCGGCGGCACCGCGGTCGTCGAGGAGAACGGCGACTACCGCCTCGTCTATTCCGAAAAGCCGGAAGGCCGGCGCGGCGAGCGCCTCTTCCTCACCATCAGCGAGCCGCCGCGATTCACGACCGAGAACTATGAGCGGGTCCTCTTCTCCGAGGGCATCGGCCAGAGCTTCATCAACACGCTGACCGTTACCATACCGGCCACGGTAATCCCCATCCTGATCGCCGCCTATGCCGCCTACGCGCTCTCCTGGATGCAGTTTCCGGGCCGGGCAATCCTGCTTGCCACCATAGTGGGCCTGCTGGTCGTCCCGTTGCAGATGTCACTCATTCCGCTGCTGCGATTGTACAATGAAGTGGGTATCGGCAAATCCTTCATCGGCATCTGGATCGCGCATACCGGCTTTGGTCTGCCGCTCGCCGTCTACCTCCTGCGCAACTACATCTCCGGTCTGCCGCGTGAGATCATCGAGAGCGCCAAGGTAGACGGAGCGTCCGACTTCGAGATTTTCCGCAAGATCGTGCTGCCCCTGTCCTTCCCGGCGCTCGCCTCCTTCGCCATCTTCCAGTTCCTCTGGGTCTGGAACGACCTGCTGGTCGCCACCGTCTTCCTCGGCAATAATGAGGAACAGCTCGTGTTGACGGGAAGGCTGCGGGAACTTCTGGGCTCGCGCGGCGGTAACTGGGAAATCCTCACCGCCTCGGCATTCGTCGCCATCATAGTCCCCATCATCGTCTTCTTCGCACTTCAACGCTATCTCGTCCGGGGCCTGCTTGCCGGCTCCGTCAAAGGGGGCTGATCACTTCATGAACGTCACTGCGAGCGCTCCGTCGATGAACGCGCACATCCAAGCCGACAATCGGCCCGACCTGGACTGGTGGCGCGGCGCGGTGATCTATCAGATCTATCCGCGCTCCTTTCAGGACTCGGACGGCGATGGCATCGGCGATCTCCAGGGCATCACCCGCCGGCTGCCCTACGTGGCTTCGCTCGGCGTCGATGCGGTGTGGATATCGCCTTTCTTCAAATCGCCGCAGAAGGATTTCGGGTACGATATTTCCGACTACCGCGACGTCGACCCGATGTTCGGCACCCTGGCAGATTTCGACGCGCTGATTGCCGAGGCGCATAGGCTGGGCATCAAGATCATCATCGACCAGGTCTACTCCCATACATCCGATAAGCACCCATGGTTCGCCGAGAGCCGGGCGAGCCGCGACAATTCCAAAGCGGACTGGTATGTCTGGGCCGATCCCAAACCGGACGGCACGCCGCCGAACAACTGGCTCTCCGTCTTCGGCGGGTCGTCCTGGCATTGGGACACGACGCGCCGGCAGTATTATCTGCACCATTTCCTGGTCAGCCAGCCGGACCTGAACTTCCACAATCCCGAAGTCCAGGATGCGGTTCTCGATACCGCCCGCTTCTGGCTGGACCGCGGCGTCGACGGATTCCGCCTCGACACGCTCAATTTCTTCTTCCACAGCGCCGGACTGGAGGACAACCCGGCCCTGCCGCCCGAAGAGCGCAACGCCGTAAGCACGCCGGCGGTCAATCCCTACAGCTATCAGCGCCACGTCTACGATAAGAATCGGCCGGAGAACCTGGATTTCCTGAAGCGGTTCCGCACCCTCCTCAACGAGTATCCGGGCGCGGTCGCCGTCGGCGAAGTCGGCGAGAGCCATCGCGGGCTGGAGCTCATCGGCGCTTACACCTCGGGCGGCGATAAGGTGCATATGTGCTATTCTTTCGACTTCCTTGCGCCGGACCCGCTGACGCCGGCCCACATCCGCAAGACGTTGACCGACTTCGATGACAGCGCACCGGACGGCTGGTCGTGCTGGAGCTTCTCCAATCACGATGTGGTGCGCCATGCCTCGCGCTGGGCCGACCGGACCGAAGATCGCGACGCCTATCTGCGCATGGCCGCCACCTTGCTCCTGACGATCAAAGGCTCCGCCTGCCTCTATCAGGGCGAGGAGTTGGGGCTGACCGAGGCCATCCTCGATTTCGACGACTTGCAGGATCCCTACGGCATTCAATTCTGGCCCGAGTTCAAGGGCCGGGACGGCTGCCGCACACCGATGGTGTGGGAAAGCGGCAGCCCCAATGGCGGCTTCAGCGCCGGCCGGCCCTGGCTCCCCGTCCCGGCGGAGCACCTGCATCTTGCCGTATCGGAACAGGAGCATGGCCAGAGCCTGCTGCAGCACTACCGGATGCTGATCGCGCTGCGCAGCAGGAATATTGAGCTGACCAAGGGAGCGCTGCGCTTCATCGGCGACAGCGATGCCGTGCTGGCCTTCGAGCGCCGCTTCGGCGACCGCGCCATCGTGGTCGCCATCAACATGTCCGGCGCTACGGTGCATATGGATCTGCCGGGCGCCGGCCTTGGGGCCATCGCCGGTTTCGGTGACAAGGGGCGGCTGGAGGATGGGCGCTTGACGCT
Source organism: Nitratireductor thuwali (assembly GCF_036621415.1). Classification (NCBI taxonomy): domain Bacteria; kingdom Pseudomonadati; phylum Pseudomonadota; class Alphaproteobacteria; order Hyphomicrobiales; family Phyllobacteriaceae; genus Nitratireductor; species Nitratireductor thuwali. The sequence continues at coordinate 1,489,891 of NZ_CP030941.1, forward strand.
CGAGCCGCATGGATACTGGCTGGCCAGACAGCGCCAGGGGAGTGAGGTCGCATGACGGGCGTACTGCTGAAAAACATCAAGAAGAGCTACGGCGTCACCGAAGTGATCCATGGCATCGATCTTGAGATAGAGCCGGGGGAATTCGTCGTGTTCGTAGGCCCCTCGGGCTGCGGAAAATCCACGCTCCTGCGCATGATCGCCGGGCTGGAATCCATCACGGACGGAGACATGTATATCGACGAGCAGCGTGTCAACGACATCCCGCCCTCCCAGCGCGGCATCGCCATGGTCTTCCAGTCCTATGCGCTCTACCCTCATATGAGCGTCTACGACAACATGGCCTTCGGCATGAAGATCGCCAAGGCTCCCAAGGCCGAGATCGAACGGCGTGTAAAGGCGGCCGCCGAGATCCTGCAGCTCGAGCCCTATCTCGACCGCTTGCCCAAGGCGCTTTCCGGCGGGCAGCGCCAGCGTGTCGCCATCGGCCGCGCCATCGTGCGCGATCCGAAGGTCTTCCTCTTCGACGAGCCGCTGTCGAACCTCGATGCAGCGCTTCGCGTGGCCACCCGCATCGAGATCGCCAAGCTCAAGGAGTCCATGCCCGATTCCACCATGGTCTATGTGACGCACGACCAGGTGGAGGCGATGACGCTGGCTGACCGCATCGTGGTCCTGTCAGCCGGCCGTATCGAGCAGGTCGGCAACCCGATCGACCTTTACGAGCGTCCGGCTAATCTTTTCGTGGCCCAGTTCATCGGCTCGCCCGCGATGAACATCCAGCCGGCGAAGATCGAGAAGGCCGGCGAGAAGACCACCGTCACGCTAGGCAATGGAACGGCCGAGCTGCCGATCCCCTCAGAAGCCGGATCCGAGGGCCGCACCGTGAAGTTCGGCGTGCGGCCGGAAGATCTGAGCATCGCGTCGAACGGCAACGGCCTGTTCGACGGTCGGGTCAATATCGTGGAATCGCTTGGCGAGGTGACGAATGTCTATCTCGACGTGGAGAATGCACCCGAACCCGTCATCCTGAAACTGCAGGGCGTGCAGAAGCTCGGCCGCGGCGAGACCATTTCGCTCGCCGCCGACCCCGCCAAGATGCACCTCTTCAACGAGCAGGGCCGCTCGCTGCTCTACCTGTAGCCGGCGGCATATCCGCCGCGCCGCACCTATCTGCGGGCCGGGAGGTGACGCCCGGGCAAAGTCGTGCTATGTGCCCGGCAACTGACGGTATGGGCGGCGATGATATTCCCGCCGCCGCATTGATCCATTGCGTGACACCATGGCCCTGACACTTGATATGACCACGCCGCAAGCGCGCGACCGGCTGCGCCCCAGTGGGCTTGCGGAAAAGAAATCGCTCATCGGGCTGACCCGTGACGAGCTGGGCGCGGCGCTGGCCGAGATCGGTGTGCCGGAGCGCCAGGTTCGCATGCGCGTGCGCCAGCTCTGGCACTGGCTCTATGTACGCGGCGTCTCCGAATTCTCGCAGATGTTCAACATCTCCAAGGAGCTCCGCGCGGCCCTCGACGCCCATTTCACCATCGCCCGTCCCGAGATCGTCGAAGAGCAGATCTCGCAGGACGGCACCCGCAAATGGCTGCTGCGCTTTCCGCCGCGCGGCGCCGGCCGGCCGGTCGACGTCGAGACCGTCTACATCCCCGAGGAAGGGCGCGGCACGCTTTGCATCTCCAGCCAGGTCGGCTGCACGCTCACCTGCACCTTCTGCCATACCGGCACCCAGAAGATGGTGCGCAACCTGACGGCGGGCGAAATCCTCGACCAGTTGCTCATCGCCCGCGACCGGCTCGGCGATTTCCCCGACCACGACACGCCCGATGGTGCGATCGTGCCCGCCGAGGGGCGCAAGGTCACGAACATCGTCATGATGGGCATGGGCGAGCCGCTCTACAATTTCGAGAATGTGAAGCAGGCGCTGCTTGTCGCCTCCGACGGCGATGGCCTGTCGCTTTCAAAGCGCCGCATCACGCTGTCGACCTCGGGGGTCGTGCCGGAGATATACCGCACGGGCGAGGAGATCGGGGTGATGCTGGCCATCTCGCTGCATGCCGTCCGCGACGAGCTGCGCAACGAGCTGGTGCCGATCAACAAGAAGTACCCGCTCGAAAAGCTCCTGCAGGCCTGCCGCGACTATCCGGGCCTGTCCAATGCCCGGCGCATCACCTTCGAATATGTGATGCTGAAGGGCGTCAACGATTCCATGGACGATGCCCGCGAGCTTGTGAACCTCCTGCGCGGCATCCCGGCCAAGATCAACCTGATCCCTTTCAATCCGTGGCCCGGCAGCAACTACGAATGCTCCGACTGGGACCAGATCGAAAAATTCGCCGACTACGTCAACCGCGCCGGCTATGCCTCCCCCATCCGCACCCCGCGCGGCCGCGACATCTTCGCCGCCTGCGGCCAGCTCAAATCCGCCTCGGAGCGCATGAAGAAATCGGATCGGCTGGCGCTTGAAGCGATGATGATCGCCGGGCACGGAGAGTAGGCGCCTTCACGGGACCGCTGTGATAGCCTGAGGACGACGATCTATCGCATGAGAGCGGCGTTGGGCACTCTGCGTCGTCATCCCGGCCGACCGCAGGGAGAGCCGGGATCTATTGAGAGGCGCGGCCGGTCTCCATAGCAAGGGCTGCCGGTGCTGAAGTGCGCCCGGTCGAGAACTGGGCCACGCTCCACGATGCTCTTCCAATAGGTCCCGGATAGCCCTGACGGGCTTCCGGGATGACGATGGTGGATACTTCGCTCTCTCCAAAACGCATCAACAAACTTCGTCAGAGCCGATAGCGGCAGGCGTCCCTTCTTACCGCGCCTGTGCAGTCAATATCTTCACCGCGAAGGCTGAAAACACCCCGGCAAAAAGATAGTCCACCACCCGCGTTACTTTGGGACTTTTCCTGAGAAGCTTGGAGAAGCCGTCCGCGGCCAACACCATGGGTGCGGTGATCGGCAGCGCCAGCGGGATGAAAAGCAGCCCGAGGAAGAAAAGCTGGCCGGGCGCATTGGGGTCGCCCGGCGAGACGAACTGCGGAAGGAAGGTCATGAAGAACAGGATGATCTTCGGGTTCAGGAGATTGATGCCGAGGCCGGTCGCCCAGTTCTTGAAGAGCGACCTTCCCGGTCCGCCTTTCCCCTCCGGGGCGAAGGCCGAGCCGTTACGGATTGCCTGATAGGCGAGCCAGACCAGATAGCCCGCGCCGAAGATCTTCAGCGCCCAGAATGCCCCCGGCGAGGCCACGATCAGCGCCGAAAGCCCGAGCGCAACCAGGCTCGTATGCAGCAGGATGCCGGTCATCGCGCCGAACATGCAGGCAAAGCCCGCCATTTTCCCCTGACTCAATGCCCGGCCCACGAAAAGGGTCATGTCCGGTCCCGGCGTTAACGCGATGATGAAGGTAGCGACGGCGAACTGGAATATGACCGCACTCTCCGGCACGAAATCCATTTGAACCACCCAAATCCGTTGTGTTCAGCCGATGCTAGCCCATCGTCGTCGAAATCGAAATTGATTTCCGAAGGCACGCGGCGGAGGAGATTTGCCGCTGCATTGCCATCGGCAACGGCCGAAGTCTTGTACGACTTTCGTCTTAGACGGGGCTTTCGTGGCTTCCGCTCCGGCCCGGTTTTCTTGCATGATTGGCCCGGTGGGGTAATTTCTGCTGGCTCGATAACAAAAGCAATGGGCACCAATGGGAGGAAATCAACATGACAGACAAGGCACTTTCACGCCGGAAGTTCCTCGGTAAGGCGACCACGGCTGCCGGCGCAGCCGCGGCCGGAACGTTGGCCGCGCCGGCCGTCCTGGCGCAATCTCCGATAACCTTGAAGATGCAATCGTCCTGGCCGTCATCGGACGTGTTCCAGGACATGGCGAAGGAGTATGTCGAGCGCGTCGAAGCCATGTCGGGCGGGCGGCTGAAGATCGACCTGCTGCCGGCGGGCGCGGTGGTGGGCGCTTTCCAGGTGCAGGATGCCTGCCACGACGGCATCCTCGATGCCGCGCATACCGTGCCGGTCTACTGGTACGGCAAGAACAAGGCCGCATCGCTATTCGGCACGGGACCGGTCTTCGGCGCCGACGCCACGCAGATGATCGCCTGGATGTACCATGGCGGCGGCAACGAGTTCTATCGCGAGCTGACCCAGGATATTCTCGGCCTCAACATCGTCGGCTTCTTCGCCTTCGGCATGCCGGCCCAGCCCTTCGGCTGGTTCAAGGAACCGATTGAGAGCGCGGATCAGGTGCAAGGCCTGAAATACCGCACGGTGGGTCTGGCCGCCGATCTGTTCCAGGCCATGGGCGCCAGCGTGGCGCAGCTCCCCGGCGGCGAAATCGTGCCGGCGATGGAGCGCGGCGTCATCGACGCCTTCGAGTTCAATAACCCGACCTCGGACATGCGTTTCGGCGCGCAGGACGTGGCCAAGAACTACATGCTTTCCTCGTACCATCAGGCGAGCGAATCCTTCGAGTTCATCTTCAATCGCGACCGTTTCGAAAGCCTCGATCCGGATCTTCAGGCAATCCTGAGATATGCGGTCGAGGCGGTGCATCTGTCCAACACGGCACTGGCCATGGATCAGTATTCCTCCGACCTGCAGAAGCTTCAGGAAGAGTCCGGCGTCAATGTCCAGCGCACGCCGGAAGAGGTCCTCAAGGTTCAGCTCGACGCCTGGGATCAGATCCTGCCCGATCTCATGCAGGACGAGTTCTTCGCCAAGGTGGTCGACAGCCAGAAGGCCTGGTGCGAGCGCGTCGTGTTCTACACGCTCATGAACTCGCCGGACTACAAGCTCGCCTATCAACATTATTTCCCGGGCAAGATCGAATTCTGATCGATCGAACCGATCTGCGGGGCGCGCGAGCGCCCCGCTTTTCTCCGGGAACAGAGAACTCAGATGCACAGATATATCCACTTCGCCGATACCGTCTCCGCGTGGTTCGGCAAGGCTTTCGCGTGGTGCGTCGTCCTGATGACGCTCGCGGTCAGCTACGAGGTCGTCGTGCGCTATGCGTTCCGGGCGCCCACCGTCTGGGCGTTCGACCTCACCTACATCATGTATGGAACGCTGTTCATGATGGCTGGCGCCTACACGCTTTCGCGCGACGGCCATGTGCGCGGCGACTTCATCTACAGGCTCTGGTCCGCAAGGACCCAGGCCAAGGTGGAACTGGTACTGTATTTCATCTTCTTCTTTCCCGGGGTGCTGGCGCTCGTCTTCTCCGGCTGGAAATACGCCGGGCGCTCCTGGCGCTATCTGGAAGTGTCGAACATGAGCCCGGCCAATGTGCCGATCTACCAGTTCAAATCGGTCATAATCGCCGCCGGCATCCTGCTGTTCATCCAGGGCATCGCCCAGGTCTTCCGCTGCATCATCACCATCCGCACCGGCGAGTGGCCGCCCTACGCCGAAGATGTCGAGGAGCTTGAAACCATCCTGCAGAAGAAGGGCGCCGAGGCACTGCGTCACGGCAGCGAATCCATCGACATCGTGGATCGAAGGGAGCCACGGTCATGACCGACCCGCAAGTCGCCGTGGCGATGCTCGGCATTTTCATCTTCATCATTCTTCTGGGTTTCCCCATCGCCTTTACCCTCATGGCCATGGGCATCGGCTTCGGCTACTACGCCTATTACGATGCCGGCCGCATGTGGATGTCCTACACGAGGGCCCTGCAAGAGGACGCCGGCGCTTTCACCCTCGTCCAGAACTATATCGGCGGTTTCCTCAACAACCGAGTCTTCGATCTTTTCGTCAACCAGACCTATTCGGTCATGGCCAACGACGTGCTGACGGCGGTGCCGCTGTTCCTGTTCATGGGCTACGTCGTCGAGCGCGCCAACATCGTGGACCGCTTGTTCCAGACGCTGAGCGTAACCACGCGCCGGCTGCCCGGGTCGATGGCGGTGGCCGCGCTCATCACCTGCACGCTTTTCGCGACCGCAACAGGCATCGTGGGAGCCGTGGTAACGCTGATGGGGCTGCTCGCGTTTCCGGCCATGCTGAAGGCCCGCTACGACACGCGCTTCGCCTCCGGCGTCATCTGTGCCGGCGGCACTCTGGGCATTCTCATCCCGCCCTCGATCATGCTCATCGTCTATGCGGCGACATCCGGCGTATCGATCGTCAGGCTCTATGCAGGCGCCTTGCTGCCGGGCTTCCTGCTTGCCGGCATGTACCTGATCTACATCGTCATCCGCGCCATCATCCAGCCCGGCTTGGCGCCAAAGGCGGAAAAGCTCGGCGAAGACATCGGCTTGTTCCAGGTGGTCTGGATGCTTTTGACATCCTTCTTCCCGCTTGCTTTCCTCATCACGGCCGTGCTGGGCGCGATCCTTTTCGGCTTTGCCACGCCGTCCGAAGCTGCAGCGATCGGTGCGCTGGGCGGCCTGCTTCTAGCCATGGCCTATAGGGCACTGACATGGCGGCGGCTGCAGGAATCGGTCTACTTGACGGTCAAGACCACGGCGATGGTCTGCTGGCTCTTCGTCGGCTCCTGGGTCTTCGCCTCGGTCTTTTCCTATCTGGGGGGAGAGCAGCTTGTCCGCGAATTCGTGGAAGGCCTCAGCCTGACGCCGCTCCAGTTCCTGCTTCTGGCGCAGCTCATCATCTTCCTGCTCGGCTGGCCTCTGGAATGGTCGGAGATCATCATCATCTTTGTCCCGATCTTCCTGCCATTGCTGCCGATGTTCGACATCGACCCGTTGTTCTTCGGTATCCTCATCGCGCTCAACCTTCAGACGTCGTTTCTGACCCCGCCCATGGCCATGTCGGCCTATTATCTGAAGGGCATCGCGCCACCCGGCGTGCAACTCACCCAGATATTCTCTGGGTCCCTGCCCTATGTCGCCATGGTCTTCCTGACGATGATCCTGCTCTACAACGTGCCGGCCATCATCTACTGGCTTCCGCAACTGGTTTACGGGCGTTGAGGAGGCGCGAGCAATGTTGGATCGCATAATCGCAGCGGCGGCCCTGGCGACCCTGACGGGTTATCTCGGCATTTTCGTCTTTTCGGTGCCGAGGCCGGCGCTTTTCGTCGTCACCGGCTTCGTGCTGGTGCTTGTCTTCTACGATTTCTGGGACCAGCTCTTCCGAAACGGCAAGCGATAAAGCAGGGTCTCAGCCTTCGCCGCCGACCCAGCTCTGCCTGACGCGGATATGGTCGTCGAGCCATACGATGTCGGCGCGCGAACCCGACTTCAGGTAGCCATGGTCGCGGCCGATGCCGAGATAATCGGCGGGATAGGCGCTCGCCATCCGGAGCGATTCCTCGAGCGGCAACTCGAGCACCTCGACGCCGAAACGTACGGCCGAAGCCATGTCGAGATCGGAACCTGCCAGCGTTCCGTCATCGAGCACCAGCCTGGAACAAACCGCGCCGGCTTCACGGCGCACAGCCCGCCTGTTGATCTGGAAGCTGTGAGCTTCACTGCCCACCAGTGCCATGGCGTCGGTGACGTGGAAAAGCCGGCCGGGGCCTCGCTTCGCCCGCAGCGCGATTCTCAGCGCGATCGGATCGACATGATGCCCATCCGCTATGATCCCGCCCCAGGCCGGGCCGTGGTCGAGTGCAGCCCCCACCAGACCGGGCGCGCGGTGCGACAGGCCGCTCATGGCGTTAAACAGATGGGTGACGCCCCGAGCGCCGGCTTGGAACAGGCCGATTGCCGTCTCGCTGGTACAGTCCGTGTGCCCAAGGCTGACGATGACGCCTGCCTCGGTAAGCCGTCTCACCCGGGCGGGCGATGCCTGCTCACAGGCAAGCGTGATGTGCAGGACCGGCATCTTTCCGGCCGCGTCGCAAATCGCGTCCACATCATCGTCCCCGAGCGGCCGCATGAGTTCCGGCAGATGCGCGCCCCGGCGCGCCGGTGCCAGGTGGGGTCCTTCAAGGTGCAGCCCGATCACGCCCGGCTCGGACCTTGCCGCCTCGCAGGCCGCCGCGATCGCCTGGACTGTCACCTCCCGCGTATCGGTTATCAGCGTGGGCAGCAGCGCAGTGGTGCCATAGGCCCGATGCCCGCGGGCGATCACCCCCATCGTCTCTGCCGTCGGATCATTGTTGAGCATGCGGCCGCCGCCGCCATTGACCTGTACGTCGATGAAGCCGGGGGCGAGCAGCCCTCCGTCAAGAAGCCGCACATCCGCCCGTCCCGCGGCTTCTGCTTCCGGCACGATGGCCCTGATGCGTCCCTCTTCGACGACAAGCGCATGACCTGCGAGCGTGCGCTCACCGTCGAAGATGCGCGCACCGGTCAGAACCATGCTCCTCATTAAAGCGTCTCCGTTACCTTGCTCAGCTTGTCGGGCGCATCCGGGTCATATCCCCGTTCCCGCGCCACGCGCTCGATCATCCGGTAATAGGCGATCAGCGCGGGAAGGGGATCGAGATGGCCATTGCCGGTCGAAGGCGCCGTGATGGTCTCGGCGACCACCTGGCGCGAGGATATGGCAAAGACGCGCGCACCCATCCCCGCCAGCCGGTCCAGCACCTGTCTGCTGGATGCCAGCGCCTCGTCCTCCGGGACGAAGGCCAGCACCGGAAAGCCCTCGTCGATCAGTTGCATGGGACCGTGTATGAGCTCAGCCAGCGAAAAAGCCTCGGCGTGCAGCTTGGCGGTCTCCTTTGCCTTGAGCGCTGCCTCCAGAGCGATGGCAAAGCCGGGTCCGCGCCCCGTCGCATAGACCGATCGGGCGAGCACCAGCGTCGGCAGGGCAGGCTCATAGTCGGCCGAACAGGCCTTATCGAGCGCACCCGGCAAGCGCTGCAGGCCGGCAGCCAGCCCATCGCTGCCGGTGGCCGACTGCGCAAGGGCGGCGAGGGCGGCGGCCGATGCGATGAAGCTCTTGGTGGCCGCCACGCTGCGCTCCTTCCCCGCGTGTATGGGAATCACGATATCGGCGGAGCGGGCGAGCGGACTGTCGGCGACATTGACGATGGCGACGGTGGTGGCCCCGCCGCTCTTGGCCGCCTCCTGGACGGCGATGATGTCGGGGCTCGCTCCCGACTGCGATACCGTCAGGTGCAGCGCGCCAGGCAGATGAAGCCGCGCATGGTAGACCGATGCGACCGAGGGGCCGATGGAAGCGACCGGGATGCCGGCGCTGATCTCGAACAGATATTTGAAGAAGCTCACTGCGTGATCCGAGGAGCCGCGGGCGGCCACCGTCACGACGGGCGGCCGTCTCGCCGAAAGGATACGCCCCAGCTCGGCGAAGGTCTTCGCCTCGCTCGACAGAAGGCGCTCCACGGCGGCGGCGGCCTCGGCCGTCTCGGCATACATCAAGGACGTCTTGCCGGCTTCCGCCATGTCGATCTCTCCCGCTTAACTTTCGCCGCAGCTGAAGCCGCCGCAATCTCTGGATACCAATGTAATACCAGATATGAGTATAGCGGCTTTGACAATGGTTTCCACGCCCGCCCACGACAATTTTTCCGGCTGCCGAGCGGCCGGGAGGAAGCCTGGAAGAACCGGCCGCCGTGTTGGATAGGGGAGCGCTCAGCTTTCGAGCAGCAGGCGCCGGCGCAGTGTGTCGAGATCGCTCACTTTTGTTCCGGTGAATATCTCGAACGCATCCACACCCTGATGAAAAAACAGTTCATAGCCGCTGATGAAATCGAGGCCAGCAGCCTCCGCCTGCCGCTTGAAGAGCGTTTCCGCCGGCGTATACACTGCATCGAAGGCCCAGGACTGGCCGGCGAAATCAGCGTCCTTGGCGGGCGAGCCGGGATAACCCGTCATGCCGAGCGGCGTGCCGTTCACCGCCCCGTCGGCGCCAGCCATGGCGGTCTGCACGTCGGCTTCCGCGACGGCCCTTGCCGCGCCGGCTGCGCTCAGCGCGCGTGCCAGCGCCTCGGCCTTGGGCAGGTCGCGGTCGACCACGCGGATTTCGTCGGCCCCGAGCACGACGAGAGCGAATGCGATGGCCTTCCCCACGCCGCCGCCGCCGATCAGCGCGACGATGCCGGGTTTCCGCTCTCCGAAGGCCGCCCGGAACGCCGAGATGAAGCCGGAATAGTCGGTGTTGAATCCGCGGGCGCCCTCGGCCGTCGGCTTGACTGCGTTGACGGCGCCGATACGGGCGATGTTCGGATCCGCAACCTCGACCAGCCGCATGACGCGCTCCTTGTAGGGCAACGTCACATTGAACCCGGCCAGCCCGTCCGCCAGGCAGCGGGAAAAGGTCTCCTCGAATGTCAGGCCGAGATGGGGCGGAATATAGAGATCGTAGCTGACCTCCAGACCCGAAAGCGCGCCGCAGATGCGATGCAGCGCAGGCGAGCGCGAGGCCCGGATATTGTCGCCAACGAGCCCCAGCTTCACCCGTCCCGGCCTGGCTTCCCCGGCAAGCATGGCCAAGCTCATCCCTGATAGCCGAAGACGCGGGGCAGCCACAGCACCATGTCGGGCGAGAAGATGAGAACCAGCAGCGCCCCCACCAGCACGACGAAGAACGGCAGCACGTTGCGGATGATCTCGCCGAGCGGAATGCCCGTCACCGCATTGATGACGAAAAGCAGAATGCCATAGGGCGGCGTGATCAGGCCGATCATCATATTGACCACCGCCACGACCCCGAAATGGATGAGGTCGATGCCCAGAAGCCGGCAGGTCGGAATGAAGAGCGGCACGATGACCAGGATGATCGTGGTGGCGTCCAGAAAGCAGCCAAGCAGCAGGAACAGGAAGTTGATCAAAAGCAGGAAGATGATGGGGTCCATCTCCAGCCCCACCAGCGCCCCGGCCATCCGCCCCGGAATATTCTCGTTGGCAACGATATAGTTGAAGATCAGCGCCCCGCCGATCACCAGTCCGACGGCAGCCGACGACCGCGCGCTCTCCGCCAGCACGGCATAGAGCGACCGCCAGCTCAGCGCGCGATAGAACACGCTTGCCAGGAGAAGCGCATAGAAGGCGGCGACAGCCGCCGCTTCCGTCGGCGTGGTGATGCCGCCATAGATGCCATAGAGCAGGATGACGGGCATGAGGAGCGCCGGAAATGCCCGAACCGTCAGCTTCGGCAGCTCGGCAAACGGCACCACCTCATCGGTCTCGAAGCCCCTGCGATAGGCGATGATGACGTTCATCGCCATCAGCACCGCGCCCATCACGAGGCCCGGAACGATGCCGGCCAGGAAGAGATAGCCAATCGAACTGTCGGAGATCAGCGCATAGAGCACCATCGGGATCGACGGCGGGATGATCGGCCCGATGGTCGCCGAGGCAGCCGTGATCGCCGCCGCATAGCCGCGCGTATAGTGGCCGGATTTCACCATCATTTCGATGATGATCTTGCCGATCCCGGCGGCGTCGGCCACGGCGGAGCCGGACATGCCGGAGAAGATCAGCGACGCGACGACGTTCACATGGCCGAGCCCACCTTTGAAGCGGCCGACGAGCGCCACGCAGAATTTCAGCAGGCGCTCGGAGATCGTGCCGGCATTCATGATGTTGGCGGCGACGATGAAGAGCGGCACGGCCAGCAAAATGAAACTGTCGTAAAGGCCCTGGATGATCTGCTCGCCCGCCAGCGCCAGGTCCTGCCCGCCCACGGCCAGATAGGCGGTCGCCGCAAGGATCAGCGCATAGGCGACGGGCATTCCGATGCCCGCCAGAAGGAAAAGCACGAGAAGACACGCGCCAAGCGCCAAGCTCATTATTCAGCCTCCTGGCCGGGCGATGGATCGCCGCCGCTCAAATCCTCGACGCCGCGCCATATGCGGACGACACGCAAAGCATAGGCTGCGGTGACGGCGACGGCGAAAACCGCATAGATCGAGAAGACATAGTCCAGCCGAATGCGCAGGATGGCGCTCTTTTTTATCTTGTAGAAGGTGATGTAGTCGATCGTGTCCGGGAGGGCCGCGGCAAAACCGACGATTATGGCCAGCGCTGAAACGATGGCGAAAAGCTTCCGCATCCGCTTGCCCACCGCCAGGTAGATCACGTCGAACTTGACGTGGTCCCGGTCGTCCAGAACGAACGCGCTACCCCAGAACACCAGCCACAGCCACAGCGTCAGGCTCAGCTCGACCGTCCAGCCGAGCGGGCTGCGAAACACGTAGCGTGCAGTGATCTGAAGGATGAATATGAGAAACATGGCGGCGAGCATGCCCACCGCCACGTTCTCGGCCCGCGCCCGGAAAAACCGGATGACGGAAGCCATCGATAGAGCCCGCTACTCGATCGCGTTGATCTTGTCGATCATTCCCTCGGGCCAGTCCTTGGCGAACTCCGATTCCAGGTAGGCCTTCTGCACATGGGTGCGGAAGGCCTCGATATCGGGCTCATAGACTTCCAGACCCTGCTCGCGCATGAACGCCACAAGTTCCTCCTCAAGCTCCAACTGGCGCTGGCGCCCGAGATCTGCCGCCGCGTCCGCACCCTTCTGCACCGCTTCCTGCTGCTCCGGCGTCAGGCTGTCCCAAAGCTCCTTGGAGAAGGCGATGTAATTGAGATCGACGAGATGGCTCGTCAGCACGATCTGGCTCGTCACCTCATAGAACTTGGAGTCTTTGACGGTCGGCAGCGGATTGTCCTGCCCGTCGATGGCGCCGGTCTGCAACGCCGTATAGACCTCGGTAAAGGCCAGCGGCACCGGGTCCGCGCCGAGTGCCGAGCCGAGGAACAGCCATGCCTCGGTTCCCGGCATGCGAAGCTGGATGCCCGCCAGGTCGGCCGGCGTGCTGATCTTCTTCTCCGGCTTCAGATTGACGTGTCGGCGGCCCAGATAGACGACCGAAAGCAGCTTCACACCGAGCTCTTCCTCGACCTTCTTCTTCATCGGCTCCATGAAGTCGGCATTGAAGACCTTCACCTGATGCTCGGCATCGCGGTGCAGATAGCCCGCGGTGAAAATCGAGAACTCGGGGAAGATCGTCGCCAGCTCCTGCGCCGAGGTGATCGACATTTCCAGATTGCCGCGCGCGATGGCTTCGAGCTCCGTGCCCTGCTTGAACATCGTCGCATTGTAGTTCGGCTGATACTCGGCGAATTCGGACACGGCCGGCCCGAACGCCTCTTCGAGCGCAACGGAGCGCTGGTCGGTGGCCGTAGCCGGCGTCGACATGCGGATGACGATCTTGTCCTGCGCCATCGCGGCGCCGGCGAGCATCGAGCCCGCCACCGAAAAGGCGGCCGTCGCCAAGAGAGCGCGGCGAGTGATGGAATATTTCATTTGTTCCTCCCGGGAATGCTTTTTGAGTTGGCCTTGCCGGCCCCAGCCACCTCAACGTCGCACAGGCGGGCAGTGTTTTCAATACACGATCTATGTTTTGTAGGATGATAGACTTTTCGTCAGGCAGACCGGCGTTCAGCCATACGCGCCTGAACCGAGTGCTCGACACCGCTCAAGATGTGCCGGCGCAAAATGGCCTTACCCGCCTCGGCATCGCGCGACAGTGCCGCCTGCATCAGATCGCGGTGGTCCCTGGCCGCCTCTTCGCCCCGAAAGGTCAGCGTAAGCATCTGATAGCGAAGGTATTTATCAAAAACCTCCCCGTGCGTGGCCAGCAGCAGCCGCAACCCGCATGCCTGGATAAGCGCCCTGTGGAATTCCCAGTCGTAGCGCTTCCATGTCTCGCGCACCGACAGGTCGCCGCTGATCATTTTGCGCTCCATCACGTTCAGCTTGTGATGGGCGGCCACCACGGATGCCTCCCAGTCCACGTCGCCGTCGGCGAAGGACTGCTCCAGCGCATGGCTTTCCAGCAGAATGCGCAGTTTCGCGATATCCGTCAGGTCCTCGTCGGACACGGGCGCGACGGCGAATCCCTTCTGGCCCTCGGCTCTCACAAAGCCGTCCGCGGCAAGGCGTGCAAGGATTTCGCGAAGCGTGGTGATGCTCACCTTGTAGCGGTCGCGCAGCTTTTCCAGCCGCAGCCGCGCACCGGGTGCAAGCCGCCCGAAAATGATGTCGTTGCGGATCAAACGATATGCCTGCTCGCCGACAGACGGGATGGATTCTTGGTCTAGCATGAAGTGAAACTAGCAGAGCTTGTCGCTTTTGCCATAGGGCCTTTCTTGTGATATTCGGAAAATAATTGATTATTTCTCCAAACAGCCTGAAAGACGACATGAGCGCGCGCGCCGACACTCGAAAGGAAACGCTGTCCAGCCGCATCGCGGCACAATTGCGGGCGTCCATCCTGCGGGGCGACATCGCGCCCGACGAGAAGATCAACCTCGATCGCGTTCGCGAGCAGTTCGCCACCAGCGTGACGCCGCTTCGCGAGGCGATGTCGCGGCTGGCCGCCGACGGGCTCGTCGTCTTTGAGGACCAGCGAGGCTATCGCGTCACCTCGATCTCCCTGCAGGACCTGGACGAAATCGTCCGCCTGCGCACCGACCTGGAAACGCTTGCCTTGGGCTATGCCATCCAGTCGGGGGATTTGAACTGGGAGGGCCGCGTCGCGGGCGCGCTCTACAAGCTCACGCGCGGCGAACGGAATGGTGAGGCGGCAAGCGACGTCGAGACATGGCAACGCGCCCATGCCGATTTCCACCTGGCCCTGATCGATGGCTGCGGCATGCCCCATCTGATAGGGTTCTGCCGCATGCTTCACAATCTCAACGACCGTTACCGCCGCATCTTCCTCGAGCCGAATGTCGGCAACGCCTATCCTGACGAAGAACACCGCAGGATCGCCGAAGCTGCGATGGCCCGGCGTGCCGACGAAGCCACAGAGTTGTTGCGCGCCCATATCGGCCGCACGGGCGCCAGCCTGCGGGCGGCCCTTCTGGCGCGCTCGCCGAGGGAATCGTCAAAGTGACGCCCGCACGCCTTCCAGCCCAACATGGCATCATCGCCATCGACCCATTGTCCAACCGGAAAAGCTGACAGAATTATCATGCCAAAGAAAATCTACATATTGAACGGGCCCAACCTCAACCTCCTCGGCAAGCGTCAGCCGGAAATCTACGGGCATGAGACACTGGCCGACGTGGAAAGCGCCTGCCGCCAGGTGGCGTCGGATGCAGGGCTCGAGATCGCCTTCCACCAGTCCAACCACGAAGGCGCGATCATCGACCTGATCCACGAAGCGCGCGACAGCGGGGCGGGCATCGTCATAAATCCGGGAGCGTTCACCCACACCTCGGTCGCCATCCTCGACGCACTCAACGCGTTTGAGGGGCCGGTTCTCGAAGTGCATATCTCCAATGTGCACAAGCGCGAGAGCTTCCGGCACCACTCCTACGTCTCGCTGCGGGCAGACGGCGTCATCGCCGGCTTCGGCACCCAGGGGTATCAGCTTGCCGTGCAGCGCATGGCCCGGCTTCTGGGAGGGCAGTAATGGCGGTGCGCATTGCGGTGGCCGGCGCCGGGGTCATGGGGGTGCGCCACATCGAGGCCATCAGGTCGTGCCGCGAGGCCGAACTGGCCGGCATCGTCGACCCCTCGGGCAGCGCGGCCGCCTTTGCCGAGCGGGAGAATATCCCTTGCTTCGCCAGCCTGAAGGATGCCTTCTCGGCTGGAAGCCCGGACGCCGTGATACTGGCAACGCCCAATCAGCACCATGTGGAAGGCGGACTTCAATGCGTCGAGGCCGGCGTCCCGCTGCTGGTGGAAAAGCCGCTGGCCACCGATCTTGCCGGCGCGCTCCAGCTCGTCGAGCGCGCCGAGGCGCTGAACGTTCCCCTTCTCACCGGTCACCACCGCCGCCATAACCCGCTGGTCCAGGCTGCCAAGGCCCGGATCGAGGCCGGCGATCTGGGCCGGATCGTTGGTGCGCATGGCATGTTTTGGGCAATGAAGCCTGACGAATATTTCGACGTCTCCTGGCGTCGTCAGAAGGGCGCCGGTCCCGTCTATCTCAATTTCATCCACGACATCGACCTCATGCGCCACCTCGTCGGTGAGGTCGCGTCCGTCCAGGCCATCGAGACCAACGCGATCCGCGGCAACGAGGTCGAAGACGCGGCCGGCATGCTGATGACCTTCGACAATGGCGCGATCGGCACCTTCACCGTCTCGGACAGCATCGTGTCGCCGTGGAGCTGGGAGCTCTCCTCGCGCGAGAACCCCGCCTATCCGCCGACCGAGGCGACCTGCTACTGGATCGGCGGCACGCAAAGCTCGCTGGAGTTGCCGAACGCGGCGCTCTGGTCGCATACCGGCAAGCCAAGCTGGTGGGAGCCCATCGGCCGAACCCCGCTGACGCGCCAATCCGCCGACCCGCTGGTGTTGCAGGTGCAGAACCTAGCCGACGTCGTGGCCGGGCGCGCCAGCCCGGTCGTCTCCGGCCGGGAGGGGCTGAAGACGCTGGCCGTCATCGACGCCATCAAGGAGGCGGCAGCCTCGGGAGGGACCGTAAAACCGAGCCGCTTCTGAGAATTCCCAGCCGAAAAGCACCCTTAAATGGCGCTATTGCCCTCCATTCTCCCGCTTTTTGCGGTCATAATCGTCGGTTTCGTCGCCATTCGAAGCGGCTATGTGGCCGCCAAGCAGATAAAGCCGGTTAGCGATTTCGTCGTGAAGATCGCCCTTCCGGCCCTCATCTTCAACGCGCTGACGACGGTCCCGCTTGCCGAAGCGGTAAGCTGGTCGTTCATCCTCGCCTATGCCGGCGGCTCCTTGCTCGTCTTCGTGATCGGCATGCTCGCCGCCCGCCGCTTCCTGGGCATGGAAACCGGGCATTCCGCCATTGCCGGCCTCGGCATGGCAAATTCCAACAGCGCCTTCATGGGCTATCCGATTGCGCTGACGGTTGTCGGCGCTCCTGCCGGCGCTCTCCTTGCCCAGTGCATGCTCATCGAGAATCTCACGCTCATCCCTCTGGCCATGGCGATTGCCGACTCGGCACGCGCCGGCGGCGGCGATGGCTGGCGGCCGGCACTGGCGCAGTCCGGCCGCAACGCCCTTCGCAACCCCATTGTCCTGGCGATGTTCGCGGCGGTTCTGGTCACCGTCGTCGGGGTGCCGGTGCCCGACGTCGCCTCCTCGGCGATCGAGATGCTAGCGCGCATCGCAGCGCCGATCGCGCTGTTCGTGATCGGCGGCACCATCGCCTCGCTGCCGCTCGCCGGCGTCTATCGCAGGGTGAGCCTGGTCGTCGCCGGCAAGCTGCTGCTGCATCCCCTGATCATCTTCGCCGCGCTCAGCCTCGCGCCCGGCATCAGCCAAACGACGCTCATCGGCGGCGTGATCTTCGCCTCTGTGCCCATGCTCAGCATCTATCCCCTTCTTGGCCAGAGAAGCGGCATGGCGCTTGTCACGGCCACCGCGCTTCTTGTGGCCACCATCCTCTCCTTCGCCTCGGTTCCGGCGGCAATCACCATAGTCCAGTATCTGCAGACGCCTTGAGTGCGCGGGGATCTCCAGCCATTGCGAGCTGACCTGGAAGCGCTCACGCTCTTCGATCGAACGGATGAACGCCAGGATGGCGTCAAGCAGATGAACTTGGACCGCTGGCCTGGCCGGACGGTCGAACCGCTGACTGCATTGTAAGGCATTGTGACGATCGCGCCCCGCCCAGCTTGCTGCAGGAAACCCTCCTGCGCGCAGGCGCGGTGGTGAAGGTCGCCACCGCTAGCGATGGCCGCGCCTAGATCAGTTCTGGCGGCGCCCGGGCGGCAAATCGAGCAGATCGCCTATTGCAGCGTTCTGGCTGCTGTAGAGGCTGTTGATCTCGTCGTGCTTGGCTCGGATCGCGGCAGGCCAGGTCGACTTGATGTAGGATAGAATGTCCAGGATCTCCCTATCGGTCAGCGCCTGCTCGAATCTTGGCATGGCGTTCTCGTCCAGGGTCAGGCAAGCGGCCGTGGACACCCCGTCTTTTGTGAGCTGGACAAGCGCGAAGTCGGGATGCTGCCAGGTGTGTCCGCTGCCGTCGTGCGGCGGCGCAAGCGGGGCGCCGCTTGCTGCGGTCTGACCTTCACCATTGGCGCCGTGGCACCCGGCACAGTTCGTGGCATAAAGCGTTTTCCCCTGCGCCACGACCGCAGCGTCGTCCCATTCGAGCAGCCGGCTATGCTGGGGCACATCCTCATGCATCCACCGATAGGTGTAGGCGGCCGCCACCACCGAACCGATCAGCACGCAAACGAACGCGCCCAGTACTGAAGCGCCCAACGCTGTTGACCAAAGCCGGCCCATGCTATCCTCAAAGTCGATCAAAGAAACTATAGGGTTGCGATCGGCTGCGATCAATCAAGTCAGGTCAGCCAGCTTGCGCCCATTCCCGATCTCACTTCCTGCTTCCTTTCATGGTTCGAACTCGATGCCGCCTCGCTCGTGTGGCTGGATCACGCTGATGCAGACAATCCCGGTCTGGGCCAACCTACCGGCGGTCCAGTCCCAGGTTGAGCGCCAAAGTGACGGCTGCGATCGCCAACCCGGGCCAGATCATCAGCATGGGATCGTCGAACATGAACATGCGGTATTCATAGAGCATCGAACCCCAGTCCGGTTTCGACGGGTCGGAGCCAAGGCCGATGAAGGCGAGCGATGCATACGCCACCACCGATTGCCCCGCCTGGCTGCCGGTATGGGCCAAGATGATCGGCAGCGTGTTGGGTAGGACGTGACGCAGCATGAGACGCGGCGTCGATACGCCGAGCGCCCTTGCGGCGTGCACGAAGGATTGCCCTAGCACCCGGTGCGCCAGCGAATTTGAAAAGAGCGCGTAGGGGCCGACGCCGGCGAGGCCGAGCGCGATGCCGGCCGTCGCGGGCGACAGACCGAAAATCGCCGCAGCGGTCAGCGCCCAGATCATCGTTGGCACGACGATGAATAGCTCGGCGGCGCGCAGCGTGACCTGCTCGCGCCAGCCTCCCAGGATCGCAGCCGCGGTGCCGATCAGCGAGCCGCCGATGAAGCCGATCGCGCCGACGGCGAGCACGACCGAGGCCGTACGCCAGCCGGCGATCAGCATGCGCGAAGCGAGATCGCGGCCGAGATGGTCGGTCCCGAGCGGGTGCGTGAACGAGGGCGCCGCGTGCCGCAGAGTCAGATCCACCGCATCCGGATCGTGCGGCTGCCAGAAACCGCCGGCGAGAACGACGAGGCCGCAAAAGGCGCAGATGGCGAGCTTGCCCTTCATCGGGCCGAGCGCGGGTCGAGCCGCCGCAAGGCTAGCTCCACGCCACCATTCATCGCCAGCATCCAGGTCGCGATGACCATGATGTAGGCGAGGAGCACATAGTAGTCGCGCGCGCCGATGCTCTGGACGAGAAACTGGCTGATGCCGGGCAGCCCGAACAGGACTTCGAGAGCGGCGGTCGCGCCAATCGCCCAGCCGGCCTCGGAGCGGATCGCTGACAGCAGCGCGTAGACCGCGCTGCGGTGGCCATGGCGCCAAAGCGCCTGGCGGCGCGTCAGACCCTTGGCGAGCGCCGTGCGGAAATAGGGCTGGCCGGCCTGGCCGACGAGATCGCGGCGATAGACGCGGGCAAGCATGCCGGTGGAATGCAGCGCTACCAGCGAGGCGGTAAGGATCAACACGTCCGGCCCCCCGGAGAACGGGCTGATCAGGCGCAATTTGACGCCGAGAACCCAGATCAGCACAAGGCCGATCCAGAATGCCGGCACCGCCTGCACGGTCACGGCGAGCAGCCGGCTAAGCCGGTCGGCCAGCCCATCTGGTCTGATTGCTGCCGCAAAGCCAAGCGGCACGGCCGCAAGGGCGGCCAATATCAGGCCGCCCAACCCGATGCCGAGCGACAGCGGCAGCCGCGCGAGAAACTCCTCCAGCACCGGACTGCCGGTGCGGAACGAGCGCCCCCAGTCGCCAGTGACGAAATCCGACAGCCATATCGCGTAACGGACCGGCAACGGCCGATCGAGGCCCCATTCCACGCGCAACGCGTTCACGGTGGCTCCGTCGACCGGCAGGTTCCAGGCCTGGATCGCGATCATGACCGGGTCGGACGGCATGAAGGCGACGACCAGAAAAGCCAGCGCCGAGACCGCCAGCAGGCTGGCGGCCGAACGCAAGCCGATCCGGATGATGATGGCGCTCAAGAAGCCCGTTACCGCGTCTCGCCCATGTCGGGCCGGATAACATGATAGTCCGAACCCCACGGCTCATAGTCCGCCAGCCGCTCCGACACGCCTACATGCCAGGAGGGCGAGACCAGAAAGGTGACCGGCACATCTTCAAACAGCTTCTGCTGCGCGTCGAGCGCGATCTCGGCGCGCCGCTTCGCCTCGCCCGAGGACGAGAAGCGGGCGATGATGGCGTCGAATTCCTCACTGTCATAGCGGGCGTGGTTGAGCGGCCCATCGCTCCTCAGCATCGAATTGAGGAAGAAGGCCGGGTCACCGCTGGGCGCGGTGTGCTGCGCCCATAGGAAGATGTCGAACTCGCCGGAAGCGGCGACCTCGTTGAGATTCTCCACCACCTGCGTGCCAATCTCGATGCCGACCTTGGCCAGTGCTGCTTTCACCACCGGCAGCATGGTGACAAGATCCGGCCGCTGCGGATAGGCGAAGACTTGCAGATGAAGCCGCTCGCCGTCCTTGACGCGGATGCCGTCGGCGCCCACGGTCCAGCCTGCTTCATCGAGCAGGGCCGAGGCCTTGTCCAGATCGGTCGAGCGCGGCTCTCGCGGCGCAAACGCGAAGTAGGGTGCGAAGGCCCCGGTCGCAGGCTGGCCGCCATTGATCGCGGCCACGAGCTGCGCGCGATCGATGGCGAGATCGACCGCCTGCCTGACGAGCGGGTCTGAGAGCGCCGGTCGCTCGGTGTTGAGGAAGCCGAAATACTGGTAGCCGACCGGGAAGCTCTTGACCGTCAGGCCGGGATTGGCTTTCAGCCGCGACAGCACCTCCGACGGCAGGCCGAAGGCGAGGTCAAGCTCGCCCGTCTCGAAGGCGAGCGCCATGGTCTGCGCGTCGCCGAACTTGCGCAGCGTGATCGGCGAGCGCTCGCCGGCGCCTTCGAAATGTTGGTTGGGCACCAGGTCGAGATGCGAATCCGGCCGCAACTCCGCGATTGCGTAGGGGCCGGTATAGACGGCATCGCCAGCATCGTTCAGCGTATAGGCGACCAGCGGCCATTCGGCGAACAGCGCCTGGATGAGCGGCACCGGCTTTTCCGTAGTCACTTTCAGAGTGAGTTCGCCGGTCGACTCGAAGCTGAGCTTGCCGCCGGTCGCAGCCGCCGTCTTGCTCTTTGCGAAGGTGTTGGCGAAGCCGGCGGCGAAGGCGGCGGCCGTCACCGGCGTGCCGTCCGAGAAGCGGCGGTCAGGCTGCAGCGTGATTATCCATTCGAGATCGCCGGTGCGTTCCGCAGTGGCGGCCAGCTCCGGCACCAGCTTGCCGTCCTTATCGACCATGAACAGCTTTTCGCCGACCCCGTGGCTGACCAGCGCCCAGCCGGCCGAACCGGCGGTCGGGTCCTCGCTGCCGAGCAGGAAGGTGGCGCCGATCTTCAGCGCCTCCTGCGCCAGAACCGGCGCGGGCATGGCAGAAATGGCGGTTGCCGATATGGTCGCAGCCGCAAGGACAAGGCGTGAGAAATATCGCATGGAAGCATCTTCCTAGGTTTCGGATTGTTCAAGTGACGGGGGTGGCGCAGAACGCAGCCGCTGTTTGCGGCCCGTGGGCGCGTAGGCGAAATCGGAAACGACCTTTCCGCCGAGCAGATGCTGCTCGACGATGCGGTCGATGACGGCCTCGCTGACGCCGCCATAATAGGTGCCTTCGGGAAACACCTGCAGCACCGGCGCCAGACTGCAGGGGCCGAGGCAAGTCGACTTTGCGGTCATGGTGCCATCGCCGGTGATGCGGAGTTTGCGCTCCTGCTGGCGGTTGCGTAGGTGGCCCCAGATCACGTCCGCGCCGGCCGCATTGCAGGCGCCGCCCTCGCAAACCAGCACACGGCGCTTCTGCGAAGGGACCAGCGAGCCTTCCGTCGCCTCCCGATCCGCCGGCGGGATCGGCATCTCCGCCGACGCACCACCCACCAGAGCGGCCAGGAGCGGCTCGAAGTGAAGGCTTTGCGCGATATCGCGGGATATGTGGATCGGCGGCCAGCCGCCCGGAAACTCCCTCTGCCACCGCTTCAGGGAGCGCGTCATCCAGTTGCGGAAGCTCGGCTCCATCGGCAGCATCAGTGGCACGATCACGATCGTGCCATGGCCGCTGTCGCGCAGTGACAACAGCGCATCGCGCAGAGAAGGCTGCCCCTGTTCGCAATAGCAGGAGACCGCCTCGGCAACGCCCGGCAACATGGAGGCAATGGCGGCCAGCCGCCTCATCTCCGCGTGCGGCGCGGCTGCGAAGGCAGACTTGGTGAGCAGCACCACCGCCTTGCCGGCCGGCTTGGCCGGCGCTTCCGAGTGGCGCGAAGAGGGTTCTTGCATGAAAAATCCCCGACCTGACGTGAACGGGGATCGGGAAACGTGGCCGTGCAGACACGAGGCGTCTGCGACAACGCGCGCTCCCATGGCAGTCCCCGGCCATGGAACACTATGCGGTCAGGCAGGTCTCCTGGCTTGCGGGTCGTCGCTGCCTTGCCTGTCTTCCCGGCCAAAAGGCCAGTGACGTCTAGGGCAAAGCGGCTCGCCGCTCACAGTTGCGGGTCAGCTCCGGATTTCCCTGGATCGGGGCACCGGATTCCCTCTTAGCTCCTGACCGGACGAATCCGGCCCGAAGAACCTTAACCAACCCGAACGTCCCCAACCGCGGCTTCCCTGTCAATCCTCTTCGGCGACATTTCCACCGCGCCGGCGACGCGAGCGGCCGCCCGCGGTCAGTGCGCCATCATCTCGTCAACGATGTCCTCCGCGCTCAGGGAGGAAGGATAGTAGGTCGGCCAGTTCGTCACTTCCTCCAGCAAAGCGGCGCGATCGTCGCCCCAGTAGAGGTGATAGTGGTCGGCGTCCGCCGGCGCGATCTTGTGGTCGCTGAACTGGATGTACTGGGGCGCGGCCTCGTCGCCCTCGGTCTTTTCGAAGATGAAGCGCACGCCGCGATTGCCCTTCTTGTAGGTCAGGATCTCATAGCCGTCGCTCGCATAGCGGGCTCTGAGCGGCTGCCCGTTGTTGAAGAACGTGACGGTATCGCCATCGATCACGATACGCTCGACGTCGGTTTTGTAGCCGACCTCGTAATAGGCCTCATATTCCGCCGCGGTCTTATCGCCCGTTTGCGCCTTATGCTCCATGACCGGGTCGAGCGTCCCGTCCTGCAGGTAGGGGTAGACCGACTGCCAGTCGCCTTCCCAGTCTGACAGGGCACGTTCCCTGATCTGGTCATCCTCGAAATAGCCCTTGTAGATCTGGTCGGCATCGTGATCGTGAGCATGATCATGGTCATCATGGGCTTCCTCGCCTTCGTGCGCCTCGCCCGAGCCGCCGACTGCGACGATATTGTAAGGCTTGCCCTCAACCGCGATCTCACCGGCCTTCTGGAAGGAGGCGGCCGCCACGGAATGCACAACGCCGTTCAGCGGGTCGGTGACATAGATATTGTCGCCGGCGACTGCAATGCGCGGCCGCGGATCGCTCCAGTGCCCGTCCATCGAGTAGGGACCGGTGAGCCCGAGCGAATTGGCAATCCCGCCCTTGATCACGTCGACCTGGTGAAGCTGTCCGTCCTCGGTGAAGACATAGGCGAACCTTGCCCGGATCGGATCCACCGCAAAATGCACGCGGCGCGTCGGCAGCTCGATCAGCCGAAAGGCATCGCTTTCCATGGGATCGATCAGCACCACCTCGTCGGCGCCGTAATTGCCGAGGAAATATTGCAGGCCTCTGCCGCCGGCGAGCGTGGTGGATTTGCCGTCCGGCAGACTGTCGGCATAGGGCAGATGACGGATCTGCGGCATCCCCCCTTCGTGCGTGACTACGAGCAGCCCCGTTGCGCAGGCGAAAGCCAGGATGTCGCCGGAAGAGGCCTCTCCATGGAGGTCGGGGCAGGCATGGACGTCTCCCACCTGCGCGCCGGCTTCATCGACCACCCGGATGCCGACCGGAAGTTCGTCCGGGTTTTCCCGGTTCGGTTCCGACAGCAGCACATGGGAGCCATAGGCGACTGCGACGCCGTGATGCGGAACATCGGTCTTCACCTCCCTGAACTGGGAGCCTCCTTCCAGAACCGCCTTCTCGGAGACGATCCGCGCGACGCCTTCGCCGTCGAAGAAGGCGGCGAACACCCCGTCATGCTCGACGAAATGGGACGGCTTGTCGCCGGCGATCTCGGTGCCCGTCAACTTCGGGGCCTCGACATCGATGTCGCCGTGATCGCCGTGGTCGTCGAACGATATGCCGCTGGAAATGGCCGTGACCAGGCCGGCCTCTCCCTGGCGGGCGAATACGACGCGACCGCTCTCGCTGCGATACAGCGCCGCCGGACTCTCGACCTCGAATGTCTCGACGGGTTCACCAGCGATTGCATCCAGGACAATCACCCTGGCGGACTCCTGATCGGCGATGAACAGGCGCCAGGCGGTCATTTCCTCTGCAGAGGCGTTCGCCGATAATGCCAAGGCCAACGCAGCGGCAGCAGCCGGCATCCACACTGGTTTCATGAAGGCTTCTCCTTGATGTTATTACGGTTTTCGCGTTGAGAAGGTTGGATCGTTCAGCTTCGGCCGTCCGGCACCCCGCCCGCGCAGCCGGCTGCCTCAGCCTCCGCTCTTGACGACGGATTACGTTACGTTATTACATTCGTCAATGATAAATGTTATACCGTGACGGCTTAACCCGTCGTGCTCCAGTCCGCCGCGATTGCCAGGGAAGGCCGGAAACCCGGACGCAACAGGCAGCCGCCCATCGACGTGCTGACGCTGGAAGATCTGGCCGAGGCGCCTGCGATGCGAATCGAACGTCCCGTACCGAAGAGGGGCATGATCCATGCAATACGACGTCATTGTCATCGGCGGCAGCTATTCGGGTATGGCTGCCGCCCTGCAATTGCTTCGCGCGCGGCGCCAGGTGCTGGTGATCGACGCCGGCCAACGGCGCAACCGCTACGCCAGTCACTCGCACGGCTTCCTGTCGCAGGACGGCGTCGATCCGGCCGAAATCGCGGAACGCGCGCACGCGCAACTCTCGCGCTACCAGACACTCGCCTGGCACGACGGAACGGCCAGCCGGGTGGAGGGAAGCCGCGACGCCTTCGGCGTCGCGCTCGCCGATGGACGATGCGCGGAGGGCCGCCGCGTCCTGTTCGCAACCGGTGTTTCCGATATGCTGCCGGAGATTGACGGGCTGGCGGAACGATGCGGCAAAAGCGTTTTCCATTGCCCTTACTGCCACGGCTACGAACTGGATCGCGGCAGGATCGGCGTGATTGCGGCAGGGCCAAGCTCGCTGCACCAGGCGCTTCTCCTGCCGGAATGGGGTGAAGTGACCCTGCTGACGAACGGCGTGCTGGAGCTCGATGGGGAGGCGCGCAGGCAGCTTGGCGCGCGTGGCGTCGGCATCGAGGAAGAAACGGTCGCAAGACTGGAAGGCGGGGCGGACATCCGCTTGACGGGCGGACGGCTTCTGCCTTTCGCCGGGCTCTTCACGGCGCCGCGCAACCGGCCGGCGACCCCACTTGCGGAATCGCTCGGCTGCGAGCTGGAGGAAACGCCCTTCGGATCGCAGATCAAGACCGATGCGGCGAAAGAGACAAGCGTCTCCGGCGCCTTCGCCTGCGGCGATGTCGCGCGCGTGCCGCATTCCGTCTCGCTCGCGGTTGGCGATGGCGCCTGGGCCGGCGCCCAAATTCACCGCTCGCTGGTGTTCTGAAAGCCACAGGGCTCAGCGTTCCCGAGGCTATCCCCGTCCACCCATCAGCCGGTCTGGTTCATCGCGCACCCGCGACCGCCGCGAAACGATGGGCAGAACGTGCCGGCAATCGTGGCGCGCTGTTCCTATGCTATCGCGCTCAGTCCCGCGTCGAGCGCTTCGCCAATTTCGCGCACTTCGCCGGAAGTCAGTATCAGCGGAGGCGAAAGGATGATGTTGGAGCCGGAAACGCGCAGCATGACGCCCGCCTCGTAGGCAGCATCCGAGACGCGCTTCATTGTGCCCTTGTCGGCGGCCTTCTTGGTGCCGCGGTCCGAGACGAGCTCGATGGCGGCCATCAGGCCCTTGCAGCGTATGTCGCCGACGACCTCGTGCCGGGCCTTCAGTTCCTCCAGCACGGCGGCGAGTTCAAGCCCCCTGGCGGCGGCGTTTTCGTTCACCTTCAGCCGGCGGGTCTCGGCGAGCGCGGCGATGCCCGCAGCACAGCCGACCGGATGGCCGGAATAGGTGTAGCCGTGGCCGATGGCGCCGAAGCTGGTCTTGTCGGCCTCGAACACCTCGGCCACCGCGCCGCCGATCAGCGTCGCCCCGAGCGGGAAATAGCCCGACGTGATCGCCTTGGCGATGGTCATCATGTCGGGTTTGACGCCGACCGCCCGCGAGCCCGACCAGGCACCCGTGCGACCGAACCCGGTGACCACTTCGTCGGCGATCAGGAGGATCTCGTGTCGGTCGCAGATCGCGCGCACCAGCGGCATGAAGCTTTCATGCGGCACGATCACCCCGCCCGCGCCCAGCACCGGCTCCATGATGAAGGCGGCGATGGTGTCGGCGCCCTGGAAGGCGATCTCGTCCTCGAGCGCGCGGGCGCACAGACGGGCGAGCTTTTCGGGATCGGTCTCGTCGAATGGGTTGCGGTAGGTGCAGGGTGCGGGAATGTGGAAGACACCCGGCATGAGCGGCTCGTAATTGCGGCGGAAATTGGCGTTGCCATTGACCGAGGCGCCGCCGAAATGGGTGCCGTGATAGCCCTTCTTGAGCGCCAGGAACTTGGTGCGGTCCCCCTGCCCCCTGATCTTCCAGTATTGCCGCGCCAGCCTGAGCGCCGTCTCGACCGAATCCGATCCGCCGGAGGTGAAGAAGGCACGCGCCATGACCTCCGGCTCGAACCACTGGGTAAGCTCCCAGGCGAGTTCGATGGAGGGGCCCGTCGAGGTGCCGCGAAAGCCGGAATAATAGGGCAGCTCGTCGAGCTGCTCGGCGATGGCGCGCTTGATCGGCTCGCAGCTATAGCCGAGATTAACGTTCCACAGGCCGCCGACGGCATCGAGCACCGTGCGGCCTTCGAGATCGGTGACATGGGCGCCCTCGCCCTTCATGACGACGCGCGGCGGGTTGGCCTGCATGTCGGCCGGATGCGCCATGGGGTGCCAGATCTGCTTGGCGTTGTTGGCGGCGAGGAAGTTGGTGTCGCGCATGTCTGCTCCTGTCTGTCATGCCTGCAAGACGAGGCCGAAACGGTCCAGCGCCTCGGCATAGGATTTTTCCGGCTCACGGACGTCGAAACGGACGGCGCACATTCCTGCGGCAGCCGCGCCGTCGATATTGCGCTGCTGGTCGTCGACGAAGACGCAGGCCGCGGCCGGAAGACCCAGCGTCTCCGTCACGGCCGCATAGGCGCGCGGGTCGGGCTTCAATATGCCGGTGTAGGTGGCGTCGACGATGACCTCGAAGAGCGACAGCAGCGGCAGGCGTTTGCGGAAATCCGCGCCGTAGAAGAGGTCGAGCTCGTTGGACAGAACGGCCAGCCTTATGCCCGCCGAATGCGCGATGCGGATGGCGCGTTCCGCCTCCGGCCGCACCACGGCTTCCGGCTCGGCACCGCGGGCGCGCTGGACGAAGGTCTCCATGCGCTCCCAGTCCTCGCCCACGAGCTTTCCCACTTCGCGCGTGCGCGCGTGCCAGTAATCGCGCTCGCTGATCGCGTCGGCCTGCATGGATTGCCACAGCGGGTCCGTCTCCGGCGCGAAGGGCCCGCGCCAGGTCAGCGTGCCGGCGGGCAGGCCGAGGGCAGCTTCGGTCAATTCATGCGTTTCGAACAGGGTGCGCGTGACCACGCCGCCGAAATCGAGAACGAGGGCCTGAGGGCGGCTCATGCCGTGGCGCGCTCCTCTGTGGCGCCGAGCGGAACCACGCCTTGGGCAACCCATTCGTCGAAGATCGAAAGCGCCTTTTCGACAAAGGCCGGGCTGTTGATGTGGTCCGGAATCTCGTGGAATTCAACGTTGGCGGGCACGGCCCGCCGCATTTCGTCGACGAAGGCCGAAAGCGCCTCCGGCTCATGGAGCGGCTCGCCTTCCTGGTCCCACTCCTGGATGCCGCCCGCCGGCAGAATGAAGGCAGCCGCCGCCTCGGCCTTTTCCAGCTTGGCGCCGATGGCCCGCGCGATGCCGCGCCGCGCTTCTCCGTCGCTGGTGACGGAGGCAAGCAAGCGGTTGTGAGCGTGATAGGGCCGGTCGGAAAAACGCTCCGGCACCGGCTGCCAGGTGGGGAAATCCACCATATCGATGGCGCCGGGCGCCACGATCTGCGGCACGCCGGCGCGGCCGGCATTCTCCAGCCGGTCGGCGCCAGAGGTGACAACCGAATCGGCCAGGTGGTTCGCCAGCTCCTGCAGGCTGAAATCCATCACCGCGGCGAAGCCGCGCTGCGCGGCGATCGCCTCCAGCGCCCGGCCGCCCATGCCCGTGGTGTGGAAGATGACGACCTCGTAGCCGCGCCTTTCCAGTTCGGGTTTCAGCGCCACCATGTAATTGAGGCAGCTCTTGCCCAGCGAGCTGATGGCCACCACCGGCCGCTCCCGGCTTGGCCGGACGCCGACACGCGCGGCGCCCACCACCGCGCCGCAGGCCTGCGACAGCACCGCCTTACAGGTGGAGTTGAGTCCATAAAGCCCGCCGGCCCACAGGATCATCATCAAATCGGTGGCGATGCGCTCCGGCGGGATGAGATGCGAATAGGCGATGGTAGAGACCACGAACTTCGGCACGCCGAGCGGCAAGGCCAGCGCGACGTCGAGCGCCAGGTCAGTCCCCATCGTGCCGCCCAAAGCGATGACGCCGTCGATCTCATCCCGCTCGTAAAGCTCCTTCGCCAGGTGCGAAGCGCCCCTGGCCATCAGCGTCATGGCGCTGTTTTCATCGCCTGAATCGATGATCGCCTGGATCGTCGTGTCGGCGGCGGCAGCGACCGCGTGCTTGTCATGTTCCGGAGCATAGGGCGGATCTCCCAGCACGCTGACGTCAAGCATGATCGGCGCGCCGCCGGCCTCCCGCACCTTCTGGCGCATGAAAACGAGCTCGTCCGCCTTGGTGTCTCCGGTCCCGATGATCAGGATCCGTGGCTGCATGTCTCCCCTCTCCCTCGTCACGCTGATGCCCTGCTTTTGAGGGCGTTGAAAGCTTCGCCGTTGAGCCGTTCGGAAATTTCACGCGCGGCCGCCGCCACCGCCTTGCCGCGCTGCGCCGCCATCGCCTTGGAGGTACGGACAAGCGGTGCCGCGATCGCCAAGGTGCCGATGGCATAGCCGTCGGTGCCGAGAATGGCGGCGGCGACACTGAGGACGCCCTCCTCGTAGCCCTGGTCGCTGAGGGAAAACCCCTGGCGGCGGGCAACCCCGATCGACTGCTCTATAGCTTCCGGATCGGTCACGGTATGCCGGGTAAAGGCGGTGAGCGGCTCGGCCAGCGCCGCCTTCAGAACCGATTCTCGCACATGTGCGAGGTAGGCGATGCCCGAAGCGGTCGAATGCAGAGGAAGATATTCGCCCACATTGACATTGACCCGGTTCGCACGCGCCGGATGCTCGACATGGACCGTCAGCAGCGCGCCGTTGCTGGCCTCCGACAGATGCACGGTTTCCACCGTGGCGGCCGCGAGCTCGCGAATGAAGGGCAGTGCCGTCTGCAGGAACGGAAACCGTGCCTCGCGTATGCGCGCCAGCCGCGTAAGCCCTGCGCCCAGCCGGTAAAAACGCGATTCCATGTCCTGCTCGACAAAGCCGCTCTGCGCCAGCGAGACGAGGAGGCGCCGCGTGGTTGCCTTGTCGAATCCGGACCTGCGCGCGATCTCGGTGAGTCCGAATTCCGGCTCGTCCACGCTGAACAACTCAAGCAGCGATATCGCCTTGCCGACCGTGCTCATGAAACCTTCCGGCTGTTTAACATGAGAATTACGTTGACAGAGGGAAGGGTCATTTGCAAGTCTATAAACAAAATAGAGGTTCAAATAATGAACCCGAACGCCACATGCGCACGGCCGCAAGGTCGAAGACGCAGACAGAGAGGGAACTGTTATGAAGAAGTCAGCGCTACTTGCACTTGCCGCAACCGTCCTCACGGTAACGGCGCCCCTTCCGGCTTATGCAGAATACCCGGAAAAGCCGGTCAGTTTCGTGGTGCCGTTCCCGCCCGGCGATCTGGAGGACGTATTGACCCGCATGATCGCCGATAATTTCCAGCAGAAATACGGTGTGGCCGCGGCGGTCGTGAACAAGCCTAGCGACGGCGGCCCCTTCCCCGGCGCCGTTTCCGTGGCCACCGCGCCTGCCGATGGCTACACGATCGGCTCATTCGTGTTGGACATTCCCGTGGTCGGCCCCGATGTGGGCATTCCGGCGCTTCAGGCGGACACGTTCGAGCCCCTCGGCATCTTCCTGACCTATCCGTTCGTCATCGCCACGAAGAAGGACGCGCCCTATTCGACGATGCAGGAACTGGCCGAGTACGCCAAAGATCACGA
Organism: Nitratireductor thuwali; assembly: GCF_036621415.1. Lineage (NCBI taxonomy): Bacteria > Pseudomonadati > Pseudomonadota > Alphaproteobacteria > Hyphomicrobiales > Phyllobacteriaceae > Nitratireductor > Nitratireductor thuwali. The sequence continues at coordinate 1,520,394 of NZ_CP030941.1, forward strand.
TGTTGCCCTCGGCCATTTCGGCTCCTTCCTGGTGCCGACCCAGGCCACCTTCGCGGCCGCCAAATCGCTTGGATTCGAGTGGGGCTCGGAAGCATCGAGCGACGCGCTCGACTGCAACACGCTGGCCTCCGGAGACTTCGACGTCATCAACACGACGATCCAGCAGATTTTCCCCTGTCTCGATCAGGTGAAGATCATTGCTTCCATTACCCAGGAACCGCTGACGGTCGTACCCGATGTGCCGATGCTGGCTACGGCGGCGCCGGACCTCGCGCTCGCCCTGTGGAACGGGCTGTTCGTGCGCAAGGAAACGCCGCAGGACGTACGCGAGAAAATAATTGCCGTCGCCCGGGAGACCATGGCGTCCGAGCGTGCGCAGAAGCTCGCCGCGGATACAGGGGCCCTGATCTATTGGAAGGACGCGGAAGCGGCCGCCGAGCAGATCAAAACCGATAAGGCGACGCTTGCCGAGATCAACAGGCTGATCGAAGCCAATTAGAGGGCCGTGCGTGCAGCCTCCAGGAGGCTGCACCCCTTCCCGACCCGGCCGACCCGCAACTGCCAGACTGACGCTGCAATGGAACACGAAGACGCCAAGCCGCACGTTTTCCCCAACGCCCGCAAGCCTGGCGAGCTTCTCTTCGCCATGCTCGTTCTGGCTTTGGCTCTGCTGCTCATAAGCCAGATCGGCCACCAGACAACCTGGCTTCCGGGAAAGGGCTTCGCAGCGCAGCCGCGCTTGTGGCCCCTGATCGGGCTGGGAACCATGACGATCTTCGGTGCGCTGCACCTTTGGTCGACAAGCCGCAACAACCGCACGCCGGGGCGATGGCGCGAGGCGCTGGTCTGGGTCTCCTCGCTCGAATATGTCTTCTGGTATCTGCTTTACGTCGCCTCGGTGCCCTATGCCGGCTATCTGTTGGCGACACTGGTCTTTTGTCTGTTCCTGACCTGGCGCGCTGGCTATCGCTCTGCGCGTCCCTTCCTCGTTGCCGCTCTGTTCGGGCTTGCGGTGGTCTTGTTCTTCAAGACGACGCTGAACGTGAAGATCCCGGGTGGCGCTGTCTACGAACACCTGCCCTCCGGCGCCCGCAATTTCATGCTTCGCTATTTCTGAGACGACGCGATGGATCTGCTTCTATCAAGCCTTCAAATCCTCGCCCGCTGGGACGTCATGCTGGCGCTGCTCATCGGCTCGGTGGGCGGCGTCATGGTCGGCTCGCTGCCCGGCGTCGGTGCCGCGGTTGCGATCGCCATCCTCCTGCCGGCGACTTTTTCCCTGGAGCCGATCGTCGGCATCACCGCGCTATTAGGCATCTATGGCTCCTCGATGTTCGGCGGCGCCATTCCGGCCATTCTCATCAACACGCCCGGCACGCCCGTCAACGCGCTGACGACCTATGACGGCTACCCGATGACGAAGCGCGGCGAGGGCCGGCGCGCGCTGAGCCTTGCCTATTCCTCCTCGTTTTTTGGTGGCGTTTTCTCCATCCTGTGCCTGATCCTTCTGGCGCCGATGCTCGCCTCGATCGCCCCCATGTTCGGCGCACGCGAGATATTCCTCGCCGCGCTGCTGGGCATCGTGCTGGTCGTCCTGACCCATCGCGGCCAGATCCTGCCGGCAGCGATGCTCGCGGGCTTCGGCATATTCCTGAGCACTGTGGGGCTGGAAGGCTCGGCCCTGACCCAGCGTTACACCTTCGGCCTCACCTTTCTCACCTCGGGCATCGATCTCATCGTGGTGGTGATCGGGCTTTTCGCGCTCAGCCAGGGCTTCCTGCTCCTGATCCAGAGCGATAGAGCCTACGAACTCCCCGCCGTCGGCGGGCGGTTTTTTCAGGGCCTGGCGGAGCTGTTCCATTTCAAGCGGATCGCGACCGTCGGCTCTTCCTTCGGCGTCGTCTGCGGCATGATCCCCGGCGTCGGCGAATTCATGTCGCAGTTTCTCTCCTATTCCTATGCACAGCGCACGTCGAAGACGCCGGAGAAGTTCGGCAAGGGCAATCCCGAAGGCATTGTTGCCTCCGAGGCGGCAAACAATTCGGTGCCTGCCGCCGCGATGATCCCGCTTCTGGCCCTCGGTATTCCAGGCGAGGAACTGACGGCGATGATGCTCGCCGTATTCTATGTCCACAACGTCATTCCGGGGCCTCAGCTCTTCCAGGGGCAGATGGATTTTGTCCTGGCGCTGTATATCGCTCTGCTGCTGCTTAACGTCATGGTCATCATCTTTTTGATGTTCTCGACCGACCTGCTCATGCAGGTGATGCGCATTCCAAGCCGCTTTCTGGGAATGATGGTCCTCACTTTCAGCCTGATCGGAGTCTACAGCCTGCGCAACTCGCTGACGGACTGCGCGGTCGCCGCCGCCTTCGGCGTGTTCGGCTTCATCCTCAAGCGCATGGACCTTCCGACCTCGCCGATCATTCTCGGCATCGTGCTGGGCGCATTGATGGAAGACAAGCTGCGTACGGCCATGGCACGGGTGAAGACACCCTGGGATTTCATCGACCGTCCCATCGCCTTCATCCTCTTCTCCTTGATCGTGCTGGTGATCGGCCTGCATTTCTGGACGGAGATAAGGGTGCGGCGGGCGGCGGAGAACGAGAGCGGGAGAGCCCCGCCGATACCTGAGCAGACGGGGGGATCGTAATGAGATTTGCGGAAGAAATCACCATCGAGGCGCTGGAACGGGACCTACCCGCGGCCTGACCGAAAGAGACAGCAATGGACCAGTCAGCGATCGACAGCCTGCGCCATGCAGCTGTGCCACCACAGGCACTATTCATCAACGGCCAACGACAGGCGGCACAAGCCGGCGGCACGCTCGACGTCGTCTCCCCCATCGACGGCAGCCGGCTCACCACCATCGCCGACGCCGATGCTGCCGACGTGGACCGCGCGGTCGGAGCCGCACGCAAGGCCTTCGACAAGGGCGCCTGGTCGCGCGCGGCCCCCGCCGAGCGCAAGAAGGTGCTGCTCCGCATCGCCGATCTTATCGAGAAGCACGCGCTGGAACTCGCCGTTCTGGGCGTGCGCGACAACGGCACCGAGATCGCCATGGCGCTGAAGGCGGAGCCGGGAAGCTGCGCCGGTACCTTCCGCTATTACGCCGAGGCGGTAGACAAGGTTTACGGAGAAATCGCGCCGACGGCGCAGAACGTGCTCGGTCTCGTCCATCGCGAGCCGGTGGGCGTGGTGGGCGCCATCGTGCCGTGGAATTTCCCGCTGATGATCGGCGCCTGGAAGGTCGCCCCCGCCCTTGCGGCCGGCAATTCGGTGGTGCTGAAACCGGCGGAGACCGCCTCGCTGACGCTTTTGCGCCTTGCCGAGCTCTGCACCGAGGCGGGACTGCCCGACGGCGTCTTCAACGTTGTCACCGGCCGCGGCGCGGTCGCCGGCGAGGCGCTGGGGCTTTCCATGGATGTCGACGTGCTCGCCTTCACCGGTTCCGGCGGCGTCGGACGCCGGCTGCTCGAATATTCGGCCAGATCGAACCTGAAGCGCGTCTATCTGGAGCTCGGCGGCAAGTCGCCCAACATCGTCTTCGCCGACGCGCCGGACCTGGACCAGGCGGCCAAGACCGCCGCCTACGGCATCTTCCGCAATTCAGGCCAGGTCTGCGTGGCCGGCTCGCGCCTGCTGGTGGAGTGCTCCATCCACGAGGCCTTCGCCGAGAAGGTGGCCGCCATCGCCGCGAAGATGAAAGTCGGCGATCCCCTCGACACGGCCACCGAGGCGGGTGCGATCAACAGTGCCGATCAACTGTCGAAGAATCTCTCGCACATCGAGAAAGCCGCATCGGAAGGCGCCGTCCTGAAAACAGGAGGCCGGCGCATCCTTCAAGAGACCGGTGGTTTCTACATGGCGCCTGCCGTGTTCGACGCGGTAAAACCCGAGATGACGCTGGCGCGCGAGGAGGTGTTTGGCCCGGTGCTGGCGGTCATGCCGTTCGACGACGAGGCCGACGCCGTATGCATCGCCAACGCCACGCCCTACGGCCTGGCCTCCGCCGTGTGGACGGCCGACCTTTCCCGTGCCCACCGCATGGTGCGAGCCGTCAAGGCGGGCCTGGTGCACGTCAACACCTATGGCGGCGCCGACGTCACCGTGCCGCTCGGCGGCGTCAGGCAGTCCGGCAACGGCCACGACAAGTCGCTGCACGCGCTCGACAAATACACGGATCTCAAGACCGCGTGGATATCGCTGACATGAATGCGCCCGCCGGCACCGTTTCACAGACAATCGACAAGCTCATCGACGCCGAGCAGGCGCGCTTTGCCGAAACCCATCCGCGCTCGGCAAGAGCCTGGGCGCAGGGCCGCCGGCATTTCCTCTATGGCGGGCCGTCGCACTGGATGCGGCGCTGGGCCGGCGGTTTCCCCGTCTATGTCGAGGAGGCGCGCGGCTGCCATGTCCGCGACATCGACGGCAACGATTACGTCGATTTCTGCCTCGGCGACACGGGCGGCATGTGCGGCCATGCGTCCGAGGCGGTGACGCGCGCCGCGATCCGTCAGCTTGAACGCGGCACCACGCATATGATGCCCACCGAAGACGGCCTGTGGGTCGGCGAGGAACTTACCCGGCGCTTCGGACTGCCCTACTGGACGCTGACCACTTCCGCCACCGACGCCAATCGCGGCGCCATCCGCATCGCGCGCATGATCACCGGACGCGACAAGGTGCTGGTGTTTTCGGGCTGCTATCATGGCGGTGTCGAGGAAGCGCATGTCGAGCTGCGGGACGGGCGCATGCAGATGCGCAACATGATCCACCCGAACGGCGTCGATCATGCGCGCGTGTCGAAGGTCGTCGAGTTCAACGATGCAGCGGCGCTGGAAGCCGCGCTGGCCCCGCGAGACGTCGCCTGCGTCCTGATGGAACCGCTGATGACCAATTTCGGCATGATTCCGGCGGCCGACGGCTTCCATGAGGCGGTGCGGGAGGCGGCGCGGCGCACCGGTACCGTGCTCATCATCGACGAGACGCATACGCTGTCCTGCGGGCCGGGCGGCTACACCAGGCTTCATGGGCTCGAGCCCGATGTCTTCGTCGCCGGCAAGGCGATCGCCGGCGGCATTCCGGCAGGCATCTTCGGCGTCAGCGAGGAGATCGCGACCCGGCTGTGGGATAAGATCCCGCACCTCAATCCGCGCCGGCGCCAATCCGCCCATTTCGGCATCGGCGGGACGCTGGCCGGCAACGCCCTCACCGTCGCCACGATGCGCGCGGTCCTGGCGGACGTGCTGACGCCGGCCAATTACGAGAAAATGATAGGACGCGCCGACCGCCTGTTGGCTGGCGCGCGCGATATCATTGCAAGCCGGGGCCTGCCCTGGCACGTCACCCAGATCGGCGCCCGGGTGGAGATCATGTTTTCGCCGACGCCGCCGCGCAACGGTGCCGACGTGATCGCCACGCGGCGCGGCGACCTTGAGACGCTGCTGCGCACCTTTTACATGAACGAGGGCATTCTCGTTACACCCTTCCACACCATGCTTTTGATGTGTCCGGCCACGGAGGATGCCGACGTGGACAAGCACGGCGCCGTCTTCGAGCGCTTCACCGATATGGTGCTGAAATCGGGAGTGGCCTGAGACGATGGCTTTCGACCTTTCGGGCTGGATCGCGCTCGTCACGGGCGGCGGACGCGGCATAGGCGCGGCGATCGCCACATGCTTCGCCGAGGCCGGCGCGCGTGTCGTCATCGCCAACCGCACGCCCGAGCCGGCGGAGGAACTGGCGGACGCGCTGCGCGAGCGCGGCCTTTCGGCGCGAACGGCCGCATGGCCCGGCACGGCGCGTTCCGCCGTCCGCGAGATGGTCGACGGCATCGCGGTCGAAGAAGGCGGGCTCAACATCCTCGTCCACAATGCCGGCGGCTGTCCGTGGGCTTCCGTCGAGGAACTCGACGAGGCGAAGCTTGCCGAGGCGCTGGACATCAATCTCCAGGCCTTCGTCTGGCTCACCCAGGCCGCGATCCCGCACATGAAGCACAATGGCTTCGGCCGCCTTCTGGTCACCTCCTCCGTCTCCTCGCGCGTGGCGATGGGCGGCGGGGCGCACTATTCGGCGGCCAAGGCCGGCGTGAACGCCTTCGTGCGCGGTGCCGCCTTCGAGCTTGCCCGCGACGGCATCACCGTCAACGGCGTCGAGCCCGGCTTCATCGCCAAGCCGGGCCGCGGCACGCTTTCGACACCCGAGAAGCAGGCGGCCATCAGCCGTTACATCCCCATGGGCCATATGGGCGAAGCCGACGACATCGCCCACGCCATGCTCTATCTGGCCTCGCCCGAAGCCAAGTATATTACGGGCCAGACCATCGTGGTCGACGGCGGCTCGACGCTGCCCGAGACCGGCTATGCAATCGAAGATATCTGGGGGCTTTCATGAGCGGACGGCTAGCCGGCCGGACGGCGCTGATCACGGGCGCCGCCAGCGGCATAGGCCGGGCGACGGCGGAGCGTTTTGCCAGGGAAGGCGCCAGTCTCGTGCTGTTCGGCTTGGGCGGCGGGGCGCTGGATGAGGCTGCCGTCGCAACAGGTGGCATTGCCGTTCATGGCGATGTTACCGACGGTGGCGATGTCGCCCGCGCCATCGATGCCTGCGGCGGCAGGCTCGATATCCTCGTCAACGCCGCCGGCATCATCATGCTGGACGAGCCCGAGACGCTTACCGACCAGATCTGGGAAAAGAGCTTCGCCGTCAATGTCACCGGCGCCATGAAGGTCTGCCGCGCATCCCTGCCCCTGCTCAGGGAGCGCGGCGGGGCCGTTGTCAACATCGCCTCGGTCGGCGCCTTCAATGCCAGCCCGGTCAATGCCGCCTATTCGGCCAGCAAGGCGGCGCTCGTCTCCTACACGCGCTCGCTCGCCTCCGCTCATGGCCCGGACGGCATAAGGGCAAACGCCGTCGCGCCGGGCTGGGTGCGCACGCCGATGAGCCAGTACGAGATGGAGGTGGCCGCCCGGCAGAACGGCACCACGGCCGAAGACGAATTCGTGGCGCTGACCGGCCGCATTGCCCTGCGCCGCGTTGCTGATCCGGACGAGATCGCCTCCTGCTGCCTCTTCCTCGCCTCCGACGAAGCCTCCTTCGTCACCGGCGCCGTGCTCGTCGCCGACGGCGGCGGCCGCGCGCCGACGCATAATCGGGCAGTTTAAGCAGGCTTCCACTTCTTCCCGAATTGCTCGGTGAACCCTTCATCCTGTTCGAGGTGGCGCCGCAACACGTTCGAGGTGTTTGCGCAGGCAGGCTTCCAGCCGAACATCGCCTATCGCACATCCAATTTCGAGCTCGCGCACACGCTGGCCACGCGCGGCTTTGGCTGCACAACGCTCGTCCAGAAACCATCGCTGGAGGTCAGCTACGACGGCAGCCGGGGTCGTGACGCGGTAGCGGACGTGGGAAGCCGCTACCCGGTCGTGCTGGCCTGGAACCGATCGACCCGCTTCACCCGCCGCGCAGATCTTCCGCGCCTTCTGCCGGAAGGCCCTGGCGAAGGCCAAGCCCGAAGAAAACAGTTAACAGGTGACCTATCACCGTGTCATGAAGTATGGCACCGCAATCCGGAGAGAGTCCATGGAGCAGAGCAATAGCAAGGAAGAGCGCAAGGGTCCGGGCGTTGCGACGCCGAAGGGAGGATCGCGCGCGCGGCTGCGCGACTTCTCGCGCTCCCTGCCGATGTCGCTGCTGAAGGCACGGGAGGCGGTGATGCGCCATTTCCGCCCGCACCTGCAAGCTTACGGGATTACCGAGCAGCAATGGCGCGTTCTGCGCGCCCTGATGAGCGTGGAGAGCATTGAGGTGATGGCCCTTGCGGAAGCGACCTTCCTGCTGCCGCCGTCCCTGTCGCGCATCCTGAAAGACCTTGAGGAACGGGGACTTATCCACCGCCGCACCTCGGAGCAGGACATGCGTCGCGGCATCATCTCCATCAGCGGGGAAGGCCGCCGGGTCATAGAGATGGCCGGAAGCCACTCGGAAGCGGTCTACGCCGAAATCACCCGCCGCTACGGCGCGCAGAAGCTGGCAGATCTGCAAAAGATGCTGCGCGAGCTCGAAGCGGTTCTCGCCGAGCCGATCGAAGTGGGCGCGTTGCCGAAACCTGCCGAGCGCAAGGCCCCGTCCGATTGACAATCCGTACGATGGCTGAGTTCCGGTCGGCGTCGTTGCGAAACTAAAATGAACATGTTAATTACTATGCTCCGTGGAATGCCCGCTCCCCAAGCCTTTCGAAAGCGTCAAAGCCTCTGGTCGGGGACGCGAGGGATCGCGCTACGCCATCGAGGAATTCATTGAAACCAAACATTATCTGCCTCCGGGAATTGCCTGATGACCGAAATTGACTGGGGATGACTCCGCCCGCTGGGGAAGCCGGATCGCCGAATGGCGCGCGGACTATCACCGGGCGCTGAAGATCTGGTTCCTCATCCGCTCCTATTGTCTGGAGAGGCTGCGCGCACGTCTGCGCAACCATGTGCGATGGGCCCGGGAATTGGCTGAACGGCTGCGGGCCGGCCCGGGCTTCGAGATCGTTACGAAACCGGTGCTCTCGCTCTTTACCTTCCGGCTGAAGGACGCGGACGACTCAGCGCAGATCGAGTTCGTGAACCGCATCAACGATGACGGGCGCATCTACCTCACCCAGACCCGCGTCGCCTCGGGCATCGCGATCCGCTTTCAGGTGGGTCAGTTCGACACGACCGAGGAGGACGTGAATTGCGCGTTCGACGTGATTACCGAACTCGCGAGAGATCCGGCATAAGGCCGGCAACCTACACCGTTGGAAGAGACCAACACTGGGGCTTGGCCGCGCCACGGCAGCCGATCACCGGCTGTCGTGGCGATCGGCTCGGACCTCCACCCGTTGCCTTCCGGTCATCGAGATAAAGCGCCTCACTGACATCACGATCCGCAGCGCCTGTCAGTTGTACCAGACGCTATTTGGAACCATTCCGGCCGCTCCAACCGTTTCCGGTCTCCAGGCAATGCGCATTTCCATCGCCATCTCCGCGCCTGGCTCCAATATGCGCAGCCCCGGCATGCCCTGCTGGTTGAACGCATCCACGGCGTGCGTGACAGGCTCGAAGCAGAAGAAGTCCGCGTCCCCATCAGGCGAGAAGACGATGGCAACGCCCATGTCCGGCGCGGTGATCTTAACGGACAGGCCCAGATCCGGCTGGAGGACGGTCGCACTGCCCCGCCAGCCGGTATAGGCGTTGTTGATCCAGCGTCGCGGAAGCGCGCGCAGGCGCCGGAAGTCGAAATCCGCCGCCACCTCGATCGGCCGTTGTTCGGTGGGCAAATGACGCGCGTCCTCCAGCCACACATGCGTCGCGTCGAATGCAAGACCCGTCCCCTCGCGGCGCGGAAACCACGGGTGAAATCCACCGCCGAAGGGCAGGCGCGGGCCGGTGTTGATCACCCTTGCCCGTGCCAGCAAAGTTCCATTCTCGAGAGCGTAGGTCAGCTCGGCGGCGTAGCGAAAGGGACCGATACCGCCATCGGGCAAGGAAAGCGTGGCGGAGGTGCGTGTGGCGGCCAGAACTTTCCATTCGCGCAGGAACGCGTCGCCGTGAATGGGGAACTCCTGCCCGTCGATATTGCAAGGAACGGCGTGAAACGCCTGGTCGAAGATAAACCCGCCCCCGGATATGCGGTTCGAGAACGGAACGAGAATGTTGCTGGCAAGCCCGAAGACCTCTGCGCCCGGCTTTGCATTCCGCAGCACCGGAACGAGGCAAACCGAAAGCTTCGCGTCGAAACTGGTCAGGCCACCGCCCAGAGCCGGCGCAACCGTCACTCGGCTGTGCGTATCACTCAGTTCCAGGAGCCTTGCCACCCTGCCGTCCCCACCGATGCCCATGCTCTGCCGCGTCGACCAGAGTCATGCAGGCATCTCACCGCCCCTTTCCGCGCCGCGCAATGACCTTCGACAGGTCGTCGCTGGCAACAGCGATCAGCCCCGTCATCAGCCGCCGCGCCTCCTCGGGCCGGCGCATGCGGATCGCCTCCAGAACCTCGCCATGCATGTCGAGCGTTGCGGCATAGTTTTCCGACGCCGAGGTGGTAAGGCGAAAGGCGTGGCGTAGCGCAGAGCCTATGACCGACCCGAAATTCATGAAAACCGCGTTGCGGCTGGCTGTCAGCACCGCAAGGTGGAAAGCCTCGTCCGCCTTGACGCTGGCATCGATGTCGCTGGGTGACGCACGCCGCATCTCGTCATAGGCGGCTTCGATCCTGCCGAGATCTTGGCCCGTGGCCCGCTCTGCCGCCAGGCCCGCCGCCGCCGGTTCGATCACCTGCCGCGCCTCGTTGAGGCCGCGGATGAAGTCGAAATCCGGCTCCAGCTCCTCGCGCCACGCCAGTAGCTCCGGGTCAAGCTGGTTCCAGTGCTCGGCCGGCAGGACGACGGTTCCCGTGCGCGTGCGGCTTTCGATCAGCCCCTTGCCCGCCAGCGTGCGGATGGACTCCCTCAACGCGGTGCGGCTGACGGCCAGGGATTCGCCCAGTAGGGACTCGGCCGGCAATTTCTGGCCCGGCTGTAGCTCGCCCGACAGTATCCGCTTGGCCAGCGTACTGGTGACATGGTTGCGCGGGCGCGCCCGATCCTGCCCATTGCCCGAAAGCCTCGTCATCGCTCAGCTCCGGTTCAAACGGTATTCGGCCAGAAGAACGGCCAGGATCAGCAGGCTGCCCTTGGCAAGCATCTGGTAGAAGGTGGGAACGCCGGTCAGAATCATGCCGTTGTTTAGAATCCCGATAATGGCGACGCCCAAAAGCGCCCCGATAACCGTGCCCTTGCCCCCTGCATCGCGCAACCGCCCAGGAAGGCCGCGGTGATCGCCTCCAGTTCCAGCCCCTCCGAACCCGAGATCGGCTGACCTGAGCCGGTGCGCGCCGCAAGCAGTATGCCGCCGATGCCGGCGACCATGCCGCTGAGGACGTACATGCCGACACGATAGCGCTTAATATCCATTCCCGACAGGCGCGCAACCACCGGATTGCCGCCGATGGCGTAGATGTTGCGCCCGACGATGCTCTTGTGAAGGAACACATAGAACAGGACCGCGACCCCGATCAGCACCCAGATGGGCGCCGGAAGGCCGAGAAAGCGGCCTACGCCGAGAAGGCGGAAGGTGTCATTGAAGATCGAGATGGATTGCCCGTTGGAAATGATGAAGGCAATGCCGCGGAAGATCGCCATGGTGCCGAGCGTGACGATGATCGCGTTCACCCTGCCGTAGGTGATCACCAGCCCATTGAACAGACCGGCCGCCGCCCCTATCGCCACGCCGGCCAGCGGGCCGGCAGCCGCCAGGCCCGTCGCGTCGATCGCCATGGCGGTGGAAACGGTCGTCAGGCCGACGATGGCACCAACCGAGATATCGAGCCCGCCCGACACGATCACCGCCGTCTGCGAGATTGCCAGCACGCCAAGAATGGCCACGCCCATGCCGATGTTGAGAATGTTGCGACTGGAGAAGAAGACGTCGCCGCGCAGGATGCCGAACAGGATCAATAGCGCAATCAGCGCCAGGATGAGGCTCGCATTGTGGATACCAATCCGCTCGACCAGATCCGCCAGACGGGCTCCTGCTCTTGTCCGGGGCGTTTCCGCGTGTGCACTCATGCCGTTCTTACCTCTTCGTCGTGGGCGCCGCGCTCGGCGCTCATGGCTGCTTTCAGGATGGCGCTCTCGTTCATTTCGGCGCCCTTCAGTTCGGCGGTAATGCGCCCACCCGCCATCACGAGGATGCGGTCCGACAAGCCCAGAAGCTCCGGCATTTCGGACGATATGACGATGACGCCCAGGCCGTTGCGCGCAAGGTCGGCTATGAGGCGGTAGATCTCGCTCTTGGTGCCGACGTCGATGCCGCGCGTGGGCTCATCGAGGATGAGCGCTTTCGGCGCGCGCGCCAGCCAACGGGCGAGGACGACCTTCTGCTGGTTGCCGCCCGAAAGATGGGAGACGGGCGTGTTGAGGCTGGGCGCCTTGATCGACAGCCGCTCGGCGATACCGTCAACGATCTCGGTGGCCTTGCGCCGGTCGAAGAGACCGAAGCGCGATACCCGGTCAGGAATGCACAACGTCGCATTGTCGAGGATCGAGCGCAGCAGAAGCAGCGCCTCCTCCTTGCGGTCCTCCGGCGCGAAGCCGAGACCGGCAAGAATGGCATCGCCCGGACGGCCGGAGGGGATGGCTTTGCCGTCCACCTCCACCGTGCCCGCAAACCTCGCGTGGAATCCGAAGACGCCCTTGGCAAGCTCCGAGCGCCCGGCGCCCACCAGCCCGCCGATTCCCAGAACCTCGCCCGCGTGAAGCTCGAACGAGATATCGCTGACATGCTCGGTCGACATGCCCCGCACGGACAGGACGCACCGTTCCGTCGGCGGCGTCCGTTCGGGAAACATCTCCGTCAGGTCGCGGCCGACCATCTTGCGCGCGATGCTTTCCTCGCTCGCTTCGGCCGCGGGCACGACATCGATCATCCACCCATCGCGCAAGACGGCGATCCTGTCTGCCAGATCGATGATCTCGCGCAGGCGATGCGAGATGTAGATGATCGACACGCCCTCGCCGCGCAGCCGGTGGATCACCTCGAACAGCCGCTGGCTCTCCTCGCCGGTGAGCGAGGAGGTCGGCTCGTCGAACGCGATGATGCGGCCGCCGGCGTGCACCGCACGCATCACCTCGATCATCTGCCGTTGGGCGGGACCCAACCCGGCGCAGTGCTGCTGGGGGGAGAGTTCGCGCTCCATGCCGAAGAGCTTCAGCATCTCGCCGGCACGGGCGTAGAGTGTCTTCCTGTCCAGAAATATGCCGTTCCGGTGCGGCAGCGCGCCGGGATAGATGTTTTCGGCGACGCTGACGTGGGGGATGATCTCCGGTTCCTGGTGGATCACGCGCACGCCGGCGGCATGGCCGTCGCGCGGGCCGGAGAAGGCGACTGGCTGGCCGTCGAGCAAAAGGCTGCCGCTATCCGGCGGAAACACACCTTCGATGATGCGCGTCAGTGTTGACTTGCCGGCACCGTTCTCGCCGACCAGCGCCAGCACCTCGCCCGCCCGCAGCGTCAGCGATACGTTCGACAGCGCCTGCACGCTGCCGAAGTGCTTGCTGACATTGTCCAGTTGCATGATGTCTTTGTCAGGCATGGCGTTCTCTATGCTGGTGCGGGGCAGGACATTGCATTCCTGCCCCGATCCCGAAGTCAGCCGCACAGACGCTCTTCATAGAGGTCGAAATTATCGGCGGAGATATATTCAGGTTGCGTGTAGGTGGTGGTCGGCAGTTCCTCGCCGTCGCGGATGTTCTTGACCAGCAGCTCCACCGCCTGGGCGCCATGGTTCTCCGAGTTCAGCCACATGGTGCCGCGGAAAGCCGTCGGTTTTCCCGAGCCGAAAGCATCGCAGGCGCGGCTTCCGTCGATGCCGACGCCGATGCCCTGCTCCGGCCCGTAGCCCGCATTCTCCAGCGCACGCGCCGCGCCCAAAACGCCGTCATCGTTGCAGGAATAGAAGATCCAGTGCGTGACCTGGGGGTTGGCCGTCAGCGTCGTGGTCATCGCGTCGATGGAGCTGACCATCGTGTTGTCGTAGGGCACGCGGACGATGTTGTCGGGATCGAAATCCGGGACCGCCTCGAGGAAGGCTTCCTCGGCGCCGCGATTGCGCTGCATGCAGGTGTCGGCCTTGCGGTCCTCGATGGAGGCGATGCGAACCTCGCCCTCCTCGGCCCAGTTCTCCTGCTTGTAGAGCTCGGCCAGTTTCTCACCGACGCTGAGCCCGATATTGTGGGCGTTCATGCCCACATAGGGCACCTGCGTCTCGTCCTCGAAATAGATGTCGTCGTCGACGGCGACCAGCGGCACGCCGGCCTCCTTCGCCCTTGCGGCGACGACCGGCCCGAGCGCGCGGTCGGGAACCACGATGGCGATGCCGTCCACACCGTCACCGATCATCGTGTCGAGCGTGGTGATCGTCAGGTCGGCGTTGAACTGGACGTCCTGGGCGACGAAGTCGGCGCCCATCTCGGCCGCCTTCTGGCGGGCGCCGTCCACCTCCGCGACGAACCACGGATGGTCGCCCATCTTGTTGATGTAGCCGATCTTGATGTCCTCGGCCTGCGCGGGAACCGCGATGGCGGCGCCCATCATGGCGATGCCGGTCAAGACTTTAAGCGATTTCATGTCTTCCTCCCTGGTTGCTTTTCAGTCATGGTAGAGCGCGGAGCGGCCTCCATCGATGACAATGGTCTCCGCGTTGATGAAGGGGGCCTCGTCGGAGGCGAGGAACACGCAGGTCATGGCCACCTCCTCCGGCTTTCCGATCCTGCGCGGGGGATGCAGTGCCTCGGCCTTCGCGCGTTCGGCATCCGGGTCGGCAAAACCGGCCCAGTAGTCGCGCGCGATCTGGGTATCGATGTAGCCGGGCGCTATCGCGTTCACCCGGATGCCCTCGTCCGCGTATTCGATCGCGAGCGCCCGCGTCAGGCCCACCAGCCCGTGCTTGGCGACCGGATAGGGAAAGGTGTGGGGAATGATCCTGAAGGAGTGTGAGCTGGCGATGTTGACGATGGCGCCGTTCCGCCGCGCGCGCATGCCCGGCAGCACGGCCTCCGCCATGGCCCAGCAGGCCTCGAGGTCGAGCGCCATGCAGCGCGCCCACTCGCTGCGCGGCATCTCATGTGGGCGATGAAAGACATTGGCGCCGGCGTTGTTCACCAGCACGTCGACCCGCCCGTAGCGCTCTTCCGCGGCCTTCACGGCAGCTTCCACCTGCGCCTGGACCGTCACGTCCGCCTCTACGAACAGCCCGCCGATCTCCTGCGCCACGCGCGCGCCGGTGGCCGCGTCGCGCTCGGCCACGACGATTGACGCGCCCTCCCGCGCAAAGGCGCGCGCGATCGCTTCGCCAATGCCGCGGCCGGCGCCCGTCACCAGTGCGATTTTGCCTGCAAGACGATCCACCATGGCGCTCACCAGTCCACGACCGTGCCGTCGGCCAGCACGGCATTGGCGGCATGCAGGATCTCAGGAGCGAAGGGATGGCGCTCGATCTCGGCCTCGTCGACCTCGATGCCCAGCCCCGGCTTCTCCGGCAGATCCCAGCGGCCGGGGCGGCGTTCGATGGGCCATTCAACGACGCTGTCGTACCAGGGTACGGCGCCGGACATTTCCTCCTGGATGATGAAATTGGGCGTGGAGATACCGAAGTGCAGCGCAGCAACACCGGCGATCGGCCCCAGCGGGTTGTGCGGCGCCATGCCGATGCCGGCGCTTTCACACAGGGCGGCGATCTTCTTGGCTTCCGAAAGCCCGCCCACATGGCAGATATCCGGCTGCGCAATGTGGAAGGCCCGGCGCTCGACCGCATCAATGAAATTCTGACGACCGATAAGGCGTTCGCCGGCGGCGATATGAACCGGCATCGATGCCGTCAACTGCGCGATACCGGCCATATTCTCCGGCGGCAGCGGCTCCTCGATGAAAAGCGGACGGCACGGCGCGACGGCCTGGATAAAATCGCGCGCCAGCGCGACCGATGCCGGACGCCCGTGGAAATCGATCATGATATCCACATCGGGACCGACCGCCTCACGCAGCGCCATCGCCATCCTACCGGTAGAGTCCAGCGCACGGTTCGAGGCGGTGTAGTGGGAATAGGGAATGGAGACGACCTTCACCGCATCGTAGCCCGCGTCAACCACGGCGCGCCCACGCTCGACCAAGCGCGCTTCCTCAGTCGTCTCGTAGACGGAGCTCATGTCGCCCATGCCCAGATGCGTGTAGGTGCGGATGTGATCGCGGCATTTGCCGCCCAGAAGACGCCACACCGGCACGTTCAGCGACTTTCCGAGGATGTCCCACAGCGCGATCTCGATGCCGCTGACGGCGGACATGCCGATGACGCCGAGACGCCAGAAGCCGTGGCGGGTGAGCACCTGATAGCACTGTTCGATATCTCGCGGATCGCGCCCGATGATCAGCGGCGCCAGGTCCTCGATGGCGCCGACGACGGCGCGCGTCTTCCACTCGAGCGTCGCCTCGCCCCAGCCGACAAGCCCCGGCACGTCGGTCTCGACCCGCACAAAGACCCAGTTCCGCATCTCCGCGTTGCAGATCTGAGCCTTAATTCCGGTAATTCGCACTATGTTTCTCCCCAATAAATAGTATTTAAATGAGGATTGATCATCCTGTCAACATAGCGAGAGACCAGCCTTGACCGAATGGTCCGATCCAGGCCGTCCAACCGATGAACAATAGGTGCGGCTCGCGCCGTTGATGCAGCGCGACTGCGGATTCCACCTGGCGCGCCAGCGCGCGATCAAACGCGGCCCGATCGGTCACCTCATTTGCCGACGTCAAGCGGAGCAAGTTCGGCTGATGTTTCCGCCATGCGCGAGCATGCGATGGAAGCGGACTATGGGCCTTCTGCCTTTGGGTGGATGCGGGAAGCCGATACCTTCGGCGCTTTCCAGCCGGATCAGTTTAGCGCCGCCCTCAGGCGCGGAACGTTTCGCCGCTGTGCCCACAACGCAAACGATAAATACACCACCACAGACCGATCGCGCCGCCCAGAAAACGCCGGCGAACCAGCGCGATGCCAATGGAGTTCATCTATGAGAATTCGCGATCTCCAGTGTGAGTTCACGCGTCTTTCGCCGGAGCTCGGGCGGAGCGACGACTTCAAAATTGGTGCCGAACCACAGGAAGAGTTCGGCGGCGTTGTCGATGCTTTCGATCGGCACCTCGGCGGTCCGCCAGCCATCACAATCGGGTTCGGCCGCGCGCACGGCATCCTCAATGGCGCTACCGAGCATGTCGAGGCGACGTATTCCCGCCGGCGCCACACGGATCGTGGCCGAGAGCCTGTTCAAACTGCGCTCGAACGCCTCGCGGTTGGCATTCCAGAAATCGGCCAGCACGAAGCCGGCTGGCCTTCGCGCCGGCTCTTCGAGGGCCGTAGCCTCCGAAATGCCCGAAACACGATAGGTGCGCGGATGGCCGTTTGCCCCGGCCACCAGATACCAGACGCCGGCCTTGAGCACGAGGCCAAGCGGATCGACGATGCGCGTCACCGCATTCTTCCAGCTTTCGTAGCGGATATGCAGCGTTTGCCCTTCGAGCGTAGCCCTCGCAACAGTGTCTAGGTGACGAGGCCGCGGCGGCTGCCGATACCAGACGGTCGGGTCCAGATGAATCCGATCGGCCAGACCGTCCGCCGGGCCCCGCGACATGGTGGCAGCCTGCAGCTTCAGCTTGGCCATGGCCGCCACCTCGCCCAGGCCCGCAAGATCGGTCGCCTGCGGAAAGCCGGCCAGAAAGAGCGCCTGGGCCTCCTCGGACGTCAGCCCCGTCAGTCCAGCCCGATAGCCTTCCAGAAGCGAGAAACCGCCGCCCGGTCCGCTGTCGCCGTAAATCGGAATGCCGGCTGCACTCAACTCATCCACGTCGCGATAAATCGTGCGGACCGAAACCTCGAGCTCGTCGGCCAGCGCCTGTGCGCTCAGGCGTCCGCGCACCTGCAGCAGGAGGAGAATGGAGAGGAGACGATGGGCTCGCATGAAAAGAACGCTAGCAGAAAATCCCTGACAAAGGATGTCAGGGTGAAGCTGTTATCGAAGGACTCCTGATAACGATGGAGGAACTCGAAGTGACGCATGATCAGGTGCGCGCCGACCCGACCGATTGGGATTGGCTTGTTGGCCACTGGACGGTTCACCACCGCAAGCTCAAGGAACGGCTGGCAGGCAGCACGGAATGGCTGACCTTCGATGGGACCTGCGTCAACTGGCCGTTGCTCGACGGGCGCGGCAATGTCGATGACAACGTTTTCCATGCTCCCGACGGCACCTATCGCGGCGTCGGACTGCGCGCGGGCGCCTGATCGGCTCGATGTGCCGGTGCGTGGCAGCTTCAGGGATGGTGTCGGCATTTTCCAGTGCGAGGACCAATGGAACGATACCCCGGTGACCGTCCGCTTTCGCTGGTCGAAGATCGAGAAGAATTCCGCCGTCTGGGATCAGGCTTTCTCGACGGATGGCGGCCAGACCTGGCAAAGTAATTGGGTGATGGATTTCACCCGCGCTGCCCTATGATCGTTGCCCGCTATGGGCAAAGGCCCCCGGAAATCTGTGCCGGAATGTCAGATAGCGGGTCTTCCGACCGTCATTTCAATGAATCAACGTACATCCGGACAAAGGACATCGAAATGCACAGACGAACATTCTTAGCAGCGTCGGCTGCGACGGTTGCAGTTCCGGCACTCACCGCCACAGCTCAATCCAGCGGCACGGAGAATGAAGTGAGCAAACATCCCGTTACAGGTTACGTCGAAGTAAATGACCTGCACATATATTACGAAAGCCACGGCAGCGGCGGCGTTCCGCTGGTGCTGTTGCACCATTCTCACGGGTGGAAACCTCTCCGAAACGCAGTTCCGGACTCTGATCGGATAGCGATCAGATATCGCCCCATGATGAAGTAAACTCCAAGCAGAGGTCCGTTGGAAGAAGGAGCAGAGGAATGGACGCAAGAGCGGTAGCGGCAAACTTGTGGCGGGCATTTGGCTCGTTCGACCGCGATCAAATACGAGGCATCCTGACCGAAGATGTGGAATGGATCGCGCCCAAGGATAACGCAACCGCAGTGGCATTGGGTGTGACCGACCATATGATTGGGCAAGACGCCATTGCCGACTTCCTCCTGAACGATCTGCCAAAGCTGTTCAGCAACGGGATCGAGATCGACGTGATTTCAATCACCGCCGAAGGCTCGACCGTCGTCTATGAGCAAATGCAGAAGGCATCGCTCGTCAATGGGCGCCATTACGAGAACGGCTACGTTTTCATCCTCGAAGTGAGAGGCGCCCGGGTTTGCCGGATTCGGGAGTATATGGACACGCGAAAAGGGTATCGGATGGTGTTCGCGGAGGATTTGCCCGGCAGGATCGTGCCGTGATAGGCACGCGCCACTCAGGCGCAGCCTCAATCAGCGTATGAAGCCAGCGCAACCAGGCCGGCGCCTGATCTTCCGGCATCAACGCCGTTGATGCTCCGGCTCAGGCCAGGTTTTGATCGCGAAGTTGGAGAGGCTTGGCAGGATGACGATGACGGCAAGCTGGAGACAAAGATCGCTTCCATCGCGGCCGCCATCATCGTTGCCGGCGAGGTGAAGTTCAGGAAGGGCTTGCGCGAAGCAGAAGAGCGCGCTGAACAACAGCGACTGGAACAGGAGAAGCGGCGGCAAGAGCAGCTTGTCAACCGTCAACGCCTGCAGAACCTGCACACCAGCGTTGAGCTGCTACGCCAAGCCGAAAAGATTCGGGCACTGGTCGAGCGGGTGCAACGTGCGATCACAGAAGGCTCTTTGGACATCGACGCCGCGACGCTTTCAACGTGGGAACGCTGGGCGCTTGCGGAAGCAGACAAGATCGATCCGATCCGTTCCGGGCAAGTCATGACGCATCTCAATGTGCCGCGACTATAGAGGCTGGGAAGGAGGCCTGATCAAAATCAGAGAGTACGCACGCTTCGTCTAAGGAAGGCGCTGGTTCGCTTGGGTGACGTACAGCGGGCTTCGCCATCGGACCTTACGCCCCGGGCGATCGCCGACGATCTGCGCCGGCTACCGGTGCACCATGAGCACTACGCTGACGCATTGATGGTGGCGCATCTGATCGTCTTCGATTTGGGCCTTTCGATCCGGAGTGGCGGCGGCGGCGCCATCCTGCCCTCAATCCTCATCAATATGGCAGAGGTCTTCGAAGGATACATGCGCCGCGTGCTTGCGGATGGCCTTTCGAACGATGGTCGGATCGAGGTCAAGGATGGGAACAAGGGCGGCGACAGTGGCGCCAAGGTTTTGCTCTTCGATCCGGTCCAGGAAGGGCTGAAGAACCCCGACGCCACACCGGATATCATTATCGAGGTGGACGGCAAACCGTCGCTGGTAATCGATGCCAAATACAAGGCCGCTCCGAACGTCCCGGATCGCAGCGACGTCAACCAAGTGATTGTCTATGGCGAGAGGTATGGAACAGCTCGCGTCATGGTGCTGCATGCAGGCCGCCCGTCGACGGAGCTATGCGGTTCGATCGGTGGATTCCAAGTCTACAACGGCATGACTAACCTTAACGCCACGCCGATTGAGGACGAAGAGGCAGCGTTCGTTGCCGCGGTTCGCGCCTTGCTCTGATCTCTATCAGCAGAAATGTTGCCGTGGCGTTGCCGCGCCAAAAAAGAAGCCCCGGCACGCAGCGCGGGGCTTCCTTCTATGCAGCTGATATTATTGGTTGAGCGACCTGAGACATAGGTGACGTTTTGTACCGGACACTGGAGTGCGCCCCTGAGGGTGGACAGATCGGACTGAAGGATTGACCAGCCTGTCGGGTTTTCGGAGAGAAGACCCATGGCAAGGCACCGCAATCACAGCATCCAGTTCAAGCGCCAAATCGTGCAGGAGTATTTCTCCGGCGAGTCACTTCACGGCCTGGCGAGGCGTTACGACATCGCGCGCAACCTGATCCGCATCTGGATCCGCAAGCATGAGGAAGGCGCCTTTGACGAGGATGTTGAGGCCGTAGATCTGATTCAGGAATACGAGGCCCGGATCGCGGCCCTTGAACGGCTCGTCGGCAAGCAGGCTCTCGAGCTGGAGTTCCTAAAGGGGGCTCTGAAAAACGCACAGCGGCCGAAAAACGCGACTACATCCGTCATCACCGGCCCGGTGGCCTCTCCGTCGCCGAAGGATGCCGGCTGATGGGGATTGCGCGCTCGACTTACTATGACCACCCCCAGAAACAGGCCGACGACACTGCGATCGTGGAGGCGATGTTCGCGATCTGCGACGAGTTCGAATTCTACGGCTACCGTCGTGTCGGCGCCGCCCTGCGGCAACAGGGCCTTGTCGTGAACCACAAGAAAATCCGGCGCCTGATGCGCGAGCATGATCTGCAGCCCAAGCTCCGGCGGCGCTTCGTTGTCACTACCGATAGCGATCACGACGGCCCAATCTTCCCCAACCTGGCAAAGGACTTTGTGTCGACCGGCCCAAACCAGCTTTGGGTCTCCGACATAACCTATGTGGCTGTGCCGGGCCGCTTCACTTACGTCGCCATCATTCTCGACGCCTGGTCGCGTTTGATCGTCGGCTACGCCATCGGCCGCTCGATCGACGCGCGCCTCACGATCACAGCCCTGACTGCAGCTATCCAGCGCCGAAAGCCGATGTCGGGCTTGATCCATCATTCCGACCGCGGTGGGCAATATGCGGCCGCTCTCTACCGTGAGACGCTGAGCCGCAATGGCCTGATCGGCTCAATGGGGCGCCGGGGCAATCCCTATGACAACGCCAAGGCCGAAAGCTTCATGAAGACGTTGAAGATCGAGGCGGTCTATCCCATGGCCTTCGAAAACTTCGAGGAGGTCGCAGAATACCTTCCCCACTTGACGTGCTCCCCTGAAATGTCCTCGCTTTGTGGTTAGTCTCTCTTTGGAGAGAGGAGACTGGCAATGAAGCGATCGCGCTTTTCGGACGAGCAGATCATCGGCATTCTGAAGGAGCACCAGGCCGGGCTATCGGCGACGGAGCTGTGCCGCAAATACGGGATCAGCGACGCGACGTTCTACACCTGGCGCAAGAAGTATGGCGGCATGGAGGTCTCGGAGGCCAAGCGGCTGAGGGCGCTGGAGGAGGAGAATGCGCGCCTGAAGAAGCTTCTGGCGGAGTCGATGATGGACGTGTCGACGCTGCGCGAGATGCTGGCAAAAAACTTCTGACGCCCGGTTCGAGGAGACAGGCCGTGGACTGGGCCATTGAAGAGAGGGGATATTCCCAACGCCGTGCGTGCGGTCTGGTGGGCATTGCGCCGCGCGTCTACCGCTACCGCTCGTCGCGGCCGGACGATGCCGGCCTGCGCAAGCGGCTGCATGAGCTGGCGGCGCAGCGCCGGCGCTTCGGCTACCGCCGCCTGCACCTGCTGTTGAGGCGGGAGGGCGTGACGGTGAACTGGAAGAAGCTCTATCGGCTCTACAAGGAGGAGCGGCTGACGGTGCGCAAGCGCGGCGGCCGCAAGCGAGCGCTCGGCACGAGAGCACCGATGGCGATCCCGCAGGACCCCAACCAGCGCTGGAGCCTCGACTTCGTCTCCGACACGCTGACCGACGGCAGGCGCTTCCGCATCCTGTGCGTCATCGACGACTTCAGCCGCGAATGCCTGGCAGCGGTGGTCGACAACTCGCTGTCCGGCGAGCGGGTTGCCCGCGAACTCGACCGCATTGCCGAGCCGCGCGGCTATCCCTGCATGATCGTCTCCGACAACGGCACCGAGCTGACCTCCAACGCTATCCTGGGCTGGCAGGAGGAGCGGCAGGTCGAATGGCATTACATCGCGCCGGGCAAGCCGATGCAGAACGGTCTGGTGGAGAGCTTCATCGGGCGGCTCAGGGACGAATGCCTCAACGAGCGGCTGTTCACAAGCTACAGGCACGCCCGCGACAGCATCGAGGAATGGAGGATCGACTACAATCTGAAGCGCCCACACACGAGCCTCGACGGGCTCACCCCGCACGAATTTGCAACCCGGTCGAGAACGGACCACAACGTGAACAGGGCTAACCTATAGGCGGGGACAAATAGGGGAGCACGTCACCACCCTCAGGGGCGCACTCCAGTCTCCGGGTCGTACAATGTTGAAAGTGGTTGCGGGGGCTCGCAACCCCCGATACCGACACTCGCTTTCTGTGCCCATATGATTTTCCTGTGCCAACTGCCGATGCTTGGCGTACCATGAGCGCTTTCTTTGGGACCGCCGCAGGCTTTGAACTGCGGTCGTTCCCGTCGGCGTGGGCATCGGCGTGGCCGAGCCCTTTGTGGTCGTTCCCGTCACGCCTCAGGAACGACCGTCGTGCGCCCCCAATCTCGCAAGTCAAAGCCATGTTGGCCAACCTCCAAAAGGCGTCGTCGCTTACGAAACATCCGAAGGCCAGCTGATAATTCGGCGTATGCGTTCCAATCCCGCCCTATCCGCCAATTGCCTCGTCTTAAGAGCCTCGACAGGTTGTGGCCAGTTCAACTGCTCGAAGTCCTTCAGCCGCAACAGACCCCCGATTTCAGCATCCGGCCAACGGAGATCGACAAGACGCAGACCTCGAGCGCGACGTCACGGCCGGCTGTTTCCTAAGCGAACAGCAAGCCGTGCACCGTTGCAGCAGTCTGCGCGCCGCGCGATAGCGCTGGACCAGCTAGCGTGACGAATAACAAACGCTTTCGCGGACCGCCATCAGGGGCCAGACCTATTCCGGTTCGCGCCGACGGAGCGGGGCGCCGTCAGTTCTTCCCGTTTCTCCGAAACAACAGGAATCAAAATGAACAACAAGGCTGAAATCGAACAATCCGATCGCGGCTATCCGACAGGCATGGTCCTGTGGCTTCTTCGTGCGGAAGCACTGGCGATGTTCGCAGCAAGTACCGCTCTTTTCTTCTTCCTCGGCGGCGAGTTCTGGCTATTCGCCGTCCTATTCTTTGCGCCGGACCTCAGCTTCGTCGGCTACGTGTTAGGCAAAAAGGCGGGCGCGGCTCTCTACAACGTCGTCCACAGCTACGCCCTGCCGGCCGTGCTGGCCATCACCGGTGTTCTGACCGGCCTTACGATCCTCTGGCAGATCGGCCTGATATTCGTGGCTCATGCCGCCTTCGACCGGAGCCTGGGCTACGGGCTGAAATACGCTGCCGGCTTCCGCCACACCCACCTCGGGCCGATCGGCAACCTGCCCAGGGCGGCGGCTACATTCGCTCAACAAGGAGACGTATGATGATGTCGTCTTCCATCCAATCCGGTTCGACGACCATCCAAACGCGTGGCTTGCCGGGTAGGACGGCGATTCCCCTACTCGTATTGGTATCTGATGTCTCCGGTTCGGATGAAGAACCAGCAAGATCGGCACGTCGACGGCAGTCCCGGTGCCGCACGGCATTCAAACGATCGCTAATATCAAGCCTCTCAACGCTGCTTGTCCTGTCCGCACCTGGGAAGGCGGTGGCTCAAACTGGACGCGGGATGACAGAAATTTGGAGCAGCATACCTACAATCCGGGCGTCTTTAACCCCTGCACCCCTCGAACCAAAACAGAGATAGGAGTTCATCATGGCCAAGCTTGCTGCAACTGTTACTATTGCAACCGCACTTCTATCGGGCACCGCCATTGCCGAACCGGCCAAGCCAACGATCGTCCTCGTGCACGGCGCGTTCGCCGACTCCTCCAGCTGGAATGGCGTCGTCGCCAGCCTCAAGAAAGGCGGCTACACGACAGTTGCGGTCGCGAACCCGTTGCGGAGTGTTTCCAACGATGCACGCGTGGTCTCGGACGTCGTTGCAAGCATCGCCGGGCCGGTGGTCCTCGTCGGCCATTCCTATGGTGGCCAGGTCATCTCGAACGCTGCGCAAGGGCGCGAAAACATCAAGTCTCTGGTCTATGTGGCGGCCTTCGCACCGGATGCCGGGGAAGCTGCGGCAGAACTGGCCAGCAAGTTCCCTGGCGGGAAGCTCGGGGAAGCACTTGCGCCGCCCGTCAAGCTCTCGGACGGTGGGGTCGATCTGTACATCGATCAGGCGAAGTTCCACGATCAGTTCGCACACGACGTTCCGGCTGAAATAACTGTTCTGATGGCAGCGGGCCAACGGCCGATCACCGAAGCCGCGCTGTCGGAAAAGTCCGGCGAGCCGGCCTGGAAGTCGCTGCCGTCCTACTTCGTCTACGGCGACGGCGACAAGAACATCCCCGCCGAGGCACTCCGGTTCATGGCCGAACGCGCCGACTCCAAGAGCACGGTGGTTGTCGAGGGAGCGTCACATGTCGTTATGGTCTCGAACCCGCAGGTCGTCGCAGACCTAATCGAGGAAGCGGCCAAGTAAGCTTGCTCACCTGCCCCACGCCAGGCCTGAATTCACTCAGCAAGGAGAAGTAGGATGGAAAAGCCGGAATTCATTGTCACGCCTGGTTTCGGCGAGACCTTTCGCAACAACCTCCACTTCTCGACCGCGGTACGGATTGGGAACCGCCTGGAGACATCCGGTCAGGGCGGATGGAACGACGATCTCGAAATTCCAGTGGCGATCGAGGACGAGATTGCAGCAGCGTTTGACAATATCGCGCTAGTTCTGGCGCAGGCGGGCGCATCCTGGTGTCAGGTCGTCCATGTCAACACCTACCATGTCGGCGGCTTTCCACCCATCGTGAACGAGACGATCGTCCGTCTGTACCGACACCATATGCCTGACCATGCACCGATCTGGACGCAGCTCGGCGTAGAGGCGCTGGGCCTTCCCGCGATGCGCTTTGAAATGCGGGTGACCGCTATTACCGACTAGGATCGCTTCAGTCGACGCAGCGATCTGAATCGGAATCCTGGTCAGGGCGGCACAGCGCTTCAATTCGGCGAGAGCCCGCAAGATTGGCACCGTCATCGCAGTTTCTGCGCCGCAGCGATCAAGCACAGGCACTAGCGTAAGTTTTCCAATGCTGACCCGCTTGGAAGCTGTGCGGCGCCCGATGCCTCCGTGGCAGCGGTGCTAGCAACCCGCGCCAGACCTTCATTGCTGGGTAGAGCTTAGACCTCAGGTATCTCACCAGGAGATCAATCCATGAGCCCGATTCACCCTTACATCCTTTCACTGATCGTCGGTCTCGGGATCGGCGTGATCTACGGCCTTGTCTCGGTCCGCTCGCCAGCCCCGCCGATCATCGCGCTGCTCGGGCTTCTGGGCATGCTTGCAGGGGAGGCCGGTGTCCAGTGGCTGAAGGGCCATACGAACCTCGTCCAGGCGGTCCTGCACGAAAAATCCTTCGCCCTTCGACGCGCCGACGAGGCGGCGAAAAAAGGCGACGTCGCCTGAGCGCCGATCATCGTTCACATCATCCGGAAAGCGAGAGCCGATGTCCAGCAAACTGGAAGTCCTAACCCCTCAGAACAGCCAGCTCATCTTCATCGATCAGCAGCCTCAGATGGCCTTCGGTGTTCAGTCCATCGATCGGCAGGTTTTGAAGAACAACGTCGTCGGCCTTGCCAGGTCGGCAAAAGCCTTCAAGATCCCCACGACGATCACGACGGTGGAAACGGACACCTTTTCCGGTCACACCTTTCCCGAATTGCTCGCGGTGTTTCCCGAAACGCCCATCCTCGAGCGCACATCGATGAATTCCTGGGACGACCTGAAGGTGCGCGAGGCTTTGGCCGCCAAAGCCGCCGACGGACGAAAGAAAATCGTGGTGTCGGGCCTCTGGACCGAGGTCTGCAACCTCACCTTCGCATTGTCCTGCCTCGCCGACACCGATTATGAAATCTACATGGTGGCCGACGCCTCGGGCGGAACATCGGTCGATGCGCACAAATACGCCATGGACCGAATGGTCCAGGTAGGGATCGTCCCCGTCACTTGGCAGCAGGTTCTTCTGGAATGGCAACGCGACTGGGCGCGGCGCGAGACCTACAACGATGTCATGGCCATAGTACAGGAATTCGGTGGCGCCTACGGCATGGGCGTCGATTACGCCTACACCATGGTGCACAAGGCTTCCAAGCGCTCAGAGCACGGTCCGGTTCTGGCTCCGAAGCCGGCAGCCTGAGGGCTGGCAACAGACAGGCCCGACGAGCGACCACGAGCGGGCCTCGGCCGCGCCGCTCCCTCCACCCTGTTTTCATCAACACGATCCGGCGCGAAGGAGAAAGCCATGACCGCCAACGATCTGATCATCGTCAACGCCAGGGTAACGACACTCGATCGGCGGAACCCCTCGGCTGAGGCCGTGGCCATCCGGGACGGCAGGTTTCTTGCCGTGGGCACGGAAGCGGAGGTCCGGGCCGCTGCCCCGGACGCCGGGATCATCGACGCAAAAGGGCGGCGGTTGATTCCGGGGCTGATCGACAGCCACACCCATGTGATCCGCGGCGGGCTGAACTACAATATGGAGCTTCGCTGGGACGGCGTCCCATCGCTTTCCGATGCGATGACGATGCTGAAGCGGCAGGTCGACCGGACACCGGCGCCGCAATGGGTGCGCGTGGTCGGTGGCTTCACCGAACACCAGTTCGCCGAAAAACGCCTCCCCACGCTCGAAGAAATCAATGCGCTCGCGCCCGATACGCCCGTCTTCATTCTGCATCTGTACGATCGCGCACTGCTCAACGCGGCCGCATTGCGTGTCGTCGGCTACACGAAGGACACGCCCAATCCTCCCGGCGGCGAAATCGTCAGGGATGGCGACGGCAATCCCACCGGCCTGCTGCTGGCGCAGCCCAATGCAACGATCCTCTATTCGACGCTGACCAAGGGGCCGAAGCTGGATCCCGAGTACCAGATCAATTCGTCCCGCCATTTCATGCGCGAGCTGAACAGTCTCGGAGTGACCAGCGTGATCGATGCCGGCGGGGGCTTCCAGAACTATCCCGACGACTATGAGATCATCGAGAAGCTGCATACCGACGGACAGCTGACGGTCCGCATCAGCTACAACCTCTTCACCCAGAAGCCCAAGGAGGAACTCGCGGACTTCTCCTCCTGGGTGAAGCAGATCTCACCGGGACAAGGCGACGACATCTATCGCCACAACGGCGCTGGCGAGATGCTCGTCTATTCCGCAGCCGATTTCGAGGATTTCCGCGTCGAGCGCCCAGACATGCCGCCAGACATGGAATCCGACCTGGAGCCCGTCATACGTCTCCTCGCAGAAAACCGCTGGCCCTGGCGGCTCCACGCCACCTACGATGAAACGATCGATCGTGCGCTCAACGTCTTCGAGCAGGTCAATCGCGACGTTCCACTGCAAGGAATCAACTGGTTCTTCGACCACGCCGAGACGATCAGCGACCGTAACATCGACCGTATCGCCGCGCTTGGCGGCGGCATAGCGGTACAGCATCGCATGGCCTTCCAGGGCGAGTATTTTGTCGAACGCTACGGGGCGAAAGCCGCCGAGCGCTCGCCGCCGATCCGCCGGATCATGGAAGCAGGCGTTCCGGTTGGGGCCGGGACTGACGCCACCCGCGTCGCCAGCTACAATCCATGGGTCTCGCTATCGTGGCTCGTGACTTCGAAGACCGTTGGAGGCCTCCCACTCTATCCGCAGCACAATCGCCTCGACCGCGAGACCGCGTTGCGGTTGTGGACCGAAGCGAACACCTGGTTTTCCAATGAGGAAGGCAGGAAAGGCCAGATCAAGGCCGAGCAGCTCGCCGACCTCGCTGTGCTGTCCGGCGATTACTTTTCCGTGCCGGAAAGCGACATCGTCCACCTACGATCGGTCCTTACCATTCTCGGCGGCAAGGTCGTGCATGGAGACGGCGAATACGAGCAGCTCGCACCGGATCTTCCCGCTGCCACGCCGGACTGGTCGCCGGTCGCCACCTTCGGCGGCTATCACAAGACGAAAGAAGCCCGCACCAAGCTGATGATGAATTGCGGTTGCAGCAATTTCTGCGCGGTGCATGGCCATGACCATGCCGCCGTTCTTGGCACGCAGCTCCCAGTCTCCGACTCCCGCACTTTCTGGGGTGCCCTCGGATGCGGCTGCTGGGCGGTCTGACCTCGGCAGCCTCTTCGATGCGCGCGAATACGATCTGCGCCGTCTGCCAGACGCCGAACAGGAACAATCCGACGAGATTCCTCACCAAGGGTGGATGAAGAAAATGGTCATGAGCGAACGGCGGCAGGAGATTGCAGCTGAAACATCCGGACCACTGAGTTTCCCGGTTTTCCGGGCACTGTGGATAGCGACCGTCGTCTCCAATGTCGGCACATGGATGCACGATGTCGGCGCTGGCTGGCTGATGACCTCGCTGTCGCCAAGCCCGTTGCTGGTTGCGTTGGTTCAGGCGGCGACGACGCTGCCGATGTTCCTGCTTGCCCTGCCGGCCGGAGCGCTGGCCGACATCATCGACCGGCGCAAGATGCTGCTGACGGCTCAGCTGCTCGGCCTGTTCGCAGCGGCTATGCTGGCCTTCCTGACATTCTACAACCTCGTCACGCCCGAAGTGCTGCTGGCCGGAACCTTCCTGCTCGGCATCGCCGCGGCGCTCAGTGCCCCGGTGTTCCAGGCGATCGTGCCTGAGCTGGTGGATAAGCAGGCATTGCCGGACGCCATTGCGTTGAACAGCCTCGGGGTCAACATCTCGCGCGCCATCGGGCCCGCGCTCGGCGGCGTCGTCGTCGCGCTTGCCGGCACCCCGGCCGTGTTCGCGTTGAACGCGCTTTCAGTGGTAGGCGTTCTGGCGGTACTGTTCACCTGGAAACGTCCTGAAGCCGTTCACAATCTCCCACCCGAACACTTCTTCGGGGCACTGAAGGCCGGCTACCGCTACACGCGGCATTCTCCGGCGATGCGTCTCGTGCTGGTAAGGGCGGTGGGTTTTTTCGTGTTCGCGAGCGCTCTCTGGGCAATGCTACCGCTCATCGCGCGACACGGACTTGGCCTGGATGCAGCCGGCTACGGAGTTCTTCTCGGCTGCATGGGCGCGGGGGCGGTGCTGGGTGCGATCCTCCTGAAGCGGTTGCGCAAAGCGGTGTCCGCCAACACGATATCCGCCGCGGCCACACTGCTGTATGCGCTGGCGATGCTGGGGCTCGCTCTGGTCTCCAATCCGTGGATCGCCGGTGTCGTCATATTTACGGCCGGCCTCGCCTGGATCGGCATGCTGACCTCGCTGAACGTGGCGGCGCAAATGGCATCTCCCGGATGGGTGAAGGCGCGCGCGCTTGCCGTCTATCTGCTCGTCTTTCAAGGGGCGATGACAGGCGGCAGTGTCCTGTGGGGCTCGATCGCCACCAGCAGCAGCGTGGCAACAGCGCTTTTGGTCGCGGCAGTGGGACAGGGGATAGGCCTGCTCATCGCCTTCCGCTGGCGCCTGCCGCAGGATTCGGCCAGCGATCTGGCACCCTCGAACCATTGGGCGGAACCGGTGGTCTCCGTCCAGCCGTCCGAAGACCGCGGTCCCGTCCTCGTCGAGATCGAGTATCGCGTTGAACCCGACCGCCAGGCCGAATTCGTGGAGGCCCTACGCGGGTTCCACTCCGTAAGGCAGCGTGACGGCGCGATACGGTGGGATGTATGGGAGGATGTCGCGGAACCCGGGCGGGTCATAGAAAGCTTCGTCGTCGAAAGCTGGATTGAGCATCAGCGCCAGCACAGCCGGGTAACGCGTACCGACCAGCTCGATCAGGAAATGATAAACGCGTTCCATGTCGGTGATCAGCCGCCACTGGTACGTCATCTGCTGCGTCCGGCCTGACCGACAGAACGCCCAATCAAACAACCTATTCATGCCGCCGGCTGGCCGACGGGCTCATGCCTGCGCTCGGCACCACGTTTTCGCGGCAGGAGATTGGCCCGCAAGATCGGCACCTGGAAAGCAGCTTCTGCGCCGCGACGTGTGCGCCCGCTCGCTATGCTTCCAATCGTGAAGCGATGAACCGCTCGCGTCCAAGGTGGAGCGCGAGCAGACGCGAAAACCGCCTGCCTCTCAAGCCGGAGGCGAGACCACCGCCGCGAGGCCCTACTCCCGCGCGGCAGAGCCCCACCGACCACCAAGGAGAAATGCAATGGCAACCATCACCACATCAGACGGGACCACCCTCTTCTACAAGGATTGGGGACCGAAAGACGCGCAGCCTATCGTGTTTCATCATGGCTGGCCGCTCAGCGCCGACGACTGGGACAACCAGATGCTATTCTTCCTGTCCGAAGGCTACCGAGTTATCGCGCATGATCGGCGCGGCCATGGCCGGTCCGACCAGACCGACACCGGCAACGACATGGACACTTATGCCGCGGATGTGGCCGAGATCGCCAAGGCGCTCGATCTGCGCGACGCGGTCCATATCGGCCATTCGACCGGCGGCGGCGAAGTCACGCGTTATGCGGCGCGCGCCGAACGCGGCCGTGTGGCCAAGGCCATTCTGATCGCAGCGATCCCGCCGGTAATGGCTCAGTCCGACGCCAACCCGGACGGCGTTCCGATGGAGGTCTTCGACGGGTTGCGCTCCGCCCTGGAGGCAAACCGCGCGCAATTCTATCGCGATCTGCCGAGCGGACCCTTCTACGGCTTCAACCGGGAGGGCGCGAAGGTCAGCCAGGGCCTGATCGACAATTGGTGGCGCCAGGGCATGAGCGGCGGCGCCAAGGCGCATCATGACTGCATCGAGGTGTTTTCGGAGACCGACTTCACGGAGGATCTGAAGGCACTCACCGTTCCCGTGCTGATCATCCACGGCGAGGACGATCAGATCGTGCCGATCGAGAACGCGGCTCACAAGGCGATCAAGCTCGTCAGGGACGGAACGCTGAAGACCTATCGCGGCCTTTCTCACGGCCTGTTCGCCACGCATCCGGATGTGGTGAACCCGGATATGCTGGCCTTCATCCGCGCCTGAGACGGCTTAGCCGAAGGCAATCGGCGGCCGCGCCGTGCGCGACCGCCGAAAGGGCGCCTTCGTGCACGCACTGCTCGCCGTCGCTGGCGCGAGGATACACTGCCGGATAGTGTCGGCTTTCAGCGGGAGTGTGTTCGGCGCTGTTGGAAGCGTTGGCAATCCGTACTCGACACTCGAAGATAAGGCATTGAGACTATGAATGTCGTCAGGGTCGCGATTGCCGGTTTCGGGGGCGTGGGCCGCGCCACGGCCAACCTTCTCTTGGCCCGCCGCGAGCGCTACCGGCAGGTCCATGGAGCCGACATTCGCCTCGTCGCCGTGTGCGGTTCGCGATCCGGACTGGTCGACGCGGACGGTCTCGAAGCCGGGCGCCTGGATGCGCTCGAGCCGGGCCTGTCGGGCCCGGCATTCATCGAGGCGAGCGGCGCCGACATTCTTATCGAGGCGGGCCCAAGCGATTTTCGAACCGGGCGCCCCGGCCTCGCCTATATCCGATCCTCCCTCTCGGCAGGGCGCGACGCGATCGTCATATCCAAGGGTGCGCTGGTCCACAGCGGGACGGAATTGCGGGCCCTGGCGCGTTCCACAGGCGCGATGCTGAAACTCAGCGGCGCAGCGGCAGCCGCGCTGCCGACGATCGACCTCCTCGAGCACAGCCTGAAGGGCTCCGAGGTTCTCGAAATCGAGGGCATTCTGAACGCCACCACCAACTACCTGCTCGACGCGATGATGAACCAGAACCTTGGCTTCGACGAGGCGCTGGCTCACGCCCAGGCGGGCGGTTTCGCAGAAGCTGATCCGCGGAACGATACAGAGGGGTGGGACACTGCCAGCAAGCTAATCCTGATTGCCAATTTCGGCCTGGACGCCGACCTGACGATGGACGATCTCGTGGTCGAGGGCATTGGGTCGATTGCGGCGCACGATCTCGAGACGTGGCGAAAGCAGCGTCTCGTTCCCAAGCTCGTCGGGAGTCTCATCCGGACGGACGGCGCGACGCGGGCGGCCGTCGGCGTCCGGACCTACCCGCCGGCCGATCCGCTCGCGCATGTGTCGGGAAAGAACAAGGCGATCCGGATCACCACGGACGCGATGGGCGAGACGATCGCCATCGGATCCGGAACCGAGCCGCTCGCCACCGCGGCCGCCGCGCTGAAGGATCTCGAACACATCCTGACGGCAAGAGCGGCTGGGGTCACTCAAGGTCCAGGAGGAGAAGCATGACAGGCAGGACCGCGCTGGCCATTCGCCATATAGGCTTCGAGGACCTGGGCAGCTTCGCGGCCCCGTTGCAGGAGGCCGGCTACGAAATCGAATACATCGATGTGGCCGAGCGCGAGCCGGCGACGCTCGACCCCCTCGGCGCCGATCTCCTCGTTGTTCTGGGCGGTCCGATCGGCGTCTACGACCACGACGCCTATCCGGTCGTCACCGCGGAGATAGGCCTGCTGCGGGCGCGGCTCGCGGCCGACCGGCCGACGCTCGGCATATGTCTCGGCGCGCAGTTGATGGCGGCGGCTCTCGGTGCGCGTGTCTATCCGGGTCCGGCCAAGGAGATCGGCTGGTCGGCACTCGATCTGTCGGACGCGGCAGCACCCAATCCTCTCGCCGTGCTGCAGGACGTGCCCGTTCTCCACTGGCATGGCGATACGTTCGACCTGCCGGGAGGCGGCACTCTCCTCGCATCTACCCCGCTCTGCGCAAACCAGGCCTTCGCGCGCGGATCGAATGTGCTCGGCCTCCAGTTCCACCCGGAGGTCCTTGGCGCGCGTTTCGAACATTGGCTTTTGGGCCATGCGAGCGAACTCTCGACCGCTGGCGTGAGCCCCGCTGCGCTGCGCGGCGATGCCAGACGATATGCCGGCGAGCTGGAAAAAGCTGGCCCCGCGATGCTGACCGCTTGGCTGTCGCGCCTCACGCAGTAAGGCCCGGGCGAGGAGGACAGCGGCACCTCAAACACCAAAGCAAAGGAGTTCCCGTCGTGACACGACCAACCCCGGTTTTCCCCAAAGGCAGACAAGAACTGTACACCAAGAACCGATACTCGGCCGCGATCCGATCCGGCGACCTGTTGTTCATTTCCGGGCAGGTGGGCAGTCGCGCGGATGGTAGCCCCGAGCCGGATCTCGCCGCCCAGATCAGACTCGCTTTCGACAATCTGGGCACGGTACTCGCTGCGGTAGGATGCACTTTCCAGGACGTGGTCGACGTCACGAGCTTCCATGTCGACCCGGAAAACCATGCCGGACTGATGCTGGCCGTGAAGGACGAGGTGTTCCCCGGCCCCGACTATCCGAACTGGACCGCGGTCGGTGTGACCTGGCTTTCCGGCTTCCAGTTCGAGATCAAGGCCATCGCGCGCATCCCCGCTGGAGGCTGAGCGCGAAATCCATAGATCCAAAGCTGCCTTCTCTGTAGCATTGGGCAGACGACGAATTGGCACGCGCGGTCATCGCGGGGTCTTCAACGATACAAGCGTGGCCCCTTGTCCGCTCAGAGAGATTTGCCGCATAGGGTCACGAACTGCCCTGCGATAGTCTGTCGGGCTCATGTGCGTGTGCTTGAAGAATACGCGGGCGAGGACCTGGTTGGAAGAGTACCCCACCTCCTGGGCGATCTCGGTGACCGGAAGGTCAGTCTGCGCAAGGAGTTCGCAGGCTTTCTCGATTCTCAGTCGCGTCAGGTACATCCGTGGCGGCACGCCGACGCTCTGCTTGAACATGCGTGCGAAATGAAAAGGCGAGAGGCGTGCCTCGGCTGCCAATTCGTCGAGGCTGATGTCTTCCGAAAGCCGCTCCCGCATGAACTCAAGAGAGCGGCGTTCCGCCCAAGGGGCAAGCCCGCCCCTTGCCGGTGCGAACGGCGACCCGCCCAACCGGCAAAGCTCGGCCAGTATTTCGAATCCGGCTGCTCGGGCCAACAGACGCGACGGCGCGCCCTCTTCTTCACACAGAGCCCACAGGGTCCGAAGCGCCGATCGGATGGCGGGCGAATCGAACATCCGGCCGTAAGTCAGGGGAAGGTCGAACAAACTACCACCGGCGGCCTCCTCGAGCATTCCCCGCCACTGCTCCATCGGAAACGCCAGACTGCGCAGCTGATGGCTTTCATCCATAACGGCCTCAGTAGCGAAGTTCGGCGCAGCAAGGGCAAAGTCGCCCTTCTTGCTGATCACATTGAAACGTCCCCCTCCCAAATCGCCGCTGACCCGGCTTCCGCCGAGCAGGTCCTGATACAGGACGATATCCGATACGGCCGGACGGGACATGTCTCCGGCTGGTCGCTCCACCTCAAGCAGGTTGAGAATCCCGCCAGGGGATTTCAACGTGCGCACGTATGACGCCTGATCGCCCTCGCAGTACCATTGGGTGAAAGACGGATGGGGCGGCTCGGTCATTGTGGCGTCTCCGATGCTGCAATGGCCGCTCCCAGTGTTTGCAGCGAGATTTGGCGCACCGGGTCGCGGACTGCCCGGCGATAGTCGGATGGGCTCATGTGTTGATGCTTGATGAAAATCCGGGCGAGGACCTGGTTGGACGAATATCCCACCTCCTGGGCGATCTCGGTGACCGGAAGGTCAGTCTGCGCAAGGAGTTCGCAGGCTTTCTCCATCCTCAGTCGCGTCAGATAGACCCGAGGCGGCACACCGACGCTCTGCTTGAACATACGCGCGAAATGAAAAGGAGAGAGCCGCGCTTCGGCTGCCAGTTCGTCGAGGCTGATGTCTTCCGAAAGCCGCGCGTGCATAAACTCCAGGCAGCGCCGTTCCGCCCAGGGCGCGAGGCCGCCTCTGACCGGAACGAGCGGCGAGCCGGCCGAGCGGCAGAGTTCAGCGAGGATCTCGCAGCCCGCAGCCCGTGCCAGCAGACGCGATGGGGCGCCTTCGTCCGCACTAAGAGACCACAGTTTCCTGAGCGCTGACCGGATGGTCGGCGTCGCGTGCGGCGCGCGGAAAATATCCAAGCCGTCGAACGAAAAACTGCCATAAATGGCTTCGTCCAATACGCTTTGCCACTGCGCCATGGGAAAGGCGAAGGAGCGGACGTGATGTGGCGTGGAAACTTTGGACGACAGTGCAAAGTTTGGTGCGACGGGATACACGCCGCCCTTTGCTGTCGTGTCAAGAAAATGCCCGCCTCCGTGGTTGGCGCCGAATCGGGTGCCTCCAAGCAGATCCTCAAAAAGGACGAAATCCGGCACGGCTGGGATGGACATATCCCCGGGCGGTTGAGTTATCTCAAGCATGTTGAGGATTCCGCCCGAGGATTTTATCGAGCGCACATGGCGCGCGCGGGGGCCTCTACTATACCACTGGGCCAAAGACGGATATGCAGGCGCGGTCATGCTGTGTCTCCTTTCGAAGGGCGGTACTCGCTTGTCGCAAGTCCGCTCGCTGCGCCGCGAAAAGCCCTGATCCTTGCCAATACGCTGTGGGCGCCGCCATTGGGCGGATGGCTTGGTTTCCAGGGACTTGACCCCAATGGCCACTCGGTGAAAGCGCCCGTTCGACCTGCGCATCGGGTGAAGGCGAACGTTCGAACTTGGCATTAGCCAACTAGTTGTATCGTTTCACAATCAATGTATATCGTTGCAATTGTGATATGTCAAGGCTACGGTAAGATTGCGTCGGACCGCCCGATGCCAGAACCTGTCGTCGGGCGACTGACTTGGTCCTTAGGCGTGATCCGGCTGGGAGATCTGTCTGAGACCGTTGAATATGGAGGAGTGGATATGACCCGGAACAGCAGTAAGGTGAATGGAGCCATCGAGAAGAAGCAGACCAGAACCCGAGCGCATTGATTGGAACCCCGCAGCAAGAAACCGACGCTGAAAACCATTGCGACCGCACTGGGTTTGGGCGTCACGACTGTCTCTCGCGCCCTTCGTGACGATGACAAGATCAGTGCCGCGACGCGAAAATCCGTTCAGGATATGGCGCGCGAGCTTTGCTACCATCCCAGCAGCGCCGGTCTGCGACTGCGAACCGGAAAGACGAACGTACTGAGCCTTGTCCTGGATACCGAAGAGGAGATCGGCAGCTTCCTGTCGCAGATTGTCTTCGGGATCACCGAGGGCCTCGAGGGCACGCCTTATCATCTCATTGTCACGCCCTATTCGAAGCACGGCGATCCGGTCGCGCCGATCAGGCAGCTGGTCGAGACCGAAGCCGTGGACGGGATCATCATTTCTCGAATCGAGCCCGAGGACATGCGGGTAAAGTATATGATCGAGCAAGGCATGCCCTTCGTGACCCATGGTCGGACGCATATGGGGGTCGAACACCCCTACGTCGACTTCGACAACCACGCCTTTGCCCGGATCTCGGTCGCATGTCTCGCCAGCCTGGGGCGCAAGCGTCTTTCGCTGCTTGCCCCGCCCGCGGGCCTGAGCTTTCACGACCACACGCGGCAAGGCTTCGATGCGGCGATTGCCGAGCACGAGCTGGTGGACGTGCCGATTCAGGGCATCTCGAACGACAGCTCGATCGAGCAGATCAGGCTTGCCGTCAGAAACCTGATGCTGCAAAGCCCCGCGCCGGACGGGCTGATCAACAGCTCGGGCGGGGTAAGCGGTACAGGCGGCGCGATTCTGGCTATTCAGGCGGGCCTGTCGGACGTCGGCGCCATCATCGGTCGCGACGTCGATATCGTCACCAAGCAGCTCTTTGCAAACCTTCCCGTATTCGGCACTGAGTTCTACGTTGTTCACGAGGACGTTCGGGAAACAGGCCGATGTCTGGCCAAGGCGCTGCTCGGGTCGATCGAGGGGAAGCCCGTCTCGGAACTGCAGACCCTGTTTGTTCCGACGAAAGTCTCGCTACAGTCTACGACCGCCAAAGACGAATGATCGTCTCACTGACTTGCTTTCGCGTCGCCGCCAAACCGGCTCGGTTGCACAATTCCCCGGACCGCCGAATGACTCCTTTCACCAATCGGACGTGTCGGACAGCGGGCGAACGTCCACATCGCTGGCGCTGACCTCGGATGCCCGGATTTCCAATGATTTCTCGTCGATCCCGGTTTGGATCGTGCGCCAGACCCGCCCTTTGGGACCGAAACCACGCCTGTTCGTTCCGCAACTGCGAAACGCAACACCAAGTACGTACCCCTTCCCGATGGAGCGCCTGTAAGAGATCCGCAAGACTGGGACGTTGGCAGCAATTCCGGGAACGAAGTCAAATCGATTTCCTGCGCTGATGCTGTGGACGGCTGCGGGCAGTTTCGGAGTGCGATGGCTGGTTCGCAGCAATCAATGATGTGATCCGTGCGGGAAGGAATGACAATGCCACAGCAGGATGATCGGAACTCACGCCTCACGACCACCGCCGGCGCACCCGTTGCCGACAACCAGAACAGCCTGACCGCCGGTGATCGCGGCCCGGTCCTCTTGCAGGACTGGCAGCTGATCGAGAAGCTGGCCCACCAGAACCGGGAACGGATCCCCGAGCGGGTGGTCCACGCCAAGGGCTGGGGCGCGCATGGGATGCTCAGGATAACGGGCGACATATCGCACCTGACCTGCGCCAAGGTGCTGCAGCAAGGCACCGAGACACCCATGATCGCGCGCTTCTCCACGGTTGCCGGGGAGATGGGTGCGGCCGATCATGAGCGGGACGTTCGTGGCTTCGCGCTCAAATTCTATACGGAAGAAGGCAATTGGGATCTGGTGGGTAACAACACGCCGGTCTTCTTCGTCCGGGACCCGATCAAGTTCCCCGATTTCATCCATACGCAGAAGCGCCACCCCCGCACCAATCTGCGATCGGCGACGGCGATGTGGGACTTCTGGTCCCTGTCGCCGGAGAGCCTGCATCAGGTGACGATCCTCTTCTCCGACCGCGGCCTGCCGGTCAGCCCGATGCACATGAACGGCTACGGCAGCCACACCTACAGCCTGTGGAACGACGATGGCGATCGGGTCTGGATCAAGTTCCACTTCAAGACGTCTCAGGGGCATCGCCACTACACGAACGCCGAGGCGGAGGAGGTCATGGGGCGAACCCGCGAAGGCTATCAGGAAGCGCTGTTCGGCGCGATCGAGGAAGGAAATTACCCTCGATGGATCGTGCAGGTTCAGGTCATGACGGAAGCGCAGGCGGGCGAGTTGCCCTTCAACCCGTTCGACGTCACGAAGGTCTGGCCCCATGCCGATTTTCCACCGATCGAGATCGGCGTGCTTGAACTCAACCGCAATCCCGACAACTACTTTGCCGAGATCGAGCAGTTGGCCTTCAGCCCGTCGAACGTCGTGCGCGGCATCGGCCATTCACCGGACAGGATGCTGCAAGGCAGGATCTTCGCCTATGCGGACGCCCATCGCTACAGGCTGGGCACGCACTACGAGGCGCTGCCGGTCAACCGGCCCCGGTGCCCGATGCATCATTACCACAGGGACGGGGCGATGCGCTTCTTCGGCGACATGCCCAATGCCGATGCCTATTACGAGCCGAACAGCTTCGGCGGCCCGGTGGAGGACCGCTCGTTCGCCGAACCACCGCTCCAGATCGAAGGTCCGGCTTCCCGGTTCGATCATCGGGACGGAAACGACGATTTCAGCCAGCCTCGCGCACTGTTCCTGCTGTTCGACGACGGGCAGAAGGCACGGCTGTTCGCCAACATCGCCGCCGCGATGAGCGGCGTTCCCGATGCCATCGCTGAACGGCAGATCGAGCTTTTTCGGCGGGTCCATCCGGACTTCGGCGCGGGCGTGTGCGCCGCGCTGGACGCGCTCGATCCGCAATTCTGATCTTGCCGGGCCGATGCGAAAACCTGTCTGAAGGTTCATAAGCATAAGGGGAAACCAGGCGCTGAAGGCATCACAGGAATGACCAGCGGCATACACCACGTCACCGGCATCACCTCCAACGTGCAGGCCAACGTCGACTTCTATGTCGGCTTTCTCGGGCTAAGGCTTGTAAAGCGCACCGGAGGCTACGCGGACGCCGAGCAGTTGCATCTTGTCTATGGAGACGGTGTCGGCAGCCCCGGCTCGTTGCTGACGTTCCTTGTCTGGGAGGCGGCAGGCCGCGGCCGTACGGGCATTGGCCAGGTATCGGAAGTGGCGCTGGCGGTGCCACCAGTTTCGCTCGGTGACTGGATCACCAAGGCGCTCGCCGCCAACATTCCGCTCGAGGGTCCATTTCGCGAGTTCGGGGAGCCGGTCCTCCGGCTGAAGGATCCAGACGGGCTGATCGTAAAGCTGGTCGGAGTGGACATGGCAACGCCGGCGCCACTTCCGAACGCACCCATCCGGCTGCGGGGAGTCACGCTCCTGACAGACAAGGTGGTAGAGACCGCACGCTTTCTCACACGTTTCGGGTACACCGAAGAGCGGCGCTCAGGCGTTACACAGCGTATGGGCTCCGACACTGACATAGTCGATGTCAGGGAAGTGTCTGGTTTCGTGCCTTCCGTGTCCGGCGGCGGGGTGCCCGACCATGTCGCCTTTCGGGCGCGCGACATCGATGAGCTCCGCTCCATGCGGCTTTCGCTGAAGGGCCACGGGCCAACCGAGGTTCATGATCGAAAGTACTTCGTGTCGCTCTACGTTCGCGATCCCGCCGGCATACTGATGGAATACGCGACCGATGGGCCGGGCATGACCGTTGACGAAGCGCCTGCCGAGCTTGGCCGGACACTGTTTCTGCCACCGCATGATGCCGATCGCGCAGAGGATCTGAGGGCAATGCTTCCGCAATTCGCCCTGCCCGGCGAAGAGAGATTTCCGGCCCGCGACCTTCCTTTCATACATCGTTTCAACAGACCGCAAAAGCCGGATGGTACGACCTTGGTGCTGCTGCACGGCACCGGCGGCAACGAAGCCTATCTGATGCCGATCGCACGACGCATAGCCCCGAAGTCGACGCTGCTCGGCGTGCGTGGCCGAGCGACCGAGGAAGGAACCAATCGCTGGTTCCGCCGCGTCGATGCAAAGACGTTCGATCAGCAGGATATCCGTGGCGAATCCGAAGCCTTCGCGGCGTTTGTCGAAGGCGCCGTAACCGGCTATGGCCTCGACCCCGACAAACTCGTCTTCCTCGGCTATTCCAACGGCGCCAACATGCTGGCGGCTGTCATCCAACTTCATCCTGGCGTCGTGCGCCGCGCGGTTCTGTTGCGCGGGATCCAGCCCCTGGAGAAACCACCTGCCCTTGATCTCTCGGACACGAGCGTACTGGCGCTAACCGGACGTGATGATGCCTTTGCTCGCAATGCGCCGGCGCTGGCGGACGCCCTTCTGGCTCATGGAGCGCGCGTCGACAGTCTGGAGCTCTCAGCCAATCATGAACTGGCCGCTGCAGACGTCACTGAATCAACTGAATGGATTCAGCGAAAACTCTCTATGAATAGATAGTCCCTTTGCACGAGCAGTCCTATTGGGGCCGAATTGGACTAACCTGCTTCCAAGGGTGTCCGCGACCGCGGGCAGGCTTCGCGATCACCTCGACCGATGGCCGCTGACGATCAGCTCCTGCGCATCAGGATCATCTTCTCCTGCGTCATGTCGCGCATGGTGTAGGGGATGCCGCCGGTGCCGTAGCCGGATTCCCTGCGGCCGGCGAAGGGCATCCAGTCGGTGCGGAAGGCGGTGGGATCGTTGATCATCACGGCCGAGGCATCGAGGCGGTCGGCGGCGCGCAGCGCGACATCTATGTCCTGCGCGAAGATGCTGGCCTGGAAGGCCGTCGGCAGCGCGTTGGCCTGGGCGATCGCCCCGTCCAGATCGCGGTAGCGGTAGACCGCGACCACGGGGCCGAACACCTCCAGAGTCGATATTTTCGCATCGGCAGCGGGGTCGAGCAGAACCGCCGGCTCAAGGGTCGTCTCGGAGAGGCGCTTGCCGCCGGTGGCCAGCGTGGCCCCGCCCTCGACCGCTTCAGCGATCCACTGTCCGACCCTGTCGGCCTCGCGCGGCAGGATCAGCGGCCCGACTTCGGTGTCTTTCAAGATGGGGTCGGCGGTGCGCAGTTTTTCAACGCGGGCGACGAGCCTCTGCTTGAAATCCTCGGCGATGTCGGCGTGGACGAAGATGCGCTGCGTCGACACGCAGACCTGTCCGGCATGGTAGTAGCCGCCCTTGACGATGGGTTCGATGACCTTGCCGAGATCGGCGCTGCGGTCGACGATTGCCGGTGCCGCCCCGCCATG
Source organism: Nitratireductor thuwali (assembly GCF_036621415.1). Taxonomy (NCBI): domain Bacteria; kingdom Pseudomonadati; phylum Pseudomonadota; class Alphaproteobacteria; order Hyphomicrobiales; family Phyllobacteriaceae; genus Nitratireductor; species Nitratireductor thuwali. The sequence continues at coordinate 1,561,976 of NZ_CP030941.1, forward strand.
CTCGAGCGCCGAGCGCGTGCCGGGGGCGAGCTTGGCATGCAGCGACCAGCCGACCCGGGCCGAGCCGATGAAGCTGAGGAAGGCAACGCGGCTGTCAGTCGCCAGCTTTTCTGCCAGAGCGTTGTCGTCCGTGACGAAGGTCTGGCACCACGGCTCGGGCAGGCCCGCCTCTCGGACAAGTGTCACGAAATCGAGACAGGACAGCGGCGTCGTGATCGCCGGCTTGACGATGACCGGGCACCCCACCGCGATGGCCGGCGCGACCTGATGGACGATCAGGTTCAAAGGATGGTTGAAGGCCGAGATCGCCGCGACGACGCCGATGGGCTCCTTGGTCGTGAAGGCCCAGCGGTTCTCGGCCGCGGCCGACAGCCCCATCGGAATTTCACGTCCGGCGAAGTTGCGTAATTCGTCGGCGGCGTTGTGGACGCCGTCGATGGCGCGGTTCGTCTCGATGATGGCGTCGGGCAGCGGTTTGCCGCCCTCGCGGGCGATCTGCATAGCGAAATGGTCGCGCCTGCCCTCCATCAGCGCAGCCAGCTTGCGCAGGATGGCGACACGCTCGTGGGGCTTGAGCCAGCCGTCGCGATCCCTGAAGACCTGCTCAGCCGCCTGCAGCTTGCGCTCCAGCGCCGCGGCGTCGTCCGTCTCGATTTCCGCGATCGGCGCGCGATTGAAAGCCTGCACAACTCTCAGCATTGGCGGTGCTCCTCGACCTGCATTCACGCGCATTCCACGTCAGGCGTCCGGTTGCGCAACTCGTCGACCAGCACACGCGTGTTCTCGGAATAGTCAATGGGCACATCGACGAGGTGGACGCCGCCGCCGGCGAACGCAGCCTCGAGCATCGGCACGAGATCCTCGACCGCCGTAACCCGCGAGCCCTTGGCGCCGTAGGCCTCCGCATAGCGCACGAAATCGGGATTGCCGAAGCTCATGCCGAAATCCGGGAAGCCGTCCACCGCCTGTTTCCAGCGGATCATGCCATAGGCGCTGTCGTTCAGGATGACCACGACCAGGTTCAGGCCGAGGCGGACCGCCGTTTCCATCTCCTGCGAGTTCATCATGAAGCCGCCGTCGCCGCAGACCGCCATGACGCGGCGGTCCGGATGAAGCATCGCCGCCATCATCGCCGAGGGAAGCCCCGCCCCCATCGTGGCGAGCGCATTGTCGAGCAGCAGCGTGTTGGCGACATGGGTGCGGTAGTTGCGCGCGAACCAGATCTTGTACATGCCGTTGTCGAGGCAGACGATGCCGTCTTCCGGCATCACCTTGCGGACATCGTGGACGAGGCGCTGGGGCGTCACCGGGAAGCGGTCTTCCTCGGCTCGGTCGTTGATGTGGGCGAGGATTTTCTGGCGCAGTTCGAGCATCCCCTCGTCGGCGGACAGCCGCCCCTCCAGCCGCTCGGCAAGCGCCTCGACGGAAGCGCCGATATCACCGATCACCTCGATGTCCGGGTGGTAGACCTGTTCGACCGTGGCGGATTGGTAGCCGAGATGGATGACCTTCGGCCCGCCGGCGCTCCGCATCAGGAAGGGCGGTTTCTCGACCGTGTCGTGGCCGATGGCGATGATCAGGTTGGCGCGCTCGACGGCCTCGTGCACATAATCACCCTCCGACAGCGCCGCGGTCCCCATATAGAGGTTGGAGCCACCGGTGACTGCTCCTTTGCCCATCTGCGTATTGAAAAACGGCAGGCGGGTGCGCGAGACGAAGCTCGACAGCGCCTCGACCAGCGAAGGGCGGTTGCCCGCCGCGCCGATCATGACGAGCGGCCGCTTCCCGGCGAGGATATGCTCGGCCGCGCCGTCGATTGCGGCGGCGCTGGCGACGGCGCACGCCAACGTGTGCGGCGGAATGACGGAGGCGTTCTCGACCTCCTCGGCCGCGACATCCTCCGGCAGTTCCAGATGCACCGGCCCCGGCCGCTCCTCGACGGCGACGCGAAAGGCATCCCGCACTGTCGCCGGGATGGCGGCCGCGCTGACGATCTGCCGCGTCATCTTGGTCAGCGGCTTCATTGACGCGACAATATCGACGATCTGGAAGCGGGCCTGCTTGGCGCTCATCACCGGCTTCTGGCCGGTGATGAGGATCATCGGCATGGCACCGAGATGGGCATAGGCCGCACCGGTCGCGAAATTGAGCGCGCCGGGCCCAAGCGTCGCCAGGCAGACGCCGGGCTTGCCCGTCAACCGCCCATGCGTCGCGGCCATGAAGGCCGCGGCCTGCTCGTGACGGGTCAGGACCAGTTCGATGCTGGAAGTCCGCAGCGACTCCAGGAGATCGAGGTTCTCCTCGCCCGGCACGCCGAAGATGCGATCTACGCCTTCGTTCTCTAGTGCGGCGACAAACAGGTCCGATCCTTTGAGCATAACTTGAACTCTCTAGTTGTTGGTTTCGACGGAACGTGCGGTGATCATGAACGGTCAGACGAACCTTCCGATCACGTATATTGCGCTGGAGGCTGGGGACTCTTGGAATCAGGTCCCCGCACGGGTTTTCTCAGGCACATGCGGTTGAGCCCATCCGACCATAGACGAGCGGTCCGCGATCCCGTCTGTTCTATAGCGCTGCAGTGACCTTCACCAACACCTCTACAGGTTCAAGCCTCGGCCGCGGAGCTCTCACCTGCGCCATATCAAGGCCCCGCCATAACGGCGATCATCGCCGTTCCTGCCAGCATCGCGATCACCGCTCGACGGGAGTGCCCTGTATGATGAGCGCGCATTGACGTGTCACTCTTGCTCGGAGCCGGACGGCGCAGTGGCTTCTCGGACAGCCGCTACCGCCTCGGCGATGGGTACGTCGCCGCCGGTCACCTCCAGGATCAGGCGGCTCAGTTCGGGCGATTTGAGCAGCGCGACGACCGTGGTTGCGACGTCGTCGCGCGTGATCTCCTCGTGGACCCTGGCGAGACCAAGATCGACCCGACCCGTTCCCGGATCGTTGAGAAGCGCAGAGGGGCGCACGATCAGCCAGTCGAGATCTGTCTGAACGAGCGCGATTTCCGCCCGCTTCTTCTGAACCATGTAGTGCTCGAACGAAGCGTCCATGTGCCGCTCGCGCCAAGCTTCGGGGAAGACGGAGACGAGTATGAACCGTCGCACGCCGGCGAGCGCTGCCGCCTCTGCGAGCTTGCCCGGTCCATCGCCATCGATGCGGGTCGTCGCATCGTCGCCGTCCTTGCCGCCGGCGCCGGCGCTGAAGACGACCGCGTCGGCGCCGCGCACCGCGTCGGCGAGCTCATCGACCGACATCGCGACGATGTCGCCGAACTTCGCCTTGATGCCGAGGGACGCGAGCGCCTCGACCTGACGCTGCTGACGTACAAGACCGGTGGGTTCGTCGCCCGCCGCGGCGAGTTGCTCCCCGACACGACGGCCGACGCCGCCGCCGATACCAACGATGAATACCTTCATGCTTTTCTCCTGGGCTTGGGCGACCGCCCTCACAGCGGCGGCGGCCAGGCGGTGGTGATCGTGTTGAAGAATGGGCGTGGTGGCCAGCAGCGCGATACTGGCAGCGACGAGCATCCGGGGCGGCGCCTGGAAGGTGCCAGTCGCATCACGCAGAGCGGTTCCAGCGGATGCGCGTCGCGCGCGGCCGGCGTCCGCTCCCGGTAGCGATCGAGCGCCTGCTCGTCGGTAACCGTGTCACGGACGAAGACCACGTAGGCGCTCATGCCGACTCTCCGAGTTCCTCGACCAGGCGCCGGGCGGCGCCGGCGGACGAGGCCGGGTTCTGGCCGGTGATCAGCAGGCCATCCTGTACGAAGTACGGACCCCAGTCAGGACCCTTCGAATAGATGCCGCCCTTGGCCTGCAACTCGTCCTCGACGAGGAATGGCACGACTTCCGTCAGGCCGACGGCGGCCTCCTCGCTGTTGGTGAAGCCGGTGACCTTCTTTCCTTCGACGAGCGGACGGCCGTTCGGCGCCTTGACGTGACGGAGCACGCCCGGCGCGTGGCACACCAGCGCGACCGGCTTGTCCGCGGCAAGGAAGCTTTCGATCAGCGCCGCCGAGACCGGGCTTTCGGCGAGATCCCACATCGGGCCGTGGCCGCCTGGATAAAAGACCGTATCAAAATCAGCCTGGGATATGTCGGCGAGCTTCACGGTATTCGCCAGCGCTTCTCGCGCCTCGGCGTCGGCCCCGAAGCGGCGCGTGTCCTCGGTCTGGAAGTCGGGCTCGTTGCTTTTGGGATCAAGTGGCGGCTGGCCGCCGTCCGGCGACGCGAGCGTGATCTCGTAGCCAGCTTCCTTGAACACATAATAAGGCGCGGCCAGCTCTTCGAGCCAGAAACCGGTCTTGCGGCCGGTGTCGCCGAGCTGGTCATGCGACGTCAGAATCATTACAACTTTCATGACTTTATTCTCCAATAGGATGTTGGTACGGGCCGCCGCAGCGGCAAGAATAATCGCGGGCGCGGAGGTACTCACGCACCGAATGCTGGGGTTCGTGAAGCTCCGCGTCCTCATGGTAGACGGTCCGGATCGCCGCGATGCGCCGTGTAGGGTCGCGCTCGCCGAACACCAGGTCGAGATTGGCCTGCATGAGCTTCTCGAAATCCATCCGTGCCTCCATTGTGTAGTTCTGGGCGGCGACATGGATGACGAGGCTTGGACCTTTCCGGGCCGCCTCTCCATCCCTGCTCGAATCAACCCGCCGAGCTCGGCACCGGCGTGTTGAGCAGTTGCTGTTCCCACAGATAGGCGATGGCGCTGCCGCCGAGATGGTTCCTGAGGGCGTCGTTCAGTTCGGTCGCGGTCTCGGCCCGGGCCCAATCGCGCTGCCATTCGGACGCCAGGGCCAGCCACGTCATCATGTTGATGCCGCCCGCGATCATGCGCTGAATCGCGACCTCGTGGGCCTCGACCGACGTGCCGCCGGACGCGTCGGTGATCACGGTCACGTCCCAGCCTTCGCCCGCCGCCTGGATTGCCGGCATCGCCACGCAGATCTCGGTCCACAGACCGGCGATGATCAGTTGCTTGCGCCCCGTCGCCTTGACCGCATCCACAACCTTCGGATCCTCCCAGGTGTTGATCGTCGTGCGGTCGATCACCTCCTGGTCGGGGAACACTTCGGTGACATGCGGAAAGATGTTACCGCCCCGGGCAGCGACGACGCTGGTCAGGATCGTGGGCACGCCGAACACCTTCGCGACCTTGGCGAGCGCGGTCGTGTTGTTCACCACCGCCTGCGGATCGTGGCTGTTCAGGTTCGCGAGCTGGTAGGGCTGATGGTCTATCAGGACGAGTACGGAATCCTCGGGGCGAAGAAGGGAGGCAAGGCCGTTGCGAAAAGTCATTCCAATCTCCTGGGTATTGAGGGAAGCGCTCATTTGGCTGCTTGAAACTAGCGAACGCACTTGAGCGCTGCGGTGCAGAAACTGCCGAGCCGGTACCGTTCTTGCTCCCAATCAGGCTCGTCGCTGCGCGAAGACTTGAATTCGTTCGGTTTCTTGGAAACGGTACGACGGCGTTCGCTGATCTGCTGCCGGAAACGAGTGAGTGCCGGGCTGCCCGGCGAGTGCGGAAACTGACATCTCCATCGGTGATACGGTAGGGCCTGATCCTGCCAAGTTGCGAAACGGGGAACGCCGAATAGACACTGAAGATTTTGGACGCTCGTGGAAGTTGCCGATGCGGGGGCGTTTCGGCCGCCGACTACGACGATCGCTCGGCAGGATCAGGCGATCCGACGAAAGAGGATGATGCACATGAGTTGGAACCCAGCACTCGAACCCGGTTGTCCCGACGAGGTCGGCATAGACGCGATCGAGACCCTGATCGTCCCGCGTTCCCGCGACCTCGGCGATTTCCAGGTCCGGCGCGCCCTGCCGGCACCGAAGCGGCAGATGGTCGGGCCGTTCATCTTCTTCGACCAGGCAGGGCCGGCAGAGTTGCTGACCGGGCAGGGCGTCGACGTCCGGCCGCATCCGCATATCGGCCTCGGCACGGTCACCTACCTGTTCCAGGGCGACTTCCATCACCGGGACAGCACCGGCGCCGACCAGATCATTCGCCCCGGCGCGCTGAACTGGATGGTCGCCGGGCGCGGCGTTACCCATTCGGAACGCACGTCGGCGGCTGCGCGGAGCGGCCCGAATAGCCTGTTCGGCATCCAGACCTGGTTGGCCCTGCCGGACAGCCACGAGGACGTGGCGCCCAGCTTCGAGCATCACGGCAAGGACACCCTGCCCGTCGTCGAGGATCGCGGCGTCTCGGTTCGGCTCATTCTCGGGAATGCCTATGGCAAGACCGCGCCCGCGACGATGCTTTCCGAGACATTCTACGCCGATGTGAAGCTCGAGCCGGGAAGCCGGCTGCCGATGCCGGACGATCACGAGGACCGCGGTATCTACATCGTCGAAGGCTCGATCTCGGTCGCCGGACAGGAATTCGAGGCGTCGCAGATGATGGTGTTCCGGCCGGGCGACCGCATCACGGTGGCCGCCGGAGAGCGGGGCGCGCGGCTGATGATCCTCGGCGGCGCGACATTCAACGGACCGCGCTACATCTGGTGGAACTTCGTCGCCTCGTCGCGAGAACGTATCGAACTCGCCAAGACGGAATGGCGTGCCGCGAACTGGGGCAAGGGACGCTTCGATCTGCCCGTCGACGACCGCAGCGAGCACATCCCCCTTCCGGAATGACCGGAACCAGCGTGGAGAACCAGCAATGAACAAGTGGCCCCAATTTGATTACCTCAGCTGGCGCGAAACGTGTTCGGCGCTGCATCTCTATCTACAGATCGCCGGCAAATACCGGCTCGCGCACACGCCCTGGCTCAACCATTCGTGGCACGCGACCTTCTACGTGACGCCGAACGGCCTGGCCTCCTCGCCCATTCCGGACGGGCCAGGCATCGAAATCCTGTTTGATCTGCGCGAGCACAAGGTCGTCGGCACCTGCGGCGACGGTCGTAGGAAATCTTTCGATCTCGGGCCGATGACGGTTGCCGAATTCCACGCGCTCTTCGTGCAGCTGATTACGCAGCTCGGCGGCACGCCTACCTTCAACGGCAGCCCGAACGAAGTGCCCTATCCTGTTCCCTTCGCCGAGGATGATCGCGACCGGCCCTATGATCGCGAAGCCGTTCAGCGCTTCCATCAGGCTCTGATCGCGGTCGACAGGGTCTTCAACCGGTTCCGTACGTCGTTTCTGGGCAAGTCCAGTCCCGTTCACCTGTTCTGGGGCAGCTTCGACCTGGCCCTCACGCGGTTTTCGGGACGGCGCGCGCCGCTTCATCCCGGCGGCGTCCCGGCACTGCCGGACGACGTGGCGCAGGAGGCCTATGACCGCGAGGTCTCGTCAGTGGGCTTCTGGCCGGGGGGCGGCAGCATCGACTACCCGGCCTTCTATGCCTACGCCTATCCGGCACCCGGCGGTTACCGCGCCGCGTCGGTCCGGCCCGATGCTGCGTTCTGGCATGAGGGCCTGTCGGAATTCATCCTCCCCTACGATGCCGTGCGGTCGGCCGCCGATCCCGACGAAGCCCTGATGGCCTTCCTCGTATCTACCTACGAGGCCGCCGCCGATCTGGGCGGTTGGGATCGCGATCTCTTGGAATGCGCGCATGGAGCGCCGCGGCAGGTCCGCCGGCCCGACGCCGAAACGGCCAGGCCCGCGGCCACGACCGGCGACGAGACGGTTGAGCGGGAGGATGGCGCGTCGAAGGGACGCTACCGGCTGGTGATCGACGGGGTCGAAGCCGAGATGACCTATAGCCGGGCCGGCGACGGCCTGATCATCATCGACCATACGGAAGTACCTGCCGCCTTGCGCGGCCGCAAGGTCGGCGAGCGCCTGGTGCGCCAGGCGATCGAGGATGCGCGGCGCGACGGCACCGTCATCATGCCGCTCTGCCCATTCGCGAAGGCGCAGATCGAACGCCATCCGGAATGGCAGGACGTGCTGCGTCCGTGATGGGAGGACGACGGCGCATCTGCGCGGCTCTGCGCACCTTCCTTTCCAGCCATCTCGGGAGCGAGAGCAACAAGTAGGAACATTCCAACGGCAGGAGCGATGAAATGAGCGATGTAAAATATCGGATTGTCGAGCACGACGGCGGCTGGGCTTATCGGGTGGACGGCACGTATTCCGAGACCTTTCCCAGCCATGATGCGGCCTTCGGCGCGGCGCGGCGGGCGGCCTGCAAGCAGTTGCGGCCGGGCGAGACCACGGGCATCGTCTGGGAGGACGCGACTGGCCACTGGCACGCGGAACTTTCTCGCGCCGGCGACAGGCCCCAAGCAGAGGTCATCGGTTGATGCAGCGCTGCGGTCACACCATTCGGACCGTGAAGCCCAGTGCGCTGAACTGAGAGGACTGCGTGAGGTCACAGCAGTTTGTGGGTGCATCTGCGCCTGTGCCGCAGCTGCGATCATGTTGGCTGCTGCGACGATTCCTCGAACCGGCACGCCCGAGCCACTAAGAGGCCCTGGGTCACCCGATCATCGAGGGCTACGATCCCCGGGAAGGGTGGGGATGGTGTTATGCCGACAAGGTCGGTCAATCTGCGCGCCAACACGGCGCCTCGGCCCGCGCCGATCCCAAAGCACTTTCCCTCAGGGCGGGTCTTCGAAGGCGTGCCAATGCCACCCAATGCGAAGCTGACTCCGGTATTCTATGGATCGAGGGGCCGCATCGAATCCCGTCGTCTCCGCCTCACGTGCCCTACCGGAGATCGGACACAAGGGAGCGCATTCGACAGTCTGCTTTATCGGCGTCATCGTCCAAGACCGAACCGTCTCCTTCAGGCCCCGAACACGCCATTCGGGGATCGGCTTGGCGATGACCGCTTAGTCCGCAACCACGGCCTACATTTTCCTCCCCGTGATGTCTGATTGTGGCTGGAAGCAAATGCACTTTTACGGCCGTCGTGGGCTGCATAGCTCACGCTTCTAGGCCGCCAACCACACGTTATTCTGTAGTTGGTTGCAGGGTGATTTGAACCTACTTGGTAAGTGATTGAATTTATTGGATTCTATTTCGTGGCAGACACGCGCCAAAACAAGGATGCTAGCATCCTATTGATTTTAATGAGGTTTTCTGATCGAATTGGTTGCGGGGGCTCGCTTCAACGCCCGTCATAACTCCCCTGCCCCGCATGGTTCCGTCCGGATTTGCGAGGTCGAGGATACCCATCAGCTCGCCGCGTAGCTCAGCGTGAACCTCGCCGCGTTTGCTGCCGGGAAAGAGGACGACCTCCCCGATCAGCGATCGCAGTGCTTCGGCTGCCTGACGTCCACTCTCTGGATCATCGAGTGCTTCGGTAAAGGTCTCAACCCTGATTTTGTAGACGTTGGCGATGTTGGGATGAACGTACGGCACGTCGGCCGGCGCCTGCGCCATACGGTCCTTGATCTCCGCCTTCTTCCGCTCCAGTTCCTCCATGCGCGCCTTCATGGCGGGCTGGTACATGCCGTCCTCGATGGCGGCGATGATGGCGGCCATGGCCTGCTCGATCTTCTGCAGCGCCTTTCGGTCCACTTCCACCTGCACTCGCCGCTCACGGTTAAGCCGGTTGACTTCGTCCGCATAGGCCCGAACCGCCGCGTCGACCGATTCCGCGGAGACCAGGCGATGCTTGAGGCCAGCCAGAACCCGCTCTTCAATCTTGTTCCTCAGGATGGTGCGGTTGTTTTCGCAGGTGCCGCGCCGATGATGGTTGAGACAGCCGAAGCGGCTAGGCAGGATGAAGCCATACCGGCCGCCGCAGCAGCCGCAGGTGAGCAGACCGGAGAGAAGCGAGACGGGCCTCCGCAAGGAATGCAGCTTCTTTGCTCGTGCCTCCCGTACACCGTTCGTGGTCGCCTCGAACAGGGCGGCAATCTGCCGTTGGCGGGTCTTGGCTGCCTGCCAAAGCTCGTTACCGACGATGCGCAGGTGCGACACCTCGGTCCTGATCCATTCGCTCTCGGGATTCGGACGCGATACGCGCTTGCCGGTGGACGGGTCCTTGATGAATCGCTGCCGATTCCAGACCAGCACGCCCGTATAGAGTTCGTTGTTGAGAATTCCGGTGCCGCGGCAGATATGGCCCCTGATGCTGGTGTCGCCCCAGGCGCGGCCGAGCGGGCCGGGAATGCCCGCCTTGTTGAGATCGACGGCGATGGCCTTTGGGCTCTTGCCCGAGGCAAACTCGCGAAAGATGCGGCGGATGATTCTGGCTTCCTCGGGCACGATCTCGCGGTCGCCGCGCATCAGTTCGCCATTGGCGTCCGTCTTCTTCATCACGCGATACCCATAGCAAAGGCCGCCGCCGGCCTTGCCGTTCTCGACCCTGCCCCGCAGTCCGCGATGGGTCTTCAGTGCCAGGTCCTTGAGGAACAGAGCGTTCATGGTGCCCTTGAGGCCGACATGCAGCTCGGAAACCTCGCCCTCGGCCAGCGTAACGATGGTCACGCCGGCAAATTTGAGGTGCTTATACAGAGTGGCCACGTCTGCCTGATCGCGACTGATGCGGTCCAGGGCTTCGGCCAGGACGGCATCGAACCGCCCGCGTTGTGCGTCGGTGAGCAGTTGCTGAATGCCCGGCCGTCGGATCGTGCTGGAACCGGATATCGCTGCGTCGGAATAGCGCTCGACAGGGCGCCAGCCCTCGCGCACCGCGTACTCCTGGCATAGCCGGAACTGATCCTCGATCGAGGCGTCCCGCTGGTTGTCGGACGAATAGCGGGCGTAGAAGGCAACGCGCATCATCAAAAATCCTCGCTTAAGTCTGTTCCTGTTTCCCCTGCTCCCGGCACCCCTCTGTGGTTCTTGCAGGGCGGTCGTTGTCGTTTGCCGCGCGAACCGCTTCAAACTCCTGGCGCGCGATCTGGCGCCCGATCAGACGAGCGATGCTCAGAACCACCCTGTCCACCCGCCGCCAAGGCGCAATATCGGCGTCCTCGACATTTGCATGTTCGCGCCCGCTATTGTCGTTGGCCGGTTGACCAATGTCCTCCCGTTCGTGGTCTGCCTTGTCTTCCATGCCGTTCTCCAACACGATGTGCGTTCGAACAGGGAACACTGGCAGCCGGCGGCTTTAAAGCAGAATTTTGATCGTATCGTTCTGGCGGGTACATAAGGGTACGTAGGGCGCTGAATGTTCTCGTCGCCAATGCCGTTTCCTCTCACCTTAGCTGGCGAATCGGCCAACGCTCGCCCTCGCGCGTGGCGCGCCAGCGCACACCAATCCCTTACCTGCTTCCCTGCACAAAGCCTGGACCGGAAGCAGCCGGTCCAGGCTGGCGCGAATGCGCCACCGCGAAGCGGCTGCGGCCTTGACGGGCTGGTTCCGTTCCGGCTTGCTCCTCTCAAGCAGACAAGGCTGTTCCCGAAACCCAGTTGGCACGGGGCTCGGGCGCAGGCATCACGGCTGCTAGACCCGCTCATCATCGGCAGACAGCTTCACGAATACCTCGAACCAGAAGCGGAAGTCTGCCTCCTGTCCGCCGTAACGGGCCGTGAAGGCGGCCGATGCGGCCGCTGTTGCTGCGCCCCGCCCATAAAGATTGCGCGCCACCACGGCCGCCTCTTCGGGATCGGCAATGTCCCGCAACGTCAACTCGGTATCGAGGGCGTCGGACTTCTGGCTTGTCATTGCCATCAACTCCCCTCCGGAGCCTTCCACACCCGAAAGCAGCAGCCGTCCCTGTGGCGGCGCTGATACGGCCCCTTGCGATCGCTGCCCGGCATGAAGGCGTTTGGGCTCAGCGTCTGCCCGATCCGCACGACATCGACCAGCACAGAGCGCACCTGCGGCCAGGGAAAGTCGGAGCAGTCCTCCCAGCTCTCGCCCTCGCGCAGGATGGCATCCAGCTTGCCGGCCACCCCGGCCAGCGACGTGGCCGGGGTATGGGTCAAGGTATCGAACACGTCCTGCTCGCGGTCGGACGCCTCCTGCTCTTCCCGCTTCGTGGCGGAATAGCCGATTTCCGCATCGGCTTCGTCCCAGCGCGCCTGATGGGCGGCGAGATCGGCTTCAGCCCTGGCGCGGATGTCGGCCAGCGCGGGATCATCGCCGAACAGTTCCTCGATGTCCCCGAGCCATGAGACGGTGACGGTCACGTCTTCGTCCGGCAGATAAACGTCGGCACAGGGAAAGCCGACGCGGCCGATGAGCTTCGTTTCCAGGCGCTGTTGCTTGTGACAGAGTTCGGCAGTGTTACCAAAGGCGTCCTTCCACTCGTGCCAGAGCGACAGGGCCGGATCGAAGGCAGGGTTATTGGACAATTTGCCGGCAGTGGCGGTTGAATTGTTGTGGCATGGCAATGCCATCGTGGTAATCGCCGCACCCGCAAGTAGCTTCCTGCGGGTGACGGAAGGCAAAGTCATGCTAATCTCAGAATCAGCCATGATCCGAGCTCCGTGCAGCTTGGGTTGTGGTCAGGCCGGACGTGGTGGTGCAACACCCGTCTGGCCACCTTTGTGCACGTAACGATACATCTAGAGCAGCATATGAGCAACAGGAATCATCATAATATGGTGATTAAATGACGCCGGTGCAGTGCCGAATGGCGAGAGCCGCGTTGAATTGGGGGGTGCTCGATTTGGCGAGGGGAGCAGCGGTCTCCACTCAAACTATCGTACGCCTGGAACGGGGTGAGATACTTAGAGCAAGCACGATCGATCGGGTTCGCCGCGCCTTCGAATCCGCTGGAGTCGAGTTCATTTCACAGAATGGCGGCGGTCCCGGTGTTCGGCTGGCGCGGCCGATAGACGATGAGTGATCATAGCGGAACAGGCAACTCGGACCGTACGGATACCTTGGCCAGCCCCGCGGGAAATGACGGCTTAGCCCCCTCATTTCAGCCGTTGGCGACCGGCACGGTCTATGTCAGCTTCTGGCGCGAAGGAGCCGTTCAGGTTAATTGCGGCGAGTGTCGGCTCCGAGCCCATACCGACCGGGTTGCCGCACGTTGGCGTGCATGCCTCGGAGGCAGCCGGCAGCATCTCCGTAAGAATGTGATTGACAGACCGAGGTCGATCTTAAAATTTTGCGATATGGCAAAGTATCATGAAACACCAATTGACCGCACTTTTTGCGCTCGCGGATCCCACGCGGCGCCAGGTTCTCGAGCGGCTGAAGTCGGAACCCGGCCTTTCCGTCAGCGAGCTTGCGCAACCGCTGCCGATCAAAATGCCCGGGCTTATGAAGCATCTCGCCGTCTTGTCGGACACCGGGCTGATCTCGAGAACAAAAGCTGGCCGTGTCGTGACGGTCAGTCTTGCAGCAAATCCTCCCTCTGAAGCGGCGGACTGACTTCGTCACTTCGAAGCTTTCTGGAACGTCAGCCTCGACCGTCTTGCCGCATTGTGCGAAGACTCAAGGCGCCACCCGAGAAAGTCTACGTGGCGATGACGCAGGTCGATCAGGTCTTACAGTGGTGGGGTCCGGACGCGGGCCAGCTGCCAGTGTCGAGACCGACCTTCGCCTGGTGGCCGCTAAAGCATTGTCTTTCGGCTGATGGACGGCTCCGAACACAACCCGACGGGTGATTATTGGGAGGTCGTGCCGAACGAAAAACTCGCCTTCACCTGGGAATGGCCCAACCGGCCCGATTGGGAGTCGTTGGTAACAATTCGCCTTCGGCCCATCGATATTGGCACCGAGCTAACCCTGACACACGAGAAGCTCCCGAAAGAGGACGCCATCGAGAAACACCGTGCCGGCTGGACCGGTTGGATGGGCGAACTGAAAACCTATCTTGAGGAAGAATAATGAGCGAACTGACTATTTGGGCTTATGACTGGGTACCCGACGGACCCCGCGGTTTTGTGCGCGACCTGCGGCTGAGATGGGCATGCGAGGAAGCCGGCCTTCCATACCGGGTCGAGAGCACACCTTTCAAAGATCGGAGCGAGGAACATTTCAAGCATCAGCCATTCGGCCAGGCGCCATGGCTCACCGACGGAGACCTCTCGATTTTCGAAAGCGGAGCGGGATTGCTGCATCTCGCCGGAAAAAGCGAAAAATTGATGCCGCGCGATCCTGTTGAGGAAGCCGAAACACTGCAATGGACGATTGCCGCGCTCAACTCGGTCGAGATGGTTTCTGTACCCTGGTGGTTCCTGGAAGTGAGCGGCACCAAGGACAACGGTCTGACAGGCTGGCTGGAAAGCCGCCTCGACCATGTGGAGCGCGTTCTCAAGGAGCGCGAATGGCTGGCGGCCAGTCGCTTCACTGTCGCGGACCTGCTGATGGCCGATGTGCTGCGCGTCGAAAAGGTTCGTGCCTTTGGAGATCGGCCGGCGACGGAGTCGTACGTGACGCGGATCACGGATCGACGTGCATTCAAGAAGGCTCATGCCGACCAGATGGCGCATTTCGCGAATGCCGATTGACTTGGCGGAAATTGGAACAGTGTATGCCATTGGGTCGCTTGGTTCGCATATCGGTCGTTTGCTGACCAATGACCTGGAATAAGTCGAATCTGCTCTAGCAGCCGACCAGCGAACTCGGGACCATTATCGACTCGAATGCTACGGGGGCGTGCAACCGTCGATGTCAGCGGGGGCTTTCCAGGCAGCGGCATCATGAGCCAAGGTAATCCGTGTTGACTGCGGATCAGTCGATCAAAGGGCCTTCTCAAGCTCGGGCAACACGTCGAACAGGTCGGCGACGAGGCCGTAATCGGCGACCTGGAAGATGGGCGCTTCCTCGTCCTTGTTGATGGCGACGATAATCTTGGAATCCTTCATGCCGGCCAGATGCTGGATGGCGCCTGAGATGCCGCAGGCGATATAAAGGTCGGGAGCGACCACCTTGCCGGTCTGGCCCACCTGCCAATCGTTCGGCGCATAGCCGGCGTCGACGGCGGCGCGGGAGGCGCCTACGGCGGCTCCCAGCTTGTCGGCGACGGGGAGGATGACCTCCTCGAACTTCTCTGCTGATCCCAGCGCGCGGCCGCCGGAAATGATGATCTTGGCGGAGGTCAGTTCCGGACGGTCGCTTGCGGCAATGCGGTTCTCGACGAAGGACGAGAGGGCGGGATCAGCCGCCGCCTCTACGGTTTCCACGCCGGCCGAACCGCCTTCGCCTGCGGGCTGGAAGGACGAGGTGCGGATGGTGATGACGCGCTTGGCGTCGGTTGATTCCACCGTCTGGATGGCGTTGCCGGCATAGATCGGGCGCTTGAACGTCTTGCCGTCGATCACTTCCACGACATCCGAGACCTGCATGACGTCGAGCAGGGCGGCCACGCGCGGCATGACGTTCTTACCGGTGGTGGTGGCGGGCGCGACGAAGGTGTCGTAGCCGTCGGCGAGCCCCACGATCGTGGCGGCAAGCGGCTCGGCCAGGCGCTCGGCCAGCGCTGCGCTTTCGGCCAGCAGCACCTTGCGCACGCCGGCCAGCTTTGCCGCCGCGTCGGCCGCCGCCCGGGCGTCGTTGCCGGCGACGAGGATGTCGACGTCCGAGCCGAATTCCGAGGCGGCAGAAAGCGTCTTCGCGGTCTGCTCGGACAGCGACTGGTTGTCGTGTTCTGCGATCAGGAGAATTGCCATTGTCGTTCCTTTCCTATCGCGCGATCAAAGCACGCCGGCTTCGTTCTTGAGCTTGTCGACCAGTTCGGCGACCGACCCCACCTTGACACCCGCCTTGCGGCCGGCCGGCTCCTCGGTCTTCAGTACCTTGAGGCGCGTCTTGAGCTCAACGCCGTAGTCGCCGGGCTCCTTCAGGTCGAGCGGCTTCTTCTTGGCCTTCATGATGTTGGGCAGGGAGGCGTAACGCGGCTGGTTGAGGCGCAGATCGGTGGTGACGATGGCCGGCAGCTTGAGCTCGACCACCTGCAGGCCGCCGTCCACCTCGCGCGTGACGGTGGCCTTGCCGTCGGCGAGTTCGACCTTGGAGGCGAACGTGCCCTGGGACCAGCCGAGCAGGGCGGCCAGCATCTGGCCCGTCTGGTTCGCGTCGTCGTCGATCGCCTGCTTGCCCAGGATGACGAGTTCCGGCTTCTCCTCCTCGGCCACGGCCTTGAGGATCTTGGCCACGTCCAGCGGCTCGACCGTCTCGTCGGTCTTGACCAGGATGGCGCGGTCGGCGCCCATGGCGAGCGCGGTGCGCAGCGTTTCCTGGGCCTTTTCAGGGCCGATGGAAACGGCCACGATTTCCTCGACCTTGCCGGCCTCCTTCATGCGGATCGCCTCTTCGACGGCGATCTCGCAGAACGGGTTCATGGCCATCTTGACATTAGCCAGTTCGACGCCTGAACCGTCCGCCTTAACGCGCGGCTTCACATTCGCGTCGATGACCCGCTTTACCGGTACAAGGACTTTCATCGCTCTCTTCCTTTCAGTCTAATCCGGCGAAGACGCGAAAACGGATTTGGCGATGGTCCCAAACTGTGATTACGCCAAATCCGAGCCCAAATTGGCAGCAGAGATATCGCACCAGCGGCGCTCAGCAACAACAATTCGCAGAGGTTTCGCCCGAAATCATCATAAAACTAAGATGTGGCGCAGCGTCTATTTCTCATTGTCCACGCGAACCTCCGCCATCAATGTCGACCGCGATGCCGTGCATGTATGAGGCTTTATCGGATGCAAGAAAGACCGCAAGTTGACCAATCTCGATCGGCTCCCCAAAACGGGGGACGCCGTATCCAGAGAGAAGTTTCCGATAGATATCGTCGCGGGTCTTTCCTGACGATTCAACCATGGCATCAACTCGCCGGTCCAGCCGCTCGGAGGCAATGTAGCCCGGATTGATGACGTTTACGCGCACGCCGTCATCTATTCCGCGATCGGCCAAAGACTTGCTGAAAGTCGTAAGCGCCGAATTCACGGACGCCCCAATTGTAAAATCCTTAGTCGGCGTCCGCATGCTCACACCAGCAATGTTTATGACCACACCCTTGGCGTCAATCAGATGTGGCCAAGCAGCCCGACACATACGCACCGCTCCGTGCAGCTTTAACGCATACCCGTCTTCCCAGTCCTGATCACTTAGCTCAAAGAAATCGCCTCTTTTGGTCGCTCCTGCGCAATTCACAAGAATGTCAATTCGGCCGCGCCACATGAGAGCTGCCTGCACGCAGGCCTCGGCCGAGTTCCGATTACTCAAATCGGTCGCAACGACGAGCGCTTCGCGGCCGGAAATTTTCTCTATGTCATATTTTGCCGCATTTAGCGCGCTGCTATCGCGAGAAGCAATAATCACAGATGCCCCTGCCTTTGCCATTTCCGTGGCAATGCCGCGGCCCAGTCCCTTGCTGCCGCCGGTAACGATCGCAACTTTATTCACCAACTCGACTTCCATGTTTGTCTCCTGCAATGTTTTCGGAGAGCGGCGATGCAAGTCGCGTGCCACCCGCGCGATCGGCGATCGGCTTCGGCCGTTCAAATCTATGCTGGCGAAAATATGCTACAGCTGATCGAGAAGCTTGTAGAGGTAGGAGCGCGATATTCCCAGCTCCTCTGCCACACGCTTCTTGTTGCCGCGATGGTGCTCCATAGCATTGCGAACCAAGTCGGTTTCGGTCTGCGCAACAACATCACGCATGCTACGGCCTTCGTTACCGACCGACGCCATTGGTGCGTGAAGCACGGTTGACGGCGAAAAGTCGCCATAGCTCATCAGCGTATCGGGCGTGATCCGCCCGTCTTCCGCAAACACAAAAGCCCGCTCAATCTCCTGCCTCAGCTGCCGTACATTCCCCGGCCAGGACTGCTCCTGAAGGTAAGCGAGCGCCGCTTCATCCAAGTCCGGCGCAGCCTTGCGGTGCTGCGACGACAAGTCACGAAGAAAGTGCGTGACCAGTAGCTCAATGTCTTCGACCCGGCTACGCAGCGGCGGGACCTGAATTACTAACGGAGTGATCCGATAGAACAAATCTAGTCTGAATTTACCTTCCGTTACCAACGACTGCAGATCCCGATTTGTCGCGGTAATCAACCTGAAATCGACTTGCCTCGGTTTTGTTGCGCCGACCCGCTCAACAAGCTTGTCCTGAAGCACACGCAGCAACTTAACCTGGACTTCAAGCGGCATGTCCCCAATCTCATCCAAAAAGATTGTGCCTTCATGAGCGTGCTCAAACTTTCCGATTCGACCGCGCTTGTCCGCACCGGTGAAGGCGCCAGCCTCATAGCCGAAAAGTTCAGCTTCGACGAGGTTGGCAGGGAGCGCCGCGGAATTGACCATGACCATCTGGTTGTCGCGCCGGGGACTTAAAGCATGCAGAGACTGTGCGACCAATTCCTTGCCCGTACCGCTTTCGCCGAAAATAAGAACGGGAATCTCAAGTGGTGCGATTTTTGCGATCTCGCGCTTCAGCCGCTGCATTGGCTGACTTTCTCCGATCAGGCTATCTAGTCCACAACTCCGCTTACGTAGTGCATCAACCTGACGTTTGTGAAACTCGACCTCATCTTCAAGTTCAGAAACCCGCTTGCTGAGCGCCGCCAATTGCTCGGGCCCCTTGAACATCACTCGTCCGACTGCACCGACGATCTTGTCGTCGGACAGGATTGGCATTCGCGAAACGACACGCTCCGTCCCACGCATCTTCTGTATGTGCCCGACTTCCGCCTTGCCCGTCCGAACGACAGAATCGAGCCTTGTGTTCTCAATAACCTGCCTAACCAGCTTCCCGTTTGCCTCACCATGTTCGAGGCCGAAAAACTTCTCGTGGACCGGCGATATGTAGACAACGCGGGCCTGCTCATCCACGACAGTCATGGCATCGAAGGGATTTGCAAGCAGGTGCTCGAAAATCTCGTATGCAAAATCCACAGAGGCCAGGAATTCGACCAAGGGCTCGCGCGCCTTGCAAATGAGGACAAGGTCCCCCTCGGAAAGCGGAAAGACGACCACGGAATAATGTTTTCGATCGAGGATGAGTGGCTGTAGCCGCCGCTTTCCAGCCTTTTCGAGCCAGGAATCATCATTCATCAGCGCGCGGACTCGCGGATCTTCTCCAATTCCGCGCGCCAGGATCACGCGTCCGTTTCCCGTCAGCGCAAAGCCAAGGACACTCGACATAGCTACCTTCCGCCTTCTTGAGCTGCCTGAACAATCCGTTCCGACCGCAGCGAATACACACTAGTGCAGGCAGTGTCTTTGCCAAAGACACTTTTTGAGGCCTGCTGCCCGTTGCATTCCCATTGCGAGCGAATTTCCAGGCCAATCGCATCTTTTTGCGGGAACTTCTGCAATTGGCATGCCGCTTGCTGCGACTGGCGTATCTGGCGTCAGACGTCGACTGAACGAGCAGCACTATGAACACAACGCATTCCGTACCGCTTCCACATGAACTATTGCCGCTTATGAATGGCGATCAAGGCGAAGACAGGATGCTTTCCGATGTCATCGTCCTCGACCTTACGACATCTATCGCAGGTCCCTACGCCGGTATGATGCTCGGCGACATGGGGGCCGATGTCATCAAGATCGAACGGCCAGGCGGCGATGATACCCGATACTGGGGGCCCCCGTTTCACAACGGAGAAGCGCTGTGGTTCCTGAGCGTCAACAGGAACAAGAAAAGCGTTGTTCTCGACCTGACGAACGAACGGGCCCGCGATGTCCTGTACGATTTTGTCGACAAGTCGGATATCATTCTGGTGAACACGCCGCCACGGGTATCCCGCAAACTGGGACTCGACGACCAGACGCTCAGGGCCCGCAAACCAGATTTGATCTACGTTTCTATAACGGGCTTCGGCATGGAAGGTGAGCGTGCGGACTGGCCCTGCTATGATCTGATTGCCGAGGGCTATTCGGGCATTATGGACATGACCGGCGAAGCCGATGGGACGCCTCAGAAGATTGGCGCACCGGCAGCCGATCTCCTGGCAGGGCAGGATGCGGCGTTCGCGGCGCTTTCTGCCTTGATACGGCGCGGACGAACGCGCCAGGGTGCGACAATCGACATAGCTCTGGTGGATTCCATGACCCGGTTCCTCAACTGTCAGCTCGTCTCCTACCTGGGCTCCGGCATTGGCGCCCGGAGATCGGGCGGCAAGGACAGTGTCATCGCCGTCTACCAAACGTTTGAAACTGCCGACAGCCCGATCACCATCGGCCTTGGCAACGACAATATTTGGACGCGATTCTGGCAGGCTCTTGGTGAGCCTGAATATGGAGCCGATCAGCGCTTCCGCACCAATTCGGATCGCCGTGCGTGCCGCCAGGAAATTGTCGCCAAGATACAGCGAATCCTCAAAACCAAAAGGGCAGGCCATTGGCTTGAATTTCTCCGGGAGGCGCGTATTCCCGCCGGCCCCATCAACGGGCTCGGGGATGTCGTCCGGGATCCGCACTTGCTGGAGCGCGGTCTCTTTTATCGCTTGCGATCAGGAAACGGCACAGTTCCCCAGGTCGGAAACGGCATCCGCATCGACGGCCGCACGAATATCGCCCGCACGGCGCCACCGCGAACAGGGGAGCATACCGAGAGCGCATTCCGCGAAATACTGAACTACGATCCTGGAAAGCTGGCCAGCCTTCGAGCGGCCGATATCATCTGAAAGGCGGTCCATGACCTACGAAACCATTCTCTATCAGGAAGCCGGACCAATTGGCACGATCACGTTGAACCGACCGGACGACGGCAACATGTTCAACGTGACCATGTGCCACGAAATCCGTGACTGCATTGAGACGATCCGGCGCGAGACGAGAACCCGCGTGGTCGTGCTCACAGGCGCCGGAAACCAGTTTTTCTGCGTTGGCGGCCGCAAGGACGGCATGGAAGACACGACGCTTTATGCCGGCACGCTGCCCACGCTCGAGATATACGAGGCAATTGACAAGCTGCAGAAGCCTGTAATCGCGTCAGTCAACGGTTTCGCGGTCGGCGGCGGCAACGTCCTTCAAATGGTATGCGACTGTACAATCGCTAAGAAGAGCGCGATCTTCAGGCAGGTCGGGCCAATGGTGGGATCGTTCGATGCCGGCTACGGCACCTGGTATCTCGAAGACCTGGTCGGCAAGAAGAAGGCCAAGGAAATCTGGTACCGCAATCCCAAAATAACGGCCGATGAGGCCTTGGCTTTGGGCTTGATCAACAAGGTCGTAGCCGACAAGGATCTTGCCGAGGAAACGCAGAAGTTTGCCCTGGAGATTGCGGCGCGCGGCTCCTTCGCGCTGGCTTCCATCAAGGCGGCATTCAATGCCCGGCATGGTGGCGTATCGGGCCTGTCGCGCCTGGCGCACGACTTGCTGTTGAGATCGTACCTTGAGAGCGACGAAGCGCACGAACTCGCGGACGCGTTCTCCGCACGACGCGAACCCGACGCAGGCAAGTTCGGAAGCTGAACAATGCGACCGTATCTCACTCTCCATAATCCACGCGCGGCGCAAGGCTATTACGATGCCGGACTTTGGACGCGGGACACGTTCTACAGCCTGCTGGTCGCAAACGCGGCAGCGCGTCCCGACGCACCCGCTCTTCGCGACGGAACGAGGCACCTCACCTGGGCCGAAATCCTCGCGCGGGTCGATGGCATTGCTGCGGAATTGCGCATCTACGGGCTGCAGGGTGGCGACCGCGTCTCGATCTGGATGTCGAACAAGCTTGAAGGCATCCTGATGTTCCTGGCCTGCGCTCGCGAGGGGTTCGCTTGCAACCCGTCCCTGCACCGGACGCACACCTGCGCCGAGATCGGGACACGACTGAATCGCCTGTCGACGCGTATCCTCTTGACGGAGGATGGTTGGGGCGCGGACCGAACGACCGCGAATTTCGACACGATCCTTTCCGGGGTCAAAAGCCTCAAGATGGTCTTCACACCGGAGACGTTGCCAGAAGTTGCCCCGAATCTGGCCCAGCCGAACACCGATCCGGACTGCGTTGCCTACCTGGCCTTCACATCCGGAACGACGGGGGAGCCGAAATGCGTCATGCATTCGCACAACACCCTGCTGGCCAACGCGCGTGAACTCGCAAGTGACTGGAATCACGGTTCCGATACCTCGATCCTCACGCTCTCCCCCCTGTCACACCACATCGCCTGGGTGGCAGTTGCCCAATGGCTGATAGCGGGCGGCAACCTGACGACCGATGACGCCCCGGCAGGCCTCAGCCGCCTGGACTGGATCATTGAATCCGGAGCCAGCTATGTGATGGGCGTCCCGACCCATGCCATGGACATTCTGGAAAGCCAGAAGGAACGCGGATTGCGGCGTCTCGGCAATGTCGACGTTTTCTACATGGCGGGCTCGCCGATTCCGCCATCGGTCGCCGACGCCTTCGTCAGGCAAGGCATCAAGGCGCAGAATGTCTACGGCATGACGGAGAACTCGTCGCATCAGTACACCCACCCGGACGACGACATCGAGACGATCATCAACACCTGCGGACGCGGCGGAAGCGCGTACGAAGTCCGCATCTTCGATACCGACGATCAGGACACGCAGCTTCCTACCGGCGGCATCGGACAGATCGGGGGACGCGGCGCCGCGCTGATGTTGGGTTACTTCGACGATCAGAACGCGACGGAAAATTCCTTCAACAAGGATGGGTGGTTTATGTCCGGTGATCTGGGGTCGTTGGACGAGCGTGGCAACCTGACGATCGAGGGCCGAATCAAGGACCTCATCATCCGTGGCGGCCATAACATCTATCCGGCCCACATAGAGGCGGTCGCCATGCGCCATGACCGTGTGGAGCGGGTTGCGTGCTTTCCGGTGTCGGATCAGCGGCTCGGCGAGCGCGTGTGCATCGCCATTATAGGCGATGCGGAACCGGACGACCTGCTGCTGCATCTCGCCGAGGAGGGTCTTTCGAAATACGACATGCCGGAATATTTCCTGCGGGTGGATAGCTTTCCGCTCACTGCAAGCGGCAAGATTCTGAAGCGCGAGCTTGTGGAAATGGCCAACCGCCACGAAATTAAGCCGACGCCAATCCGCTTTCGGCTCGCAGGTGCGAAATGACGGTCGGTCTGGAGATCGCTGGCTCCTTCGCTGTAATCACCCTCAACAGGCCGGATAAGCTGAACGCCCTGTCTTTCGAAGTGCTGAGGGAACTCGACGGCAGGCTCGACGAGGTGGCTCGTTTGTCCGTTCGAGCGCTGATTGTGACGGGGGCGGGCAACAAGGCCTTTTGCGCCGGTGCGGACATCGAAGAGCTTCGACACAGGCAGTTGATGGAGCAGAAACGAGGCGCCGAGCTCGGCCAGACCATTTTCGAAAAGATCGCCCGGCTACCGGTCGTTTCGATTGCGGCTATCAACGGCTACGCATTCGGCGGTGGCTTGGAACTTGCGCTTGCCTGCACGCTCAGGATTGTCTCGGCGAACGCCAAGATGGGCCTCCCGGAAATCAGACTCGGCCTGATCCCCGGCTATGGCGGCACACAGCGCCTGCCACGACTGATCGGCGAAGCGCGTGCTCTGGATATCATCCTCACCGGCCGCACGATCGACGCGGCCGAGGCCTGTGATTTTTCATGGAATAGGGACCCCGTTTGAGGGGTAATTTTTATCCAAAAGGGACCCCTGAGACACAGGGGCATCAGACTGCCTCCGATTGTCATCGGAGGCATTTGTTTTTGGATGTTGGTTGTGGAAACGATCGCGAAGATACGCCGTGCCTATTTTGTCCATGGGAAGCCCATCAAGGCGATTTGCCGCGAGTTGAATGTCTCGCGCAAAGTGGTGCGCAAGGTAGTGCGCTCGGAGGCGACGGAGTTTCGCTACGAGCGCAAACA
This sequence comes from Nitratireductor thuwali, assembly GCF_036621415.1. NCBI lineage: Bacteria > Pseudomonadati > Pseudomonadota > Alphaproteobacteria > Hyphomicrobiales > Phyllobacteriaceae > Nitratireductor > Nitratireductor thuwali. Next base: position 1,585,633 of record NZ_CP030941.1, read on the forward strand.
TCAGCCGATGCCAAGCATGGGTGCCTGGCGGGATGAGCTGGAGCGGCTGTTGTCGGCCAATGCGGCGAAGCCATCGCGTGAGCAGCTGACCCTGATGCGGGTTTTTGAAGAGCTTCGGGGCCTCGGCTATGAGGGCAGCTACAGTTCGGTCTGGCGGCATGCGCAGGCCTGGAAAGAGAAGCGCGGCAGCACCTCCGTCGCCGCCTATGTGCCGCTGAGCTTTGCACCGGGCGAGGCCTACCAGTTCGACTGGAGCCACGAGATCGTGGTGCTGGGCGGTGCGACGACCACGGTGAAGGTTGCGCATGTGCGGCTGTGCCACAGTCGGATGCTGTTCGTGCGGGCCTATCCGCGCGAGACGCAGGAGATGGTGTTCGATGCCCATGACCGGGCGTTTGCCTTCTTCCGGGGCACCTGCACGCGCGGCATCTACGATAACATGAAGACGGCGGTGGAGACCGTCTTCGTCGGCAAGGACCGCCAGTTCAACCGCCGCTTCCTGCAGATGTGCAGCCACTATCTTGTCGAGCCGGTCGCCTGCACGCCGGCCTCGGGCTGGGAGAAGGGCCAGGTTGAGAACCAGGTCGGGCTGGTGCGCCGGCGCTTCTTCACACCGCGGTTGCGCTTCAGGAACTATGAGGAGTTGAACGCCTGGCTGCTCGACCAGTGCGTCGTCTTTGCCAAGGCGCATCGCCATTCCGAGCGGCCCGAGCAGACGGTCTGGGAAGCCTTCGAGGCTGAACGGGCAAGCCTGGTGCCCTATGCCGGCCACTTCGATGGATTCCACGCCGTGCCGGCCTCGGTGTCGAAGACCTGCCTGGTGCGCTTCGACAACAACAAATACTCCGTCATGGCCAGCGCGCTCGGCCGGCCGGTGGAGATCCAGGCCTATGCCGACCGGATCGTGATCCGCCAGGATGGGGTGATCGTCGGCGAGCATCGCCGCGCCTTTGGCCGCGGCAAGACCGTCTACGACCCTTGGCACTATGTGCCGGTTCTGGCCCGCAAGCCGGGCGCGCTGCGCAACGGCGCGCCCTTCAAGGACTGGATGCTGCCCAGCAGCCTGGAGCGGATACGCCGCAAGCTTGCCCGTTCTGACGACGGAGACCGGCAGATGGTGAGCATTCTGTCGGCCGTGCTGAGCGACGGCATGCCGGCGGTGGAAGCCGCCTGCGCAGAAGCGTTGCGTGAGGGTGCCTGCTCGGCCGATGTCATCCTCAACATCCTGGCGCGTCGACGCGAGACGGCGCGGCCACCGACTATGGCCACGCCGGCCGGCCTCAAGCTTCACCATGAACCCACGGCAGATTGCAGCCGATACGATCAATTGAGGAGAGCCGTATGATGGACCGCACCGACATTCTCGCCACCATGGGATCGCTGAAGCTCTTCGGCATGAAGGCGGCCTATGACGAGATCATTCGAACCGCCGTGAAGCGCCAACACGAGCCGCAGCGCATCATCGCCGACCTGCTCAATGCAGAGATATCCGAGAAGAAGGCGCGCTCGATCAAATACCAGATGACGATCGCCAAGCTGCCGCTGGCCAAGGAGATCGAGGACTTCGTCTTCGACGGCACACCGATCAACGAGACGCTGGTGCGTGATCTGGCCGGCGGCAACTTCCTCGCCCATCAGCGCAACGCCGTCCTCGTCGGCGGCACCGGAACCGGCAAGACCCATCTCGCCGTCGCCATCGCCCGCGCCTGCATCCGTGACGGCGCGCGCGGCCGCTTCTTCAACGTCGTCGACCTCGTCAACCAGCTCGAGGCCGAGGCCCGGGCCGGGCGCCAGGGGCGGCTCAACGATCGGCTGTGTCGCCTGGACTTCGTCATTCTCGATGAACTTGGCTATCTGCCTTTCGCTCAGGCCGGCGGGCAGCTCCTGTTCCACCTCATCAGCCGGCTCTATGAGCAGACATCGGTGATCGTCACCACCAATCTCACCTTTGGCGAATGGCCGACTGTCTTCGGCGACGCCAAGATGACCACGGCACTGCTCGATCGGCTCACCCATCACTGCGACATCATCGAGACCGGCAACGACAGCTGGCGCTTCAAGAACCGCTCTCAAAGCTAAAGCCGAAAGGCCAATCAGGCGCACTCGACCGGGCTGCGCAAACTCGACCAGCTCCACCCGGTCGAGCGCTCACATCGTGCCCGTCAAAGGGGTCCCTTTTGGACGAAAAAACGGGGTCCCGTTTCCGCGATCATTGACACTAACGACCCTCTTGTGGTCGCAGTTCACCTACCCCCCGTTGAAATCGGCGAGATGCTTCTCAACAGTTCGGGCAACGAGACGCTTCAGAGCGAAACCGTCGGTTCAGCGAACGATATCTTTCGGGAGCTGGCGCAGCATCTGCGGAATGACGCCGAGATCGGTCCGGCAGTTGCGAAGGCGCACAAGGTTCAGCAGAGCGAACTCCGTTTCCTCGACATGGCAGAGGCGCTCGCAGGCTTTATTCGCCATAATTTTCGTCTTAAGCCGACGCGATTTCATGACTTCGTGTTCGGCAGTGGCCAACTCACGCCCGACGAACTCGCAGGCGGATTGATCTTCTATGGTAAGGGTCGGTGCGGAATTTGCCACAACGGCCCCTACTTCTCCGATTTTGATTTTCATGCCATCCCATTCCCGCAGGCGGGATTTGGCAAGAACGGATTTGGGGTCGACTACGGTCGCTACAACGTTACACTTGACGTTGATGACCTCTACAAATTCAGAACGCCGCCGCTTTTCAATGTCACCAAGACCGCGCCGTATTCTCACTCTGGTTCGCTCTATTATCTCTCCGAAGCGATAAAAGTTCACGTCGACCCGCTGGGCGATCCCCGCGCGATTCCAGCGGACGCCAGACAGCGGGCCGACTTCTATGAAGTCCTCAAGAAATGGAGCCACGCGCCGATGGCCGGTGTCGAACTCAGTGACGGTGATATCAAGCAGCTGATTGCATTCCTGGGAGCTCTTGAATTTGAAAGCGATGAAGCGGTCCGCGAGTTGAACTGAAATTGGCGCTCAGCCAAGTCATTCGCTTGCTTATTCGCTCTGCGCCGGTAGTAGCCAGTTCGGAGCGAACTGTGAATGACCGCAACGAGCCGTGAGCGGACAGTCCGGTTTGCAATCGTCACCCTGCGATAGCTGCTATTCTGTTCCGGACCCTCGCATCAAAAGCTCGCGCTCCACGTCCGGAGCCAATGTTTCGAGGCTTTAACCGAAAAACGTCAGTTCACTAACGGACTCGCCTAAGGATGGAACTGAACCCTTAGGCGAAGGCGACGGTTGCGCAGCCTACGAACGCGGGATAGCTTTCCCTGGGCGAAAGGGGGAACACCGATGACGAGGAATCTACTGCTGTCGGCCGCAGCGGCCGTCGCGATTTCTATTCCGGCAATGGCCCAGACGCAGATGTGGACCTCCGTCGACTCGGCCAACCGCCGCACCTGCCCGTCGTCCGAGTGTGGCAGTGTCGGCACGCTCTTCTATCGGGAGTCGGCGAAGGTCTTCGAGACCAGGAACGGCTGGTCCCGAGTGTCGCAGTACTACGACGCCGCCTGTTCCGGAGGGCGATCGGCCTATGTGGATTCGGGGAGAGCCGACTGCACGCCAATCAATGGGATCGTAGGCGGGCAGTTCGCCGAATGGGTGCGCTCCGACCTGCTGGCGGCACAGCGTCCCGCCGATCCGTCCGTGGGCGCGACCGGGACAGCTAAGCTCATCGGCCAGAGCGATGACTTCCGGCTGCACCGAGACGCCTTCGTGAAAGCCACGGACGAACTCATCGCCTCCGGAAGGTGCCGGGCATCGGACTTCGAGGAATGAGGCGGCTGGATGAAGTCGTCGAACAAGGGCGCTGGCATCTATTTCAGCTACTGCGGAGGCGGCGCCGACCGCATCTATCTCGACGTTGGCAGCGGCCGGGTGTTCCGATGAGTGTCCGCATCAGCAGTGCGGTTGCCGGGATTGTGCTCGCCGCGGTTGCCGCAAGGCTATTTTACGATAGCAGCAACTTGGGGGCCGTCTGCTGCCTGTCCGGTTCTGGTCGAAAAACCGAGTAAGCCGCCGTTCGGCTGACGACCTCATTGTAGCCATTCGTAAAGCGTCTATCGCCGCCGGAACTCTGCCCTCCGTTCAGTTTCGCCAAACGGCAGATTCGGGCACTAGGCCGACTAGCAGGCCTAGGTATAGAGCTAACGATAGCAGACGCTCAAAGCGTCGAGTTCGGTTACGAATCAGGGGCCGATAGCGGAATCGCGATCTTTGACAGGGCTTCCCACAGGAGAAGATCATTCCCACAGACTGGCCGGGCCGACGCCGCGTCGGGCGCGGCGAGCGCGATCCGTATAGGTCAACAACAAAGGCCACGCGGCCGGCGCGGGTACGTTGCGTTGTGTATGAAGTATTTCCCTGCGGTCAGGGTGGTAGACGCGGTCGCCCGTTACGGCAACGAAGGAATCGCTGCCCGGGGCTGTCTCCTGCAGGGTCTCCACGCTAAACCACGTCGCCCTGCGGCGCGACTTGGCGCTGTGGTAAGTCGACGCGACCAACGCTCGATCCCTCCAGTCACGGAAATAGAGATTGGCATGGCCACGAACAGCCTGCAGATCGTTAAAGGCGGCCACGTCCGCGACACGGTCCATGACGCCAAGTTCGCCTAGCCTTTTCTCTAGGCGGTAGATGGCCGGGTCGAATGACATCAGAAGGAGCTCCGGCGTCAGCGGCATCAGTAGCATTGCGCCCGGACTGCCGAGACCTGCACCTCCCAGCACGTCCTTTTGCAGGTGGAAGCGGTTAGTGTAGACCACCGGATCATCGGATGTGAAGAATGGCATTGACGTGCGATTGAGGATAATCCGCGTCTGTAGGTGGGCCGTACTTCCTATGCTGTCCTTGAAAGCGTTCAGCGCAAGCTGAAGGGCCATCTCGTGCGTCATAACTAGGCTTTCCAGCAGCTCCGGTGTAGCCTCATCGGCTATCATCGCCCGTTCCGCCTCCGCTAGCCGGATTTGGCTGTCGATCCACGCCGCGCTCCTGTAGGACTGCAGCAGCATGAAGGCGTGGAGGCGGCGGACGTCTACCGGTGTCGCGGCAGCGGGATCGTTGACGACGCGCCGCATGATCTCGCCGTATTCACCTTCGGGCTCTTGCAACGCCCGCTCCAAGATGCCGTCGCGCCCATAGAAATATGGCTTTGCGCACTGTCCTTTCGCCGGCGCCGCTTCGACCGACCGTTCGCGGGAGATGTTGAATAGATTAACGGCGGCCCCTTCACCGTCCGCGCAGAATGCGCGGAGATAACAACGGGGCACGAAGTGCTGGGATTTGTTAGCGGGCATGGTGGCCGGATGATGTGGCGCCTAGGTCGACGACGCAACAACTGTCGTCTGTCGGCGTGCTTCACACGCGAAATCGCGGACTTCACGGCGCCCATTTGCAGCATCGACTACGCCTTCCTCGGCTTCTCAGGCAACCTCAGCGGCGGGATTCTTGATATGCAGTTCCAAAAGTCGCCTGTCCACTCCCCACCTACCTTGATCGTTCGAAGGCACCACTCTGGGGGCCGCAACCGGACAGGCAGGTAAAAGCTGCCTGCAGTCTGAAGCGGACTCTAGCTCCGCATAACTACATCGATTTGGCCTGCTGCCGGTTTTTCGGACACGAGGTTAAGCTAACATAGCTCGTTCCTCGAACTCCACGGGGCTCAGATAGCCCAGTGTCGAGTGCCTGCGCCGCGGATTGTAGAAGCGCTCGATATAATCGAAGACATCCGCCCTGGCGTCATCCCTCGTCCTGTAGACCTTGCGGGCCGTTCGCTCGGTCTTGAGCGAGGAAAAGAAGCTCTCCATCGCCGCATTGTCCCAGACATTGCCCGACCGGCTCATCGAGCAGGTGATGCCGTGGTCGGCCATCAGGCGCTGGAACTGCTCGCTTGTATATTGGCTCCCCTGGTCCGAATGATGCATGAGGCTGTCGGGCCTGCCTCTCCTCCAGATCGCCATGATGAGGGCGTCCGTGACGAGTTGCGCCGTCATCTCGGCCTTCATCGCCCAACCGACGACGCGGCGGGAGAACAGGTCGATGACGGCGGCGACATAAAGCCATCCCTCGGCGGTCCAGAGATAGGTGAAGTCGGCCACCCACTTGCGGTTCGGAGCCGACGCCTCGAACGCGCGGTCGAGGAGGTTCTGCGACACCACTGTCCGCTCTCCTGTGTCCTTCGGCAGTCCCCGCCGGCGTGGTCGCGCCCGCAGGCCGTTCTCCCGCATCAGCCGCTCGATGCGGTGCAGGCCGCAGGAGACCCCATCGGCGAGGACATCGTGCCAGACGCGGCGTGCACCATAGGTGCGATCGCTGCTCTTGAAGCTGCGGTCGATCGCGCCGAGGAGCGCCTCGTCGTGCCGCGACCGTGCGCTGGGAGCCCGGGTGAGCCAGGCATGAAAGCCCGACCGCGACACATCCAGCGCTTCGCAGAGCCATGCCACCGGCCAGATCGAACGGTGCTTTGCAATGAATGCGAACCTCATATCGCGTCCTTTGCAAAGTAGGCTGCGGCCTTCCTAAGAAACACTCGCTGCTGCTGGCGCGGGAGCCAGTTCGTAGCCGAGAGATCGGGCTCGACGCTGGAGGTTGGCAAGAACGCGTGTTCGATGCCGCTCGTCATAGGCTGCCGCACCCGGGTCGCTATAGGTCATGCCGAAGCGGAGCGTGTTATAGAAGAGCACGGCGATCTTGCGTGCAGTGGCGGTCACCGCCTTCTGTTTGCCGATGCGGGACGACAGCCGTCGATAGAATGCTCCCAACGCCGTGTCGCTGCGTCCAAGCGTGATCGCGGCCAGCCGCAACAGGGCCGCCGCCCGACTTGAGGATCGTCGCGTCCGTGATGAGAGGAGCTTTCCGCCTGAGATCTTGTTGCCAGGCGCAAGGCAAAGCCAGGATGTAAAGTGCTTCGAACTGGGCCATGCTCGTAGATCCGTTCCGCATTCCGCGACGAGCTTCAGTGCCAAAGATGGTCCGATGCCGTGTATCTGGGTCAGATCCACGCCGAGGACGCCGTGCAGGGCTGCTCGGACATCGAACGCCGGTGCGCCGGCTGGCTTCTGACGGAAGCGCGGCTTCGGCAACGGGGCCGGGTTCGCGTTACGGATGGTCAGCACTTCGACGGACGCTTCCAGCTTTTGATCGCATTCGGCAATCTTTGCCTGATAGGCATCGTAGAGGTCCAGGGATTGAGCCAGCGCGAAGATGTGTTCGTCGCGGTCATTCCCAATCAGTGCCGACCGGATCTTGTCGATGGACGACTGACAGCGCACGTCCCGGTAAGCGGCCAACGCGTCTGGGTCTCGCTCTCCGGCTACAAGAGCCCGGATGATCCGCATGCCGGTTACTCCGGTGATATCGGAGACAACATGATGGAGTTGAAGGTTCATCTCCATCAGCGCCTTTTGCATGTGCTGGATATGGGCCGCTGCGTATTCGACGAGCCGTTCCCTCTGGCGCAGATAGGACCGCAGCGCAGCTATCTCCGCCTCGGGGCGAAAGCTGCCACGTAGCAGGCCGTATGAATGCAGTTGCCGCAGCCAGGCGGCATCGCTGACATCTGTCTTCCGTCCCGGCACGTTCTTGGCGTAACGCGCATTCACCAGGATCACCTCGAACCCGTGCTGCTCGAGGATCTCGAAGGCGGGTATCCAGTAGACGCCGGTCGATTCCATTGCGACACTCGTCACACCGCAGGATCGGAACCACGTCGCCAGATCGTGCAGATCCTGCGTGAAGGTTCCAAAAGCACGTACAGGCGTCTCGCAGACATCGGGATTTACCGCCGCCATGTGCATCGTCGAACCGATGTCCACCGCCGCGGCATGTGAATTGACCATCTTCATGTCCGGGTGGCCGCCGGTCGTGATCTTCGTCATGGCATCTCCTCCGTTCGGGTTGGAGGGCGTGGGTTATGCCAGTCCTTCATCTTCCTAATCGGGATCGCGCGGACAGCCGGCGTCACCACTCTCAAGTGCGCATGAACCCATGGGCCACGTTTTTTAACGGGGTCGATCCCACCAATAAGCTAACGGCCGCTGCCCTCACGGATCGAGAGTAGCACAGGGCGGTTTCTACCGCGCGCAGGCGAGCAGTGGCCCGGGGTGGTTTTTTAGGATGTCACGCTCCGCCTTGAGCTTCGCGACCTCCTTGCGCAGCCGGTCGATCTCGAGCTGCTCCGGCTTCATCTGCCCATGACCGGGAAACGCATGCTGCGGATCAGCGCCCAGTTCCCTGACCCATTTGCGCAGCACATTCTCATGGAGATCAAGATCGCGGGCAGCCTGGGCGACCGACACGCCTCGTTCCTTGACCAACCTCACCGCCTCAACCTTGAACTCGCGGCTGAACTTCCTTCTCTGCATTCACAAACTCCGGTTTCGTCAAAGCACCTTATCTCGGTGTCCACGAAACCGGCAGCAGGCCAATTAGCTAATGCCTCCAGCAGGGGCAGCCCATGTCAACGCGATCGTATTCGAACGACCCCGTATGAAGCAGAGAGCCGCCCCTAGGATGAGACGCACTAGAACAGCACCTAGTCTTTGATGCCGAGGTGTTTCCGCGAAGCTTCCTGAAGCCCTTTCATTGCAGAGGACAAGGTGCCGTCGACCGAAACCTGCGCTGTCTCTTGGGGATACATGACAGAATTTTGCGCCTTCTCACGCTAGGCGTGCGATCGTTCGTGCTTGGGGAATCATCCCAAGCCTAATGAGCGCGGGAGGCTGGGCAGTTGGCATATCGTTTCGTGCACGCAGCGGACATCCACTTGGACTCTCCGCTCAGATCGCTGGCAATGAGGAACCCGGAGCTTGCCGAGCTGGTCGGCAACGCGACGAGGCAGGCATTCGTGCGCGTAATCGATCTCTGCCTTCGAGAGCAGGTCGACGCGCTGCTGCTGGCCGGGGACCTTTATGACGGCGAGCAGACGTCTATGAAGACCGCTCGGTTCCTTGCCGAGCAGGTGCGTCGGCTGCATGAGGCGGGCATCCGCGTATTCATCATCCGCGGGAACCACGACGCCGTTTCCCAGATCACGAAGGAACTGGTGTTTCCGGAGACGGTGAAAGTTTTCAGCGGGCGGGCGGAAGCGGTCGCGATCGAGCGCACGCGAGCCGACTTCCCAGTTGTGATCCATGGCCTGAGCTTCGCCGAGCCGCAGGCGCCGGAAAGCCTGGTCAGTGAATACAAGCCCGCGGTCGAGGGCGCTCTCAACATCGGCATCCTCCACACCAGCCTGACGGGTTCCAGCGGTCACAATCCCTACGCACCCTGCAGCCTCGCTGACCTGCAGGCGACCGGCTTCCACTACTGGGCCCTTGGACACATCCACAAGCGTTCGGTCGTCGAGGGGAAGTGCACCGTCGTGATGCCAGGGATGCCGCAAGGGCGCGACATCAATGAATCCGGCGTCAAATCCGTATCCCTCGTCACGGTGGCAGACGACCTATCCATCCGGGTCGAGCAACGCCTGACCAGCGTGGCCCAGTTCGAGCGCGTGGAACTCGATACCAGCGACATTAACGACTGGCCTGTCCTGGCAAGGGAGATCGGGAAGGCGCTGGAACGCGCGCGCGCCGGTGCAGCTTCCGACCATCTCGTGGCCCGCGTCCGTCTTACAGGCACGTCGCCTCTCGCGTGGAGGATGCGGCGCGACGTCGACCTTCTGAAAACCGAAGCGGATGACCGGGCCTCCGTAGCCGGTCGTTGCTGGGTGGAGAAGCTGGAGGTCCAGAGCCAGCCGCCGTCCGGAACGCAGTCCGCTTCTGGTGATCCGTTGATCGAGCTGCGGTGCCTGATCTCCGCCGAGGTGGCGGGTTCCGATGCATTCAAGGCTGCTGCGCTCGAGGCCGCGGAGGAACTGCGAGGGCAGCTGCCTGCCGAGTGTCGCCACATCCTGGGAGAGGACGAGGCCGAACTCGATCTGATCGTTGCCAATCTGCTAGTCGAGGGCGCCGACAATGTTGTCGCGCGCCTGCACGCCGAAGCCGAAGAGGAGATGGCGTGATGCGCATTCGCCGGCTCGACCTCACCCGGTACGGGAAATTCACCGACCATTCGATCGAATTCGGTCCGAGGACGAAGGGCCGCCCTGACCTGCATATCGTCTACGGCCCTAACGAGGCCGGAAAGTCCACAACGCTGGCCGCGGTACTGGACCTCCTGTTCGGCATGGAGATGCGAACTCCCTATGGCTTTCTTCACCCCTATCCTTCCATGCGGCTCGGCGCAGGCTTAGAGCTATCGACGGGTGAGCGGGAGGTCTTCCGCATCAAGAGGCCGCAGAATAGCTTGCTCGACGCCGACGATCAGCCGATCTCTGAGGCTGTGCTTCGAGGCGATTTGGGCGGGTTGGATCGCGAGGCGTACCGGACGATGTTCTCGCTCGATGACGATACGCTCGAGAAAGGCGGTGAGAGCATCCTGGCGAGCGAGGGCGATCTCGGAGAGCTCCTGTTCTCGGCCAGTGCCGGACTTGCCGACCTCGGCCAGCGGCTCGGCGAGTTGAAGGGGGAAGCCGACGCTTTCTATCGAAAGCGGGCGCGCAGCGGAGAGCTCGGTGATCTGAAGAGCGAACTCGAAGCCCTGAAGGCGGAACGAGCAGGGATCGACACGCTCGCCGGTCGATACGCTCAGCTGATCGCGGCGAGGGAAAGCGCGGCCGCTCAGTACGATGAGGCGATCGCTGCTCGCGGCCGGACACAGGCGCGCGTCAGCGAGATCCAGCGACTGCTGTCAGCCCTCCCACGCTTGGCCACCCTGCGGTCAGTGCGCGAAAAGCTCGTTCCGCTTGAATCCCTGCCGGAGGCTCCGCACGGTATGGCCGACGAGCTTGCGACGCTTCAGTTCAATGAGGTCGAGCTGACCACGCGCGCAAAAGGCGTCACCGAGCGCATTCAGGAGCTCTCTACGGAGCTCGAGAAGGAGATGGTCGACGAGGTTGCCCTGGGACTTCTCGACCGAGCGTCACGCCTCCCTGCCCTGCAAGCACGGTATCTCACTGCCACCAAAGATATACCCGAACGTCTCCTGCAGATGCGTGAAGCTGATGCCGCCATCGCGGGCATCCTGCGTCGGATCGGGTGCGAGGGCGAGGTCAATCCCGAGCGCCTCATCCTCAGCGCATCGGTGGTCGGCACACTACGCGAGCTCCTGGAGAGCCGCTCCGGAATCGCATCCTCGCTGCGGTCGGCTGAGACGGAGGTTTCCGATGCTCGTCGACGGGTGGATGAGGCCCGAGAGAAGCTGGAGGCGGCCGGCAGCGCCACAGACGTCACGTCAAGCGAAGGCGCCGGCGCAGCGGCACTGGCGTCGACCCTTGCCGCACTACGGACCGACGATCATCGTGCTCGCCTGCGGTTGGCCGACAAGGCGCTTGCGTTGCACCGGGAGGCCCTTGCGGCGAGGCTGCGAGAGCTGAAGCCTTGGGCGGGTGAGCCGCAGCATCTGCTCGAGATAGACGTGCCGGACAGGCTGACGATTGAGCGCTGGAAAGCGGATCTCGCGACGGCAAGAAAGCATATCGAGCGCAACGAACAGGACCTGCAACGCCTCATCACTGAACGCGAGCACCTGGGGGCCGAACTCGAGGCGCTGGAGAAAGTCACCGGGGTCGTCACCGACAACGAAGCCGCGGAGGTCAGGGCTGCGCGCGAGCTGGCGTGGGCGGAACATCGTAAGTCGCTGCACGCGAGCTCGGCGGATAATTTCGAGAAGGCGCTGAGGCAGGACGATCTGACCACGAACGCACGCTTCGCGCATGTCAATGAACTGGCGAAGCTACATCAAGGTTTGCAGGCGGCAGCCGTCATGGATGTCGACCTCGATCGCGCCCGCGGACAGCTGGACGGCGCGAAGGCGGACCTGCAGCGGATCCAAGGCGAGATCGCCGAAACCATCGCGGGGATGTCGTCCGGCCTCCCTGCCCGGATGTCTCCCGAACAGCTCGAGGCGTGGCTGACCGCGCGCGAGCATGCGCTTGCCGCCTACGCGGACCTCCGCTCTTCCGAGCGGGACCATAGGACGGCGCAGGAAGATGGTGAGGCAGCTTGCGAGCGGTTGAAGGGTGCCATGGATACTGCTGCCGTGTCCTATGATCCAGATTCGGGTTTCGAGCGGCTGTTGGCCGTTGCCGAGGCCGCCGTCGAACGCTCCTCCGACCTGAAGCAGCTCCGGCGCGAATTCGCGGACCGGCAGCGGGAGCTGATGGAACGAGAACGCGCGCTCGAACGGGCCACTGCCGAAGATCGGGACTGGAAATCCAAATGGGCAGCTGCGTGCGCGAACTCGTGGCTGGCCGCTGCGGGCCCGCGGTCGGTACCCGAAGTCCGGGAGATTCTCTCGGTCATCGGGGACCTTGGCTCCTGTATCGAGAAGGAGAGCGGTCTGGCCAACCGTGTCGCCAAGATGGAGAAGGACCGGGCTGATTTCGCTGCCGAGGTTGAGCGTCTCGCTGACGAGCTGGGAATTCCTGCGGAACAGTCCTCCCCGATGGACCTCGCCGCCTCGGTGGAGAACCGGGTCCGTCTCGCGGCTTCGGCGAGGGATCGCCGCCGCGAGAAGGAGGAAGCGGTCGAGGCGGCCCAAGAAAAGCAGCGTGATCTGGCCGAGGCCATTGCCATCCACGAGCAACGCAAGGCCAAAGTCCTGCAGACCTTCGGTGTTGCGTCGCTTTCGGAAGTTGGCGCGGTGCTGCAGCAGCTGGAGAAAAGGGTCGCGCTCAGGAGCGAGGCGGATTCGGCGGGCGCCGAGATCATCAATGCGATCGGTTCACAGACGCTGCGCGAGGCCGAAGAGCGCCTCGAGAGCACCGACAGGGCAGCGCTTGAGGCCGAGCTTGCGGAACTGGAAGCCCGTTTCGAGGATCACGATCAACGGAGCCGAGAGCTATTCACCGAACACAGCAAGGCTGTCGATGCCGTGAGTGCGATCGGGGATGACAACGCCGTGGCACGCATCGAGGAGCGACGCCGGACGGTCGCCCTCGAAATTGAGGAGAAGGCGCTCCGCTACTTGAAGCTCCGAATTGGCGTTGCGGCGGCTGAGCAGGCGCTCCGGCTCTACCGTGACCGGCACCGCAGCTCCATGATGGCTCGAGCCTCCGATGCGTTCCAGACGATCAGCCGCGGCGCATACATAGGTCTGACGACCCAGCCTGACAGGGACGCCGAAGTGCTCGTCGCGGTGAGCGCGGACGGCGGCTCGAAAGTGGCTTCGGCGCTTTCGAAGGGAACCAGGTTCCAGCTCTACTTGGCGCTTCGTGTGGCCGGATACCACGAGTTCGCTGCCTCTAATCGAGTCGTGCCGTTCCTCGCCGATGACATCATGGAGACGTTTGACGACTTCCGGGCGGAGGAAGCATTCCGCCTGTTCGCAAAGATGGCTCATGTAGGCCAAGTCATCTACTTCACCCACCATCAGCATCTCTGCGAGATTGCCCGGAAGGTCTGTCCGAGCGCGAGAGTCCATGAGTTGCCCCCGGCGGCGCCGCTGCATCTGGTGGAGACCCGTCAAAACGTCGCTTGATGTCCGGAGGAGCAATCGGCCGAATGCGGGGAGCGCTTGCCTCAGGTAGGTCCGGCCGCCCCTGAGTATTACATATCCCGTTTTCGGAGTCTGTTGCGTGCTTACCCGCAACGTGAATGTTGACGAGGGGCCTGCCGCCGACCGACCGCTTGAGCCGGAGGCGGCAGGAAGCGAACATCAAAGGCCGGTCTACGGCAATCTGATTTGACCTTTCGGCCTTAGCGCGCGTCTTCACAGATTCGAGGACTCGCAGCGGTGGTGCCATACCAGCAGCATCGGCTCGGCTACTGTAGTATCCAACCTCTCAACCTGATGCCGCTTCAGTATTCGAGCCCTTGGCACTTCTATACGACAATTCGTTCCAAAAGTCGGTCTTTCGCATCTGCCGTCGCCTCAGCATCTACCTGTCAAGCTCGAATAAACGCACAAATCCGGGACGAAAAATGCGCTAAGCAGTATAGAGGATCCTAATTTCCTTGACTGGCGCGACTAGGTCGCGACAGTTGCGCTTGAGGGTTCAGAGGGGGATCACTTGAGCATCAGTTTTCACAATCCCGACCAATATATGGCATCGCTGCGCACGATTATTGCGCAGGGAAGAAAGCGGGTTGGTCTGCTGGTCGGCGCCGGGGCGCCGGCAGGCATGGCTCGCGGAGATGGGACGCGCCCCTTGATTCCGGCGGTCGCCGGCCTAACCGATCGGGTTCTTACTGCAATCGAGCCCAAATACGGTGCACAGATCGCGGGGCTGAAGGCCAACCTCGTCAAACACGATATCGAAACTCTGCTGTCTCGCATCCGCTCGCTCAGTGGCGTTATCGGATCGATCAAGGTCCATGACCTTGATGGCGACGGATATCGGGTCATGGCGGAGGCGATCTGCGCCGAGATCGGGCGGATCGTGCAAGTTGGCCTGCCCAGCGGGATGACCGCCTATGGGGAGCTGGTGAGTTGGATTACTGGGGCACCGCGGACCCATGCTGTAGAGATTTTCACGACCAATTACGACCTGCTGTTCGAGGAGGCATTTGAGCGGGTGCGAGCGCCTTATTTCGATGGTTTCGCAGGCGCGCGCGAAGCCTTTTTCGATCCCGCCTCGGTTTCCGGGGACCAGCTGTCGGCGCGCTGGACACGGCTGTGGAAGATTCATGGGTCGCTCGGCTGGAAGGCGAATAAGCAGGGCGAGGTGGTTCGTACGGGTCAGCCCGACGCAACCCATCTTGTTTTTCCTGAGCATCTGAAATACGACCAGACCCAGAAAGCACCGTATGCGGCATTGCTCGATCGTCTGCACGCCTTCCTCGCCACCGAAGACACGTTGCTCGTTTCGATCGGGTTTTCCTACGCCGATGCCCATATCACGGCGCGCATCGACGAAGCTTTGGCCGCCAATCCTGCGGCAAGCGTATTTGCGTTCCAGTTCCAGACACTGGACAAGGAGATTTACGCGACCGAGCTCGCGTCCCGGCGGCCGAACTTCAGTGTTTATGCGCGCGATAAGGCGGTTATCAGCGGAGTCTCTGCGGAATGGCAGGCGCCGGGCGAGCTTCCAACCAAGGACTGGGGCCCAATCCGGAACAGCTATTGGGCTCCGCCTGCGGCGGGTGGAAAGGCCGAATTCAAGCTCGGCGCGATTGAGGAGTTCGCGCGGTTCTTCGCAAATTCGCGGTCGCCCCAAGCATTCGAAGCACCTGCAGCTACGCCTGCCGCCGCCGCTCCTGCGGCACCAACCGCGGCGGACGCATGACGAGCCCCACCTTCCTCGGACGCGTGGGCAGCGTCGCGGGTTCCACGATCAGCGTGCGTCAGGCTGAGTCCGTCGCGTCGGGAATTGCGATCATCGACGGCCGCAGCTATCGGGTCGCCCAGGTCGGAACCTTCGTCCGTATCCCGCAAGGCTACCATGATCTCTATGGGGTCATCTCCGAAGTTGGCGCCCAAGCCACACCGGAAACGCTAACCGACGCTCGCCAACGCGGGGAAAGCTGGATGACGGTCCAACTCGTCGGCGAAATCGTCGAAACAAGCTTCGAGCGCGGAATTAGCCAATACCCGGGCATCAACGACGAGGTTCATCTGGTTACTGAGCAGGACCTCGGCCGTATCTATGGTGTGCAGGATGCAGATCAGATCACGATAGGTCGTCTGGCTGGCGCCGAGAGCATCCCAGTGCGCATCGATCTCGACCGGCTTGTGACGCGGCACAGCGCGGTGTTAGGTTCAACGGGTTCCGGTAAGTCCACGACCATCTCCAGCCTGTTGCGGTCGATCTGCCATTCCGGCGGCGGCGAGCGTTGCAGAAGCGCCCGCATCCTGCTCCTGGACATCCACGGCGAATATGGCGAGGCGCTAAAGTCCGCTGCTCAGGTGTTCCGCGTTAACCCATCCGAGGACGAACAGCCGCTCCATATCCCCTATTGGGCCCTCGATACTCAGACCTTGCTCGACTTCCTGATGGGGCCAATGAGCGAGGCCGCCTACACGGGCGTGCTCGACAAAATTCAGGCTGCTAAGCTATCTGTCGCGGACGGTGTAGCCGGCATCGATGTCAACGCGCTGACGATCAACACGCCACTCCCGTTCAGCCTCAAACAGCTTTGGGCCGACCTTGTTGAACCGGAACATAAGACTTGGGCCGACAAGGAGCGCACAAACCCAGCCCTCGAAGAAGCCGGCGACGCAGCCACGTTGAAACTGCCTCGCTATCAGGTGCCCGGCACCGGGAGCGCCGCACCGTACATCAATCAGTTCGGCGTGCTCGGCATAAAGCGCCAGCTGACTCAAATGCGCTCGCGCCTGCTCGATCGCCAGTATGGTTTCATGCTGCATCCCGGCGAATGGGAACCCAACCTTGAGGGCAAGGCCGCCAAGGACTTGCCCGAATTGCTCGAAGCTTGGTTCGGCCATGACAAGCCGATCACCGTGCTCGACCTCTCCGGCGTGCCTAGCCAGGTGCTGGTGCGGCTGATCGGCGGCATCCTCAACATCACCTATGAGGCGATGTTCTGGGGACGTAGCCTGCCCGAGGGTGGGCGGAACCGACCCGAGCTCGTCGTCATGGAAGAGGCCCACCGCTATCTGGGGAAGGACAGCGACAACCCGGCGCGAGACATGGTGCAGCGCATCGTTAAGGAGGGGCGCAAGTTCGGCGTCGGCGCAATGATCGTCAGTCAGCGCCCTTCTGAAATTGACGAAACCATCCTGTCGCAATGCGGCACCTTGTTTGCCCTTCGTCTGTCCAACAGCGCAGACCAGGCTAAAGTGAAGGCGACGCTCCCCGACAGCCTCATGGGGCTGGTGAACACGTTGCC